>CAZMSM010000009.1:0-45971 GCA_964568955.1 uncultured Eubacteriales bacterium | reverse complement strand
TGAATATGCTTTTTACCATTACCGGCCGGCGTGGAAGCCGGCCACTACAAAAACGGAATTTGCTACCCCCATTGAGTTCAAACGCTGCTTGCCTGTTTCCAAACGGCGGACTTAATAAACAACATTGCCAACGCACAAATCGTCTTCAACCCCTGTAATCTTCACCCTGCAAATTCGGCCCGGGGACAAACTTTCCCCTGCAACGCGAACCGGTGTGTAATTTGGGGTGTACCCCTGCATCATACCGCTTTGCGCGTGTTCTTCAAGCAACACTTCAACAGTTGCTCCTATTTGGCTTTCTAAAAACCTGTTTCTTATTTCCTGCGTGGCCGCTATCATCAAGCGGCTACGCTTTCCTTTTTCCCCTTTGCTTATTTGTGGTTTCATTGCCGCGGCTTTGGTGCCGGAACGAGGGGAATAGGGGAACACGTGTACTTTTTCAAACTTGATTTTTTTGACAAATTCCAACGATTCGTAAAATTCATCTTGGCTTTCCGTCGGAAAACCGACCATAACATCTGTTGTCAGCGTGCAGTCTTTAAATGTGGCACGCAGTTTGTTGCAAACGGCCTCATATTCGGCTGTTGTATAATGCCTGTTCATTCTGCGAAGCGTTTCATCGCACCCACTTTGTAGGGATAAATGGAACTGCGGGCATAGTTTCGCCTGACTGCTCAACGATTTTATCACGTTGTCTGTCAAACCTTGCGGCTCCAAAGAGCCGAGGCGGACGCGTTTGATTTTTTCAAAAGAGCATGCCACATCGACAGCATCACACAGGGTTTTGCTCCTATCGCTCCCGTAAGCGGAAAGGTTGATGCCCACCAGCACAATTTCAAGAAAGCCTGCCGCTTCAAGCCCCTCAAGTTCGGCCTTTATTTCGCATAGAGGTTTTGAGCGAACACTGCCGCGTGCAAAAGGGATAATACAATAGGAACAAAAGCGGTCGCAGCCGTCCTCAATTTTAACAACGGCTCTTGTCCTGGCCTTGAAACCGTTGATGCCGGTACCTGTGTACGCATCACCCATATTGTGCGGGGTGATTTGGATTTGCCTGTCTCCACAAGATAAATGCTCCTCCAGCAAGCTAAACAGCGCATCGTAATCGCGGTTGCCCAATACGATATCAGCCTGCGGCAGTTCCTGTGCCGACTTCGGAAAAGCTTGCGGCATGCAACCTGTGAGCACAACGATTGATTCGGGGTGCATGCTTTTAAATCTGCGCACAGCCTGCCTTGTTTTTCGGTCGCTTTCGGCGGTAACCGTGCAGGAGTTGACGATGTATATATCAGCCTGCGCATAACTACCGACGACTTCATAGCCTTTGGCCGCAAAAACTTCGGTCACAGCTTGCGAATCATATTGATTAACCTTGCACCCCAAGGTGTAAAAAGCTACTTTCATAATACCCCCGAAAAAAACAGTTGAAGGCTAAACCTTGCGCCATGTACGCGGCGAAAATAAAATCAGTACCGGCAAAACCTCAAGGCGCCCTGCTATCATAGCGAATGTCAGGGCAATTTTCGACAGATTCGATTGTTGTGCATAATTCATGGCAGGGCCTACCGCGTCAAGTCCTGGGCCGATGTTGTTAAAAGTTGCGGTGACACTGCTGAATGCCGTTGTAAAGCTGTTTGAATCAATGCTGACAACCAGTAGCAACATAATGAAAACCACCGCATACACCACAAAATAATTGTTTGCACTGCGCCGAACATTAGCGTCAACGGGTCTGCCATCGATAATGACAGGGAGCTTTCGATTGGGGTTGATGTTTCGTCTGACTTCCTGAACAAAAGTTTTTGCGTACAGAGCGACTCTTGCAACTTTAACACCGCCGCCTGTGGAGCCGGACATGGCCCCACAGAACATTAACAACAACAAAACAATGTGTGCGGGCAAGGGCCATTTATCAAAATCGGCTGTTGCGAACCCGGTCGTTGTTATAATGGACGAAACGGTAAAGAAGACATCGCGTACCATCAGTGAGAAAGACTGATAGTGTTCTCGAACGAACCAACAGATTAGAAGCATAGCCGCTGCGACAATCCCAAGATACCAGCGGAGTTCCTCATTTCGGAAGGCCGTTTTAAATCTTTTCATCAACAACAAATAGTACAAACTGAAGTTCAAACCGAACATCAGCATAGCGATGCTCAAAACGTAATCAATATAAGCACTGTTGTAGTAGGCGACCGAAACGGTTTTGTTGCTAAAGCCGCCGGTGCCGGCAGCGCCGAAGGCGTGTATGAAAGCGTCAAAAACCGGCATCCTGCCGATAACGAGAAGGACGACAACGACGGCTGTCATGCCAAGATAGATAATGTAAAGAATCCTCGCTGTCAGATAAACTTTTGACAATAGCTTCCCGAAAGAAGGCCCCGGAACCTCTGCTTTCATAATATGTACGGCATTTGAACCGATTTTTGGGAACAAGGCAAGCGTAAAGACCAATATCCCCATACCGCCTATCAGATGTGTGAAACTTCGCCAAAAAAGGATGGAGTGGGGCTGGCTTTCAATATCATTTAAAATGCTCGCACCTGTTGTGGTAAAGCCGCTTGCCGTTTCAAACAATGCGTCGATAAACGACGGGATGCTCCCGCTGAGTATAAAAGGTAGGGAGCCGAATATGGACAGCAAAAACCATGCCAAGGATACGATGACAAACCCTTCCCGAGCATAGAAAGATTTTGTTTCCGGCTTGCGGTAACTCAACACCGCTCCGAAAACGAGCAAGACGGCCATTGTCAGCAAAAAGGCACCGATGGTTTGTTTGCCTTCACCGTATATAATGCCGACAGCCAGAGAAGGGACCATTAAAATAGCCTCTACAAGCATGATGCGACCCATGACGAAACGAATAATACTGAAGTTCATTTCTAACCCCTGTTTGTCAACATATTATTTACTATAGAAGGATATCATCGATATCTTTCAAATTCGGGTGTGTGGTTACAATGGCAATGCGATCGCCTGCCAAAATCATATCGCTGCCGGTGGGGAAGATGGTTTTATTGCCCCTGAAAATAAAAGCAACAATCAAATCGTCGATAAAGCGCATGTCGCCTATGGGCATATTGATTACTTTGCTATCTTTCGTTATATGAAAGAGCAAAGCCTCCACACGATTGTCTTCCAAGCGGAAAAGCGCATCAACGCTGGAACCCTCGGAGTTTTGTTTTGCGCGGACAAAGCGAATAATCATGTCGGCAATCAACCGCCTTGGTGTGACGATGGAGTCGATGCCAAGATCACCGATTACCTTAAGCAAGTCCGTTCTGTTTACCTTGCAAATATTTTTTTTGGTTCCTTGCTGCATGGCAAATATAGATAAAAGAAGATTCTCTTCGTCATTGTTTGTCAAAGCGATAACGGCGTCGTAATTTACCAAGCCCTCTTCTCTTAAAAAGGCTTGGTCGGTACCGTCCCCGCAAATAATCTCAAAAGTCGGGAACTCGCCGGCCAATGTCTCTGCTTTTTTCGGATCCACTTCTATCACTTTTACATGTATATTTATTTTTTGAAAACGCTCCAGCAAATACCCGGTTATTTTACCCCCACCGATGATAAGTGCTGAACGCAACCGCTTGCGGTAGCTTTTGGCTGCAATATATATTTTATCAAGGTCGGCCAATGTGCCTGCAACATGCAAGTGGTCGCCCGCCGCAATTGTAAAATCACCTGTTGGAATGATAATATCGTCTTGACGGTTGACTGCACAGACCATGACGTTTGGGTGTGATTTGCGCAATTCGTTGATTTTTACCCCGATAAGCAGACCGTCCGGGGAAATCTGGACTTCCACAACATTTGCTCGTCCGTTTTCAAATCGTTCAATACCCAGTGCCGAAGGGAATTCAATCATCCTGACGATTTCATCCGCGGCTTCCTGCTCGGGGTTTATCATCAGTGTGATCCCCATGCTTGTTTTTAAAAAGTCCATTTGTGAGGAAAACTCGGGGTCACGAACACGAGCGATGGTTTGTTTTGCTCCGATTTTTTTTGCGGTTATGGCGCCGATAATATTGGTTTCGTCATGGGGGGAAACGGCGATGAACAGGTCGCACTCCTCAACACCGGCCTCAACTTGGGTATCATATATGGCGCCGTTACCCACGAGCCCGGTAATATCGGCCATTTTGATAAGTTGTTCGAGCCGGTGAGGATCCTTTTCAATAAGAACGATGTCATTGTCTTCCGCGGCCAAACTGACGCAAAGTTCTTCGCCAACTTTTCCGGCGCCTATAATTACGATTTTCATAGTCAATCCCTCACAAAACAGTTTGTGTCAACGTTTGCAGTGCTAAATCAAAAAATCATTCGTTGCCGTCCGACCCGAAGAAGGGGCGCAGTATAAACTTGACATTGGCAACTCTCCCTATAATGCAATAAAGCATCGTGAAAGTCAAGCGGTTAAATGATTACAAGGCCTGAAATTGCCCGAAATACAGGGCAGGGGTGAATATTTTTATTTTTTGATAAAATGAATCAAGGTCTATTGAAATAATCAATTGTATCGGTTACAATATAGATACAATTCTAATCTACGTTGCGGGGGAATGCTGTTTGTTACTCGAGCTTAACGAAAAGTACACAAAAGGTTTTATTTCAAAAGAGTCTATGGACGCTATCGAGCCGGAGGTCATGGCGGCTCAAGACAAGTTGCACAAGGGTACAGGCGCCGGTAGCAAGTATTTGGGCTGGCTGGATTTACCTGAAAATTACGACAAGGCGGAGTTCTTAGCGATTAAGCAGGTGGCCGCCGAAATTATCAAAACTTCACAGGCACTTGTTGTTATTGGTATAGGAGGCTCTTATTTAGGCGCAAGAGCAGCCATCGAATTCATCAAATCTCAAGCCAACAATGGCCTTCATAAGGATACACCGAACATTTACTTTACGGGCAATTCCATCAGCGCGTCAACTCTTTCCGATATCATAAAACTATGTGATGGCAAAGATTTTGCCATCAATATTATTTCAAAATCAGGAACAACGACAGAACCCGCAATTGCATTCAGAGTTCTGCATGAGATATTGATCAATAAATACGGTAAAGAAGAAGCGGCAAAAAGAATTTTTGTGACAACAGACAAGTCAAAAGGAACGCTCAAAGAGCTGGCGGATAAAGAAGGCTATAGAACCTTTGTTGTACCGGGGAATATCGGCGGCAGGTATTCGGTGCTGACCGCTGTTGGTTTGTTGCCGATTGCCGTGGCCGGTGTGGACATAGATGCACTCATGCAAGGCGCAGCAGATGCAAGGAAAGAATATATGAACCCGGATTTTGCACAAAATGCATGTTATCGATATGCCGCTTTGCGTAACATTCTTTACAGAAGTGGCAAAAAGATTGAAATGCTTGTGAGCTATGAACCGGATTTTACCATGATGTGTGAATGGTTTAAACAGCTGTTTGGCGAAAGTGAGGGCAAAGACGGCAAAGGTATTTTTCCCTCCTCTGCGGTTTTTTCTACGGATTTGCATTCCATAGGGCAATATATCCAGCAAGGCGAGCGCATTTTGTTCGAAACCTCGATTATTTTTGAGCAAGCGAATGATGACATCATCATCAATTTTGATCCAAAAGACATTGACGGGCTAAACTTTCTTGCAGGGCAAACACTCTCTTATGTCAACTACAAAGCGTTTCAAGGAACAACGATTGCACACTTCGACGGCGGCGTTCCCAATATCATGATAAAAATGCAAAAAATGGACGAATACAACCTCGGTTGGCTTATCTATTTTTTCGAAAAGGCATGTGCAATCTCCGGTTACTTGCTCGGTGTCAATCCGTTCGACCAGCCGGGGGTTGAAAGTTACAAGAAAAATATGTTCGCACTCTTGGGCAAAAAAGGGTATGAGGAGTTGCGCGGCGAGCTGGAAGCCAGACTCCAAAAATAATAAAAGGGAGAGATTACAATGATTTCATTAATAATCGGCAACAAAGGTTCCGGGAAAACGAAGTATCTTATTGAGCTGGTCAACAAAACGGTTGAGCATTCTAAAGGGAATGTCGTTTGCGTAGAAAAGGTCACGAAACTAACCCATGACGTCAACTATCGGGCACGCCTTATCAGTACAGACCACTTTGGGATTTCGGGGTACGATTCCTTCTTTGGGTTTTTATGCGGGATTTGCGCCGGGGATTACGATATAACGGATATTTTTATTGACGCAACGCTGAGTGTCGGCGGCAGAGATTATAACGAATTAACGGAATTTATAAAGAAAGTCAGTCAACTGAGTAAAACAACCAATAACGACTTCACCTTCACCATTTCAACCGAAGCGGGAGAGCTTCCGGCTGAGATATTCGATTATGGCAAAAGAATTTAATTTTTTTTGAATTTTGTTGACAAATTCTGCGTATGTATATATAATAATTGCTGCGCGTGTTTTAGGGTAGATAATATATATGCTTATTGAACTGGAATACATTTTTAACAACGAAGGTTCTGCGCTCGCGTTTGATTTTTACCTTGATTTGTCTGATGTTTCTATCAGTATAAACAAACCGTTCCCTGAACCTTTTAAAGTTGAAGGTCAGGTATTTAATAAGACGGGCATTGTAAAAATGAAAGCGACTGCAGTTTCTGCAATGCGCATACCGTGCGACCGTTGCGCGGGCGATATTGACGAGCGTTTCGAGCTATCGATTGAACATATACTTGTCACATCGCTCAACGACGAAAATAACGATGATTTTCTCTTGATTGAAGACATGCGTTTGGAATTGGAACCGCTTATTACCGAAGACATCTTGCTTGCGTTACCCTCAAAGATTTTATGTAAAAATGACTGTAAAGGGTTATGCATGAACTGCGGCAAAAATTTAAATAACGGTCAATGCAGCTGTCAAAAACCCATAGACCCTCGTCTTGAGGCATTGAAACAGCTTTTGGATAACCAGTAATCGTTCCCTATTGCAAGTTAAGGAGGTGCTCACATGGCGGTACCAAAAAGAAGAGTGTCCAGTACAAGGCGTGACAAAAGGCGTTCAAGCGTCTGGAAGCTTGATATGCCCGAACTCGTAAAGTGCTCACAATGCGGTGAATTAAAAAGACCACACAGGGTTTGTCCCGAATGCGGTTATTACAACGGCAAACAATTTTTAAAGAAGGACGCATAAAGCCTTTTACGCGAGCGCAAGCTTGAAAACTTAGGGGTAGAGGAGGGGTAGTGTTTTGCTACAGTCTTCTCTGCCTTTTGGTTTATTTACCACTAATTGCAACAAGCCCTGCACTGTGCAAATTTCGATGTAGCTATGCATTGCCATTGGCTTTCAAGGATGTGATTGTATGCCTGTCAAAATACTATCTGTTGCGCCCAAGTCGCCCTGCGCCAGGAAAGGGTTGAAGGCGGGGGACATCCTTCTTTCCATAGACGGCAATCCGGTAAACGACATTTTAGATTTTCAATTTTACTCAAGTGAAGTAAATCCGGTGTTTGAGATCCAAAAAAGTTCCGGCGCCAAAAAAACAATTGCAATCAAAAAAAATGAAGCCCAAGAAACGGGCTTGGCATTTGAAACCTACCTGATGGACAAACAGCAGCGGTGCAAGAACAATTGTATTTTTTGCTTTATCGACCAGTTGCCCAAAGGGCTCAGGGAAAGCCTGTATTTTAAAGACGATGACGCCCGCTTATCTTTTTTGTTTGGTAATTACATAACGCTTACCAATTTGACTCAGCGTGACGTAGAGCGAATTATCGAAATGCGTATAAGCCCTGTCAATATATCGGTACACACCATGAATCCGGCTTTGCGTGTTAAAATGATGCGGAATTCTGTGGCCGGCGAGAGTCTGGTGTTTTTAAAGCGTTTTGCTGCCGCGGGGATACAAATGAACACGCAAATTGTGCTTTGCCCGGGTATTAATGACGGTGCCGAGCTGGAATTCAGTCTGAGTGAGCTTGGCAAACTGTATCCGAGTGTGCAGAGTATTGCGGTAGTCCCTATCGGTCTTACCAAGTATCGTGACGGTCTGTTTGAACTTGACGACTATCAAAAAGATTCCGCAGGGCGAGTAATCAATATGATTGACGACTTTAATACTCGTTTTATGTGTTATAATAAGGCGAAAATAGCCTACCCTGCCGATGAGTTTTATTTGAAAGCGCAACGCAAAATGCCGAATGCCGGGTATTATTCCGGTTTTCCACAGCTTGAAAACGGGGTTGGCCTTTGGGCACTTCTCAAGGACGAGGTTCTTACCTTGCTCAGCGAGAGCAATACAACGTATGAGATAGTTGATCAAACAGCGGTGTCGGCAACAAGACAAATATCCATCGCAACGGGCGAAGCGGCTTATCCTTTGATAGTAGAACTGATTGACGAAATCACAAAAAAATGGCATAATTTAAGGGTTAATATTGTAAAGATAAAGAACAATTTTTTTGGCGACAAGATTACCGTCGCGGGCCTGCTCACAGGGGGAGATTTGTCAGAGCAGTTACAGGGGCATGTCATGGGCGACGAACTGCTGATCCCTTGTGTTGCTTTGCGCCGCGAAGGCGACTTGTTTTTAGACAATGTAACCCTTAAAGAACTCAGCGAAAAATTAAAAATTGAAATCGTACCCGTGCCGAACTCCGGCAGGGATTTTATACAGGCTGTTCTGGGAAGGCGGGCATAAACAATATGGAAAAACCGGTAGTCGCTATAGTGGGGCGCCCCAACGTAGGTAAATCAACACTGTTCAACAAGCTCATAGGCAGTAGGCTTTCCATTGTTGACGATACCCCCGGCGTCACGCGGGACAGAATATACAGCGATTGTGAATGGCTCACGCATACCTTCTTGCTGGTCGATACCGGCGGCATCGAACCCTTTTCGGATGATCTTATCCTTGTTCAAATGCGCCGCCAAGCACAGCTGGCTATCGACAGTGCGGATGTAATCATCTTTGTAACCGATATTCGCTCAGGCATTTTGCCCGCTGACGAAGAAGTAGCGGCTATGCTGCAAAAAAGCGGTAAACCGGTTGTTTTGTGTGTCAACAAATGCGATTCCGTCGGAGATGTCCCTGCGGAATTTTATGAATTTTATAATCTTGGTTTGGGCGACCCGGTTCCCGTTTCTTCTGTTCACGGTCACGGCACGGGCGACTTGCTTGATGTTGTGCTGGAAAATATCCCGAAATACAGCGGTGATGAAGAGGAAGATGAAGTTATAAAGGTCGCCGTCATCGGCAAGCCAAATGTAGGCAAGTCTTCTTTGGTTAACGCAGTTGTTGGGGAAGAACGAGTCATCGTGTCGGACATTGCCGGTACAACACGCGACGCGACAGATACTTATATCGAAAACAAGCATGGGGAATTTGTGTTTATTGATACCGCGGGCCTTCGCCGAAAAAGCAAAGTGGACGATAACATTGAGAAATATGCGGTTATCAGAGCAAGAATGGCTGTTGAACGTGCCAGGGTTTGCGTCATTATGATTGACGCTGTTGAAGGTTTTACCGAGCAGGATTCCAAGGTAGCCGGGATTGCGCACGAACAGGGCAAGGCATGTATTATCGCTGTAAACAAATGGGATTTAATTGAAAAAGATGGCAAAACCATGGACAAATACCGCAAAGAGTTGATGATGAATTTTGCTTTTATGTCTTATGCGCCGATCATATTCATTTCCGCAAAAACAGGTCAGCGCTTAGACAGATTGTTTGAATTGATTAAATTCGTTGACAACCAAAATGCAATGCGTATCTCTACCGGCAAGCTCAATGAGGTGCTGGCCGATGCGACTGCCCGTGTTCAGCCGCCGACCGACAAAGGCCGCAGGCTTAAAATTTATTATATGACACAAGCTTCAACACGACCACCAACCTTTGTTTGTTTTGTCAACCGCAAGGACTTGTTCCACTACAGTTATCAACGCTATATTGACAACCAGATTCGCGAAGTTTTTGGCTTGGAGGGGACACCCACGCGCATGTTTATTCGCGAAAGGGAACAGAAGTAATGATTATTTTAGGCATTGACCCGGGCTATGCTATTGTGGGTTACGGGGTAATTGAATATAAAAATAATCACTTCACGGTACTGCGTTACGGAGCAGTAACAACGGCGGCGAACTTGCCGTTCAATGAGCGCCTTGAAATTATTTATGACGGTGTTTCGGAAATAATCGCAACGCACAAACCCGTTTCCATGGCAATAGAAAAAATCTTTTACAACAGTAATGCGAAAACGGTCATTGATGTCAGCCAAGCCAGAGGGGTTTTGATGTTAGCGGCACAAAAGCAAGCATTAAGTGTTGCCGAATACACCCCGCTACAGGTAAAACAGAGTGTTGTGGGTTACGGCAGAGCCGAAAAAAAGCAGGTGCAAGAAATGACACGCCTCCTGCTCAACCTTGAAAAAATACCCAAGCCGGACGATGCGGCGGATGCGCTTGCGCTGGCTATTTGCCATGCCCATTGCAGCGGTTCGTTGATGTATATGAAATAAACAATCTTTGTGAGGGGGAATGACCTTGTTTTACAGCATTACGGGTGAAATATTACATACGGATGAAAAAAGTGTTGCCGTTGACTGTAGCGGTGTGGGGTTTGACTGCTCGACCACGTTCAATACACTCAGGCAGCTTGGGCCGACGGGTAGCCGGGTTACACTTTTTACACATCTCAATGTCCGTGATGACGCCTTAACCCTTTTTGGCTTTTTTGACAAAGAGGAGTTGAACTGTTTTAAACTGCTGATTTCCGTAACAGGCGTTGGGCCCAAAGTAGGGCTGGCTGTTCTTTCCCATTTAACGCCCCCAAAACTGGCACTTTGCATTGCGACAGGTGACGTAAAGACGATTACCGGCGCACAGGGTGTCGGGCAAAAAATAGCCCAGCGGATTGTGATGGAATTAAAAGATAAAATGAAACCGAGTTTGACCGGCGGGCTCACTGCCGACGAAACGTTGGCAGCCGGCATCGCTTCGGAGTCCGGGCCCAGTGCCGAGGCAATAAGTGCCTTGGTTATGCTTGGCTACAGTCAGTCCGAGGCGAGCGTTGCGGTAGGGAAATTGGACAGCGGTTTAACGACGGAACAAATCATCAGGCAGGTGCTAAAAAGCCTTGCTAAGCAATAAACCCTGAAAAATGAGGTGAGTGGATGGATTCAGATCTTGAAAACAGGATAACAGCACCGGAATATATGCAAGAAGATGCAGAAGTTGAAGTTTCTCTACGTCCGCGAACACTTGAAGAATACATCGGGCAAGAAAAGGTCAAACAGAACCTTTCTGTGTACATTAAAGCCGCTTGCAAGAGGGGGGAACCCCTTGACCATGTTTTGCTTTACGGCCCTCCAGGACTTGGCAAAACGACATTAGCGGGCATCATTGCCAATGAAATGAATGTAAATTTCCGCGTGACCTCCGGCCCTGCTATCGAAAAACCCGGCGATTTAGCGGCCTTGCTGACCAATTTAAATGAGGGTGACGTACTTTTTATCGACGAAGTTCACCGTTTGTCCCGCAATGTTGAGGAAGTGCTTTACCCCGCTATGGAAGACAATGCTCTTGACATTATCATTGGCAAAGGGCCTTCAGCACGTTCCATAAGGCTTGATTTGCCGCATTTTACGCTTATTGGTGCCACAACCCGTGCCGGTCAATTAAGCGCACCCTTGCGAGACCGTTTTGGGGTAATTTTTCGACTTGATCTTTATTCGCCCGAAGAACTTGCGTGCATTGTTAACCGCAGTTCCGGTATTTTAAATATTGAAATCAATCAAAAAGGCGCTGTGGAGATAGCCTCCCGCTCAAGGGGAACGCCACGGATTGCCAACCGGCTTTTAAAACGTGCAAGGGATTTTGCCCAAGTTTTAGGCAACGGCATTATTTCGCACGACAGCGCAAAACATGCCCTTGATCGCATGGAGATTGATGCGCTGGGGCTGGATTCGATTGACCGTCTTATTTTGACATCTATGATCAAAAATTATAACGGTGGCCCCGTGGGGCTTGAAACAATTGCCGCCGTAATAGGGGAAGAGGCAATTACCGTTGAAGATGTCTATGAGCCGTATCTTATGCAAGTCGGATTTTTGAGCCGCACCCCGCGTGGGCGTATGGTTACACCGGCAGGCTATAAGCATGTGGGTATTCCAATCGATGGCCAGCAAAGGTTTGATAATTAAACGAGCAAAGCAGAGCTTTTCGACTACGCCGACTAAACCATTGAATGGTTACTTCAAGAAAGGGTATAGGTGTATTTTATATGAGCAGACTCTTCGGGACCGACGGTGTAAGAGGCGTTGCAAACAGCGAACTAACGTGTGAACTTGCCATGAAAATTGGGCGTGCCGCTGCGATGGTTCTTGTGGAGCAAACCGATAACAGACCCAGAGTGCTTATCGGGTTGGATACGAGGGCCTCATCGGATATGATTCAAGCGGCTATATCCGCAGGTTTATGCTCTGTGGGTGTTGATGTGTTGCTTTTAGGCGTTATCCCTACGCCTGCCGTTGCATTTTTGGTAAAAACATACGGCTATGATGCAGGCATTATGATATCCGCCTCCCACAATCCCTGTGAATACAACGGTATAAAGATATTCCAAGCAGACGGGTACAAACTGCCCGATGCCCTTGAGGCAAGAATTGAAGCGATCATTCTTGACGAAACGCTGTTGCACCCCTTGAAAATCGGAGGGGATGTCGGTAGAATAACCACGTCGGAAATGCCGATTTTTGATTATATTGAGCATATCGCCGGTTCTGTCGACAAGACATTTGAAGGGATGAAAATTGCCCTTGACTGCGCGAACGGTTCAGCCAGTGTCACAGCGCCGGAACTGTTCATGCGTTTGGGTGCCGAATGCGATGTGTTGTTTAATATGCCCAACGGCACCAATATTAACGAAAATTGTGGGTCGACCCACATGGACGCTCTGCGGCAATTTGTTTTGGATAACCGGCTAATGGCAGGCTTTGCTTTTGATGGGGACGCTGACCGTATGCTTGCTGTTGACGAAAATGGTGACATTGTGGACGGCGATAAAATAATCGCTATCTGTGCACGAGGTTTGAAGCAGGCAGGGAAACTGCACGGCAACACCGCAGTTGTTACGGTAATGAGTAACATGGGCCTTTACAAATTCTGTGAAGAGCATGGGATCAAATGTGAAACAACCGGTGTCGGTGACCGCTATGTCTTAGAGAGAATGGTTGAAAAGGGTTATAGTATCGGTGGGGAACAGTCGGGACATGTTATTTTCCTGGATTATGCCACGACGGGCGACGGTCAACTCACAGCCTTAAAATTGCTGGAGGTTATGAAGACAACGGGAATGAGCCTTTCACAACTTGCGGCAAGTATGCAGGTGTACCCACAGGTGATGGTGAATGTAAAAGTTTCCAACATCGGCAAAGTACGCTATTCCTCCGATGAAGAGATTAAGAAAGCCATTTTGAAAGCGGAGCAAGAACTTATTGAAAACGGTAGGGTGCTGGTGCGTGTCTCCGGCACGGAACCGCTTGTCAGGGTTATGCTTGAGGGTAAGAATCAGGATTTGATTGCTCGCCTTGCAAGAGAAATTGCCGAGGTTGTTCAAGAAAGACTGATTTAGAATGATTATTATTGGTTGGGTGATATAGAAGATGAGGGTTGCAGACGCATGGGAAGATTATGAATTGCTTGATTGTTCCGACGGTGAACGTTTGGAACGGTGGGGGGATATTATACTCGTTCGGCCCGACCCGCAAGTGATATGGGCAACGCAGCGAAAGAACCCTCTTTGGCAGGACCCGCACGCCCGCTACAAGCGTTCAGCACAAGGCGGCGGTGCATGGGATATACGCAAAAAAATTTCATCTTCATGGGCCGTACGGTACAAAGACCTCAGCTTCAATTTAAAGACGATGGGGTTTAAACACACAGGCGTTTTCCCGGAACA
This sequence comes from uncultured Eubacteriales bacterium, assembly GCA_964568955.1. Classification (GTDB taxonomy): domain Bacteria; phylum Bacillota; class Clostridia; order Oscillospirales; family Acutalibacteraceae; genus UBA1447. The sequence continues at coordinate 32,070 of CAZMSM010000009.1, read as the reverse complement.
GGCAGTAAATTGGGATTTACTTTCATCAACAATTCAATCGACGCAAAGACAATTGAAAGTGCTAAATCTTTTTGCCTACACGGGTGCTGCGACAGTGGCGTGTTTAAAAGCAGGCGCTGCTGTGGTACATGTGGATGCGGCCAAAGGCATGGTCAACTGGGCAAAAGAAAACGCCGCCTCATCCGGCACTGCCGCAATGCAGGTTCGCTGGATAGTGGATGATTGCATTAAATTTGTAGAGCGGGAAATTCGCAGGGGCAGTGTCTATGACGTTATTCTTATGGACCCGCCTTCTTACGGCAGAGGCCCCGGCGGTGAAGTTTGGAATCTGGAGGGCGAAATCTATTCTCTGGTTGAACTTTGCACAGGCCTTTTGAACGAACACTCGCTCATGTTGATGATAAATTCCTATACCACGGGTCTTTCCCCTTCGAGCGTGCAATACATATTAGGTGCCTTGGTGGCGAAAAAATTCGGCGGCGTCGTTTCCGGTGATGAAATCGGCCTGCCTGTCACTGCGTCCGGTCTGGTTCTACCCTGCGGTGCCACTTCGGTTTGGAATAATCGCACGGCGAAGTAGTCACCTCGAAAAAAACACCCACAAACTTATGAAACGGTGCTCAAAATGAATGAAAACATCATTAGTTTTAAAAATGTCACGTATGCCTATGAAAGTGAAGAAAACACGCCTCCTCCCGCTGTTAAGGATGTTAATTTAGACATCCGCAAGGGGGAGTTTGTCGCTGTTTTGGGTCATAACGGGTCCGGCAAATCAACCCTCGCCAAACTGACCAACGCAATTTTAACCCCGGCTAAAGGCAACGTTACCGTAAAGGGGATGGACACCTCCGACGAAAATCTGGTCAATAAAATCCGACAGAATGTTGGCATGGTCTTTCAAAACCCCGACAACCAAATTATTGCGACCATTGTTGAAGATGATGTTGCCTTCGGTCCGGAAAATCTTGGCGTCCCCCCCGAGGAAATACGCAAAAGGGTTGACAACGCGCTTAAAGAAGTTGGTATGTATGAGTACAGGCACCGCGAACCGCATAAGCTTTCCGGCGGTCAAAAGCAAAGGGTAGCCATCGCGGGCATATTGGCTATGCAAACAGACTGCATGGTGCTTGATGAGCCAACGGCCATGCTTGACCCGCGCGGGCGCACAGAGGTCATGAATACGGTTATGCGCCTGAATAAAGAAATGGGCATAACGATTTTATATATAACACATTTCATGGACGAAGCTGTTTGTGCAGACAGAGTGGTGGTTATGGACAATGGCGGCATACTCTTGGACAGCAATCCCCGTGATGTTTTTTCTAACGTGGATTTACTGAAATCCGTAGGACTTGATGTACCCCAAGCAGCCGAGCTCAGCTATTTGCTCAGGCATGACGGGGTGAACCTGCCGCCGGATATTTTGGATGAGGAAGAATTTATTGACGCCGTTTTGACGCGCGTGAAAGGGTGAACCAATGGCTGTTATAGCAACCCGCAACCTGACACATCTGTACAGCAAGGGCACACCTTTTGAAGTTGCGGCAATTAACAATATTAGCATTGATATTGAAAGCGGTGAGCTCGTCGGCATCATCGGGCATACAGGCTCCGGTAAAAGCACACTGATACAGCATTTGAACGGCATTTTAAAACCCGAAAAAGGCACCGTGCTACTTGAAGGGCACGATATCTGGGAGAGCAAGGCGAGCATAAGGCAAGCGCGGTTTAAAGTCGGTCTGTGCTTTCAATACCCCGAATACCAACTTTTCGAGGAAACGGTTTATAAAGATATTGCTTTCGGACCGCGAAATATGAAACTTGATGAGGACGAGATTAATCGCAGAGTACACAAAGCAGCGGAATTTGTCGGGCTCAAAGAAGAACACTTGAAAAAATCGCCTTTCGACCTTTCGGGGGGGGAAAAACGAAGAGCGGCCATAGCGGGCGTGATGGCGATGGAGCCAATGGTTTTGATCATGGATGAACCCACAGCCGGTTTAGACCCTCACGGCAGAGACCTCATATTGAATTTAATAAGAGAATACCGCGAAAACACCGGCAATACGGTTATGCTCGTTTCGCACAGTATGGATGATGTTGCACAGCTTGCATCAAGGGTGCTTGTTCTCGAAAAATCACAGGTGGTTATGTCCGGCTCGGTTGAAGAAGTGTATTCGAGGGGTGAAGAACTATCGAATATGGGGCTCAGCGTCCCTCAAGTAACCCGTATTTTTACGGGACTGCGCAAACGCGGTTTAGATATCAGCACAAATATTTTTACGCTTGAGCAAGGCAGGCAGGAACTGCTTCGATTCCTTGGGAAGGGAGCGCCTGTATGATTAAAGACATCACCATCGGGCAGTTTTTCCCCGGCAACTCGTTTTTGCACCGTTTGGATGCAAGAATGAAAATTGTCTTAACCTTTGCCGTTATCATCATTATATTTTTATGTAAAAGTTTTTTTTCTTTGGGGTTGATGGCGGCTTTTGTCATTTTATTAATTTTTGTTTCAAAAGTTCCTGTTAAGACCATCATCAAAAGTCTTAAGCCAATCGTCTTCATTGTCGTTTTTACAGCGATACTCAATGTTTTTTATACCACAGGCGGTGCTTGGACCTATGAATTTTGGATTTTTAAGATAAGCGAAAAAGGTGTTTTTACGGCTTTGTTTATGGCGGTCAGAATCATCTGTCTGGTTATAATCAGCTCGCTTTTAACTTATACAACAACACCGACCGACCTGACAGATGCACTCGAACGCTTGCTTTCACCGCTCAAGATTTTTAAGATTGAAGCACACACAATAGCCATGATGATGACCCTCGCCCTGCGCTTCATTCCAACGTTGATAGAAGAAATTGACCGCATCATGAGCGCCCAAAAGGCGCGGGGGGCAAACTGGGAAAGTGGTTCGTTGGTAAGCCGCGCGAAAGCGTTGATACCCGTCCTCATCCCTCTTTTCGTTTCTTCTTTCCGCAGGGCATATGAACTGGCCTTCGCCATGGAATGCCGCTGCTACACCGGTGGCAAAGGTAGAACAAGAATGAAGCAGATGAAATTCGGTGTTGTGGATTTCGTGGCACTTGCGCTTAGCGCAATCCTTTTGGCAGGGATTATTTCATTAAATGTGGTTTTTACCAAGGTGATATAATGCGAAATCTTCTGTTCACTCTTGCCTACGACGGTACTGCTTATCATGGCTGGCAAGTTCAAAAAAACGGTATTTCTGTGCAAGAGGTACTGCAGGATGCCTTTGAAACGATATTGGGTGTACGCGGCAATGTTGTCGGTTGTTCACGTACGGACGCGGGTGTACACGCCAACAGGTATTACTTTAATATGCGAACGCAAACCTCTTTAACCTGTTCGCGCCTTGTCGGTGCACTCAATGCTAATTTGCCTTTTGATATTGCAGTTACTTCTTGCCGTGAGGTTGATTATGACTTTCATGCGCGGTATGATTGCATATCAAAACAATATATTTATAAAATTTGGAATTCAACCGTCAGAAATCCTTTTAAAAACGGGTATTCGCTCCATTACCCGTATGCGCTTGACACACAACTACTTTCGGATCAAGCAAAAGCATTTTTGGGACAACACGATTTTGCGAGTTTTTGTTCGGCACACAGTAAAATTAAAAGCACCGTGCGCAATGTGAGCCAATGTACTGTTGAAAGATTTGCTGACGATGTATACTTAACCATTGAGGCAGACGGATTTTTGTACAATATGGTTCGAATTATGACCGGGACACTGCTTAAAATTGCACAAGGGAAAATTGAAAAAGGTACCATACCGGCAATTATTGAGGCGAAAGACCGCTCTTTTGCAGGAACTACGGCTCCGGGGCACGGGCTGTATCTAAACGAAGTCAGGTATCCGTTTGATTGATATTTTTACCTTGCGAATAAATCGGGTATAAAACAATATATTTTATAACAGCCGAGGGAGTGATCTTCGTTGAAAGACGACCGGAAAAATAAAAAAGGAAATACAAAACCTACCTCGGCTCCAAAAGCCAAGCCTCGTAATGCCGGCACGTCGACAACCCGCAAGGCCTCGAAGCCCGGACCTCGTCCGGTTCAAAAGAAATCGGAAATTCCCGACGACTATAAGGTGCCGAATTTTAAAAAGACAAACGGAACATCGGCCCTGCCGTCGCCTACAAAATCAAATGTAAAAAAAAGGAAAAAGAAGAAGGCTTTCAAAACACCACTGATTGTTGCTGCATTTGCCCTCGTTTTTGTCGGTGCCGTGTTTGCACTGCTTATGTCGGGCTCAAACACCGTTTCGGGTCTCGGTAGTTTTTTTTCAAGCCTTGGCAGCGGTAAGGGTTACCCGGTTGCTATTGATAATACAGGGATTGTTTCAACCCGGCGAATCGGGTCGGGTATCCTGTTGCTTGGCAATGACAGTGCCCAAATTCTTAATTCAACCGCAAAAGAGCTTGTTCGGGTACAACATACATTTCTCAATCCGGAATCGGACATTGCCAACGGTCGCGCTATTATTTACAGCAGGGCATCAGGCAGGGTAGAAGTTATCAATCGTGGCGGTGTTTTGTACGAGACTGATTTGGGAAGGAACATTTTGACGGCAACCATCGGCAAAAAGGGTAATATTGCGATTGCATCCCAATCGATTTCAGCGCAAAGTGAACTTATTGTTCTTGATAAAAAAGGCAAAACGATTTTTTCCTGGGAATGTGCTACAGAGCGAATATCTGCAGTTGCTCTGTCTAACAACGGCAAAAGCGTGGCGGTTGCGGTTCTCGGCGCAGCAAACACAGAATTATATTCGAGGGTGCTTGTTTTTAACGTTGACGCGAGTGAACCGGTGATCGAATTCAATTACCCGGAAAACGCCGTTATTAAACTCAAATTTGGCAGTCAAGATACGCTGATTGTTGTGGGGGACAAGGTGTTTGGCACCATATCGGTTAAAGATAACACAAAAGAAGATATTATCAGCGGCAGCGGTGATGTTTTGGAAAGATTTTATATAGATGAAAATGGCAAAACAGCAATGGTTTTATCGCCTTTTGGGAATGAAAGCTTGAGCAAACTGCTTGTATACGACAGCACAGGCAATCTGTTGTTTGAAACAAACTGCAATCAAGAGGTTAAATGGGTATCTTGCGATGAAAACTATGTTGCCGTTTTAACAAAAGATGAAGTGCAGTGCTTTAACAACACAGGCAGTCGGCTGGGGGTTTTTAAGGCCGATAAGTATTCCGAAAGGGTCGTTCTTGTTGGGAAATACACCTATTTGTTTGAAAAAGGCTTGATTACTCAGTACAATACGGTCGGGTTATCTCGCTAATGTTCTTTTCATTTACTTGCGCATTATGGTATAATTATAAAAACGAAAGGGGGAAAATCTGTGGCATATGCAGTCGATATTCTGTTGCTCCTTGCATTTTTCGGAATGATTGTCGTTGGTGCTGCGAAGGGCTTTGTTAAATCTATACTTGGTATGGTTGCGATGATCGCCGCATTTATACTCGCCTATCAACTCAGTGCAGTTTTAGCACCTGTTATTTACGACAGGTTTATCAGCGAGAGGGTTTATGAAACCATCAAAGAAAAGTTAGTTGACTCATCGGGGGCCGGCGCCGCAGCGCGTCAGGTAGCTGCTGTGTTTGCAACTATACCCGCGGTTGTACTAAATATGGCGGGTTCCATAGGGATTGACACCGATGGAATCGTACAGAAAGTCAACGCACTTGACAATCAAGGCGCAAATATTGCGGCTGAACTTGAAAAAAGTATCGCCGCGCCCATCATTACGGCAGTTGCGCATGCAATTCTTTTTGTAGTGGTCTTGACCGTGTCCTATATTCTGTTAATGATAGTCGTTAAACTTGTTGACAAGTTTTTTAAACTACCCTTACTTAAAACCGCCAACAAATTACTTGGAGGGGTCCTTGGTGCTTTTAAAGGCGTTTTCCTCGTGTTCCTTCTTTGCGTAATCCTTGAAGTGGTTGCCGGAATAGGTGAAAATTCATTTGCAATGGATGCCGTTGCATCATCAAAGATAATAACTTTTCTTAATGAAAACAATTTTGTTTTGAATAATTTTCAAAATTAAAAAATTGTTAATATTTACAAGTATGTTTCATCACATTTGGGCTGTATAATTGTTTTAATATGAAAGGAACCGTTGCGTATGAAAGACCTCTTTAAAGGCAGTCTCACTGTACCAAACTTTTTAACCCTGTGCAGGGTCATCTTGATTCCAATATTTGCTGTTTTATTTTACAAAGGATACTTTGTTTGGGCAGTTTTTATATTGTTCCTGTCAGGGTTTAGCGACTTTCTGGATGGCAAGATAGCGCGCCGTTTCAACCAAGTAAGTGAACTCGGCAAAATATTTGATCCGATTGCGGATAAGCTGACACAGGTAACCATAGCGGTTATGTTGTTTTTTGAGTTCAGAACCGTCAATAGCGAAGCGATGAGGGCTTTTAGCTGGGTATTCCTCTTTTTCCTATTCAAAGAGGGCGTTATGTTAATAGGCGGAGCGGTTATGCTTTCAAAGGGCATTCGCCCCGGCGCGGCCGAAATTCTGGGGAAAATGGCAACCTTCGTTTTTTATGGCGCTATGTTATTGATTATTGCGTTTGGCCCGGAAGTCGGAGCCTTTGTGCGAAATGCCGAAAACCCGGCACTTGTTTTGCCGGAGTGGAGCGTCATGGCACTGGTGGTCATCTCAGCACTGCTGACATTAGTAGCGTTACTCGGCTATTTACCCGATTTTTTCCGCCAGTTTAAAGAAAAGTCATTAGAAAACAAATTAAAATAAAATATCTACATATCAAAAATGTTTACCCATACAAGGAGAAAATATTACATGAAGCAAGTACTGTGCGCAAAATGCAAAATCAGACCCGCTGTTTTTTTTGTTTCTCGAATAGAAAACGAAAAATCTACGCAGGTGGGCTTTTGCATGAAATGTGCCATGGAGATGAATATCGGGCCCGTCAAGCAAATTATGCAGAGCATGGGTATATCAGAGGAAGAATTCGAGGCAATGAGCACTCAATTTAACAGCTTTTTAGAGAATGCGGAGGAAACCGGTTTTGAACCGGGCGGGGCAGGCACGATGCCGCTGTTTGAGTCGCTGGGCCAAATGAATTTAGATGAATTCAAATCTGCATCAGCATCTTCGGAAGATGATGCAGAAGAACAAGCAGACGCTCAGGCAACACGTAAGGATGAACGCTTACCCGGTGGCAAAAAAAGAAAAAAGAAGGATGCGGATGAAGGCAAACGTAAGTTTCTTCCTCTGTATTGCACAGACCTAACCGCCAAAGCCAGAGATGGGCAGATTGACAGAATTATCGGCAGGGAGAACGAAATATATCGCACCGTTCAAATCCTTTGCCGCCGTTCAAAAAACAACCCATGCCTGATAGGGGAACCGGGTGTTGGAAAAACTGCTATTGCCGAAGGGCTGGCCTTGCGTATAGCGAGCGGCGATGTCCCTGCAAAACTTGCGAAAAAGGAAATACATCTGCTTGACCTGACCGCCCTTGTCGCGGGTACCCAATTCAGGGGACAGTTTGAAAGTCGGATAAAAGGACTTGTCGATGAGGTAAAGGCAGAACGCAACATCATTCTCTTTATTGACGAGGTTCATAATCTTGTTGGGGCAGGCGATGCGGAAGGTTCTATGAACGCCGCTAACATTCTCAAACCCTCTCTTTCCAGAGGCGAAATTCAGATTATCGGTGCGACAACCTTTAACGAATACCGCAAACATATTGAAAAAGACGCTGCGCTTGAACGCCGTCTTCAGCCTGTCAAAATTGAAGAGCCCTCTGTTGAGGATACCTATCAAATGTTGCTGGGCATAAAAGACTATTATGAAGGCTATCATCGGGTTGTTATCAGCGACTCGCTTGTTTATCAAGCAGTTGTCCTTTCGGAAAGATATATCAATGACCGTTTTCTTCCCGACAAGGCAATTGACCTGCTTGATGAAGCCTGTACATGCGCCAACTTGAGGAACAAGCACATCAGTGAGTGGGAAACGGCGGAAAACAAGTTGATTGAACTGCAAGCTTCTCATCAGCAACTTGTTGAAAATGTTGAGGAGGAAGAAGTTGACTTTCAGGGGATTGCAAAACTGAAGTCTGAAATTTCCGCTCTTGAAGAAGCGATGCCAAACCTTGTGGAGCTGGCATCCGATAACGCCGTAACCGAAGAAGACCTTGCCAAAGTCATTCAGCTTTGGACGGGTATCCCTGTGCAGAGGGTTATTGAAAGCGACCTTCGACGACTGTCGGACTTGGAAAACAAGTTGCAACAAAAAATCATCGGCCAAGACAATGCGGTGGCCCTTGTTGCCGCTGCGATTCGCCGAGGAAGAGTGCAGATAAATCCACGCCGCCGCCCCTCATCCTTCATTTTTGTAGGACCCACAGGGGTTGGGAAAACAGAACTCGTCAAACAGCTTGCAAATGAATTGTTTGACACGCCGGAAACGCTTATTAGACTTGACATGTCGGAATTTATGGAAAAACACTCTGTTTCGCGAATAATCGGTTCGCCACCCGGTTACATCGGCTATGATGAAGCCGGTCAGCTAACCGAAAAAGTGCGCCGCAAGCCGTATTCGGTTCTTCTGTTTGACGAAATTGAAAAGGCACACCCCGATGTTATGAATATTCTTTTACAAATCCTTGACGAAGGCAAAATAACCGATGCACAAGGCAGAACCGTAAGTTTCGAAAACACGGTTATAATTATGACATCTAACGCCGGCAGCGACAAAAAAGAAGGTGCTCTCGGCTTTACAAAAAGCAAAAGTGATGCCTCGAAAGAAAAAGTGATGAAAGCACTGTCAGACTTTCTCCGCCCCGAGTTTATCGGTCGGGTTGACGAAATCGCTGTGTTTAATGAGTTATCGGCCGAGGACTATGAGCGCATTGCGACGCTTATGCTTGGAGAACTCGTTGAGCCGCTTCGCGACAAAGGCATTGTGTTTTCATGGGATACCGATGTTCCGCGAGCACTTGCCACATCATCTGTGGGTGGTGTAAGGGGTGCCAGGGATTTGAGCAATGTTATACGACGTAGTGTTGAGGATGAGGTTGCATCACTGATTGTCGAGAGTCTAGGCAAGCCCATCAAAACAGTAACCGTTGTTGTCAAGGATGATAAGGTTACGGTAGTTTCAACATAACAACCCCAATTCATTATTAAAACAACAAAAACGCGGCTATGCCGCGTTTTTGTGCTATATCGATTTGATTAATACATTTCCTCATTATCATCCATAATTCTGTTTTTAATTTCGGTAAGCAGTTCCTCGAGTGAATCCAATTGTTTTTTTGCCACCCTGCTTAAGTTTGGATATCCGTTTATAAGACGGTTTATTTTTTCCTTGTCAACACTTTTCCCGCGAATTGAAGAGCCGAAAACATCTAAAATATCGCTCGTTTGCTTTGTGACGTAGCCTCTTAAAAATCCAAATCTTTCCGCCCGTTTTGAAGCCGTTACCTGGATCTTATCAAATCTTAGCTCAAGATTGTTCTTGAGTGCATTTGCAACACCGTTTATGGAGTCCGTAAGCTTGTGAACCTTGTCCATCACCTTTTTAATGTCCATGGCATTGCGAACCGCGTTTATTATGTCCAGCGTAAAGATGAACAGAATGACTGTTAATGTAATGTACAGTATGTTTGGCGCTGTCGATGGAAATAATTTTTCGGCATATTTTGAAAAAAACGGGTGGATTACATAGGTGAAAACGATCGAGGCGGTTCCCCAATACAAAGTATGTTGCAGACAAATTCTACCCTGAATGTTAAATGGCTTTTCGGAATAATCCCACCAACGTGCATGAAACAGTTTTTCCATAGCCAAACTTGTTATAAACTCGACAATATCTGCCAATATCATTCCCACAACAAAAACAAGCAGGGGAGTCATTGAAAAATTTATACCGAAAACGCCAATGGGGAAAGGCAGTTCTTTCAACGGCTGTAAAAAAACAGCCATCACAACGGCACCTGCGCCGTAAATCGGACAAAGCGGGCCCGTCAGAAAGCCTCTGTTAACCCATTTGTGCTCACCGACGGAACAGTACATCGACTCCACCAACCAGCCCAAAGCACTGTAAAAAAAATAATATAGAACCAATAATGATAAGGTATACATGACACAACTCCGAACACATATTGAGGGGCTTACCCTATTAAACCAACAGACTTATAAAAACGTTTGCGATACCTCTTTGAAAGGGATATATTCAGCTCTTTGGTGGCACAATATTTGTCAACCAAACTCACGACGATAGCCTCCTTGTAGCGCGGTGGTATAGGCGTGAGTGGCCACATATGCCTTATGATGATATTCTCCGTTTTTTTGTCAAGCACACCGCAGAGCTCGCGGGCATTTTTTAAAGCAAAGCCCGGGTGAAGATAACCGTGCGGGCGGTGACTCCAATCGTTTTCTCTCCAGTCATAATAGAACAAATCATGGAGAATTCCACCCCTTGCAGCTGTCTGATAATCCAAATGCAGCTTTTGGCATATTCTGAAGCTTAAATACGATACACTGGTGATGTGTTGAAGGCGATTTATCTCCAAATGCTGTTCAAACTTTTTTAAGCCTTGTACCTGCGGCGTATTGAAAATATCGCCGATGCATGCCGCGAACCGTTCGTCTTCCATTACCTCCGGATGGTAAGAAAGAAGGTACGCTTTATAAAGTTTGCCCATAAAAACACCTCCGTAAAATTGACGTTATATATTGTATTGGCTTTTTCGTAGAAGTTGGAAGACGAAGAGCGAAGAGTAATTGGCGTTACTGTCTTTCTGAAAACAAAAAGGAGCAACTTTTACTCTTCGCTCTTGGTTTGCGCAGGACATTTTGGCGGAGAGCAAGGGATTCGAACCCTCGAAGCCGTTTTGCGACTTACACGATTTCCAGTCGTGCTCCTTAGACCAGCTCGGACAACTCTCCGTATGCGTCATTCTCTTTGCAATTTCAGCGCTTTGCTATTATAACGAATGGATAGATAAAAATCAAGACATTTTTGCATCAAATGTTTGTGAAATGTTTGCGCAGGGCAAAAAGTCTGTTTATATTAGAAGGCGTTCGGAATAAGCAATAAAACCATTGAAAAACAACAAATTTTTGGTTAAATTATCAAGAATATATTGACACTTGCCATCATATGGTATATAGTGATAGTGGACTCACACTACAATACGACTAAAATACGGCTAGTTTTTTTTAACGCTGTGTTTGTTGGTCGATTCTGTGAAAAAGAGTTACCGTTTACGTTTAAAGGAAGCCGTTGTATTTTTATGGAGGTGCATTTTTAATGAAGCAATCAAAAAGGATTATCAGCGTACTATTGGCAGTCGTGATGTTGCTGACAGTTGTCCCGGTACAAGTGTTTGCAGCCCATGCAAACTATGACAAACCGGGCGGCTACGATGTTCTCGACAACCCGTTTGTTACACCCGCGCAAGCCGCTTCAATGATTTTGGATATGCTTGACGAAATGCTTGCGGAAGAAAATATGACTTTCGAGGTTGACATTAAAGTCGGCAAAAAAACATTGGATCTTAGATCCATTGACAGAGCGACGTCTTCCATCACCAGTTTTTGGAATTGGACTTGGGTTGATATTGCCTTTGCAATCCTCAACTTTGGTGACCTCGAAAAATTGAACATGCACTGGATAGAAAATTGCCCAAAAAGAACACAAAGCGGCAAAACTGATCTGGATGTTGTTATTGCCCTTTGCGCTTTTCTTGCGGACAACTATGACAGAATCGGCAAAATTGTTGACGATAGCTTCAACTGGGGTTTTGTTGAAACGGTTACAGACCTTCCGGATACGATTCATGATATCCCTGGGACACTCAAAGCGGCTGTTCTAAAACCCCTTAACGACGGAGTAGATCCTCCTGCGGGCACAACGGTTGACAGCTTGATTCAAAAGCTGATTGACGGGTTGCTGGCCGGCGAACCGGATCCCGTGACCGGTGTCTACGATGGAATTTTACCAAGCATGCTTGGTAAAACCAGTATTGGCACAGGCAGTACAGCCTATGACTTTTTAACGGATGCAATCAATGCAGGCGTCAGCGACCTTCTTGTACCACTGCTTTCGGGGCTATTGATTAAGCTCGCCGGTGTTGAGATTACACCGGAGTTCCCGGGCGGTAATTTTGATGATGCACCTAATTTCGGTATGGTTATCGGAATAGTAGCTGAAATCGCCGGTGAAGTACCTTACACGCCGGAAGACTTGCTGACACCCATGTCGCAAATGAATGCTGCACTCAACTATATGTTCCTTGAGGGTGGCCTGGATGTTTACTTCTATCTGGATGACACCGGCCTTCACGTTGAAGCGGCTCTGATTGATTTGATTGACGGGCTTGTTCGAGTCGGCTTGGCTCTCATCCCCGGTTTGGACTTTTTGAAAAACACATCTGACTTTGCAACAGAAGAAGAAATAACGGCTATGACAATGCCGGAGTGCTATGCATACCTTGCTCGTCTTTTGATAAACGATTTCGTCGATTTTGCTGATATTCCGGATACGGCGACGACCGTAAGATCCGTTGTCACCTATCTTCTTATCGGTTTGGCGAAGGATGTTCTGCCGGAAATGGACTTTGAAACCATGATACGCATCGGCACACTGAATCCTTTCACCGATGGTGTGTTTGTTGTTGGTGCAGTTCTTGGTCGCTACTATCTCAATGGGTTACTGCCTATCGATATTCCGGCAGGTTTAAATTTTGAGCAAACACTGAGCGTGGTTTTCGACTGGTTCATCAGCGAATACGGCGGCTTGCTTGACACATCCACATTCTTGCCTACAGACTCTGTTTGGCAGAAGATTGACAAAATAATTTTTAAAATAATTCCCGTTAACTGGTTGCCGGCTGCCTTCACAGGCTCTGAATACCTTCTTATGGACTGGCTCCTTGGCAACATTCTTGATTTTGACTATGTCGGCCTTCTCGGCATTGTAAAACGAAATCCGACATCCGAGCTTAACATGAGCATTACGACAGTACTTTTGAACACAGTTTCCCGTGCATTGGCAATGTTCATTGGTGGTAATACGATTCTTCCGATGAATCTGACAACTTTTGATTCTATCTTCACCAAGGTTAATTTGAGAAGCACGATTCAAAACTTGTGTCGTTACCTCTATCCCAACAGCAATGCCCTGCTGGGCACTCTCTTCCCACTTCTCGCGCAGGTGATGGGTATATGGTCTAAGGACACTTATGTCCGCAAACCACCGGCCGGTGCTCCTTTAGTGAGCATACAAGCCTTGCAGAATCTTTTAGACGCCTACACACCGCGCAACCTTAACGAAGAACTAGAGTATGACCAGCCCGGGTATCACTTCTTTGGCGCGGAGGACTTTGCGGAACTGCGCAACTACTTTAACTACAAACAAGCAAAAACAGAAGTACAAGATTTGCTTGACGCCTATGCAGAAGATCCGGAAACCCTCGATTTACAAATGAACACTGAAGCTGCCTATAGAGTTACCTTCTATTTCAACAGACTTCAGAAGAAAGCGAAACTGAGTGCTACCCAGTTGACCAATGAACTCATAAAGGCATACGATTTGAATTTGGTAGAGAGCGAATATACTGCAACAACTTGGGCTGCATATCAACGTGCACTCACCTTTGCAGAAAAAGTTCGTGTAGATTCCATTATAAGTGTTCCGATTAATTTTCCGGCTATCAGACAATCAACGGTTTCCGCAGCAAGACAAAATCTGTTTAAGTCAATCAAGGGGCTCAAAGATTTTATCCCCTTCGCAGACTATACCCAGTTAGATATGTTTATTAAGGATGCGAAACAACGCTTGGCTAATCTTCCTCCCGACATATTCTCCCCCGAAAGCATTCAAAACTTGGAAGAAGCCCTTGTGATGGCTGAAGGACTTGACAGACTCATTCATTATGCAGATCAATATCTTGTTGATGAAGCCGCAGCGCAGTTGTATACGGCAATCTATGGCTTGAATTACTCCATGTCACCTGCCATTACACCAATTCTAAACGCATCCCATGACTATTGGGGGAACCCAATCACGCCGGTTGTTGACGTGGCCAGAAAATATATCTACGGTTTGACTAAGGGCGGGTTTAATGAAGACTTTTTTGAGACCGTGGGTGGTGCGTCGCTAACGGTAACCCCGACGGCACATGGCAACGGTACGAGCACAAGAGTAAGATTATTGAACTCCTCAGGCAACCCCGTCGCGAACTATCAGGTCATTGTGTATGGCGATGTCAACGGTGATGGTAACATTGACGATGGCGATAGCGGTATGATCATTGACTATGCGAACTTCTTGTACGACTGGCGGAGATTTGCGGAGAAAACAGCTGCCGCAGACGTAAATGGTGACGGCAACGTTGACGCGATTGATGCGGGCATAACGACAGACTGCCTGAACTATCTCAAAACTATTGACCAGATCACAGGAACGTCCATGCCGATTGTTCAATAGTAACGTACTAAAGACTCCGTCCTTCCGCTGAACGGCCTTAAAAACACCGGTTCGCGGTAAGAAAAAACAGTTGAAGCTGCCTGCAAAGTATTCTTCTTTGTAGGCAGCTTTTGTATATCCGGCATGGGCAAAACCAAATTATTAATTGGCGTTTTTGCTTGCGAGGGTAGCCTATAGTGTGCTATAATTCATCGGACGGTGAAAGTCAATTATAACAACAAAGGAGTTATCATTATGTACACTTTTCCGATAGGCGTAATTATCGACAGCTTTAGAACAGACATCCCAACCGCCGTAGAAATGGCGGCAGAGGTAGGTGCCCAGGGTATTCAGGTGTATTCCACAAACGGAGAAATGGCGCCCGAAAACCTGACGACGGCTAAACGTCAAGAATTTGTCGAATTGGTTGCAAGTCATGGCCTCAAGATTTCCGCACTCTGCGGTGATATAGGGGGGTTTATGGACAAAAGCAAGAATAAAGAGAGAATCAGCCGCTCTAAAGAAATCCTGTATTTGGGAAAAGAACTTGGAACAGATGTTGTCACAACACATATAGGCGTTGTGCCGGAGGCCCCGGAGCATGACCGCTATAAGGTTATGCAAGAAGCTTGCCGAGAGCTTTCCGAATACGCGGATACCATTGATGCGCATTTCGCCATTGAAACAGGGCCGGAAACGTCAATAGTTCTTAAAGGCTTTTTAGACACCATGAATTCCAAAGGCGTCGGTGTGAACCTGGACCCTGCAAACTTGGTAATGGTAACAGGGGATGACCCTGTACAAGCCGTTTACAATCTAAAAGATTACATTGTTCACACGCATGCCAAAGACGGCAAGCAATTATTTTATAAGGACCCGGAAATCGTTTATGGTATGGCAAAATCGGTTATCGTAACAGGCCCCTCGTTTGAAGAGGTTCCCCTGGGTGAAGGACAAGTTGCCTGGCCTGAATATCTTGCGGCACTTGAGGATATCGGTTTTAGAGGTTTCTTAACCATCGAGCGCGAAGTAGGCGATGATCCTGAGAAAGATATCAGAAATGCAGTCCTATTTTTGAAAAAACTAATGTCTTAATAAGGGGGAATAATGATGAAAACTTGTGTCAGCAGTTATAGCTTTAATAAACTGCTAAAAAGCGGTGAGTATACACAGTTGTCTTTGATCAAAGAAGTTAAAAACATGGGTTTTGATGCGATTGAATTTACCGACCTTGAACCACCCGAGGGGGTAAGCGTTTTAGATTTTGCCCAGCTTTTACGGGAAGAAAGTGATAACCGCAAACTACCGATTGTCAACTACACAATCGGTGCGGAATTATTGAATTGTTCAAATTTGGATGATGAGATCGCTCGTCTTTTTAAACAGGTAGATGTTGCGGTTATTCTTGGTGCAAAGGGCATGAGGCACGACGCTACCGGTGGGTACAAAGGTATCGACAAGACGTATAAAAGCTTTGATCAGGCCCTTAGAGTGCTTGTGGAGGGCTGTAGGCGCGTAACAGAGTACGCTGCCGAAAAGGGTATTGTCACGATGGTCGAAAACCATGGGTTTTTCTGCCAGGACAGCGAGCGTTGCGAAAAGCTGGTAACAGGTGTCGGTAAAGAAAACTTTGGTATGTTGCTGGATATGGGCAACTTCCTTTGTGCGGATGAGGCACCGGAGTTTGCTTTTGGCAAATTAGCACCTTTCGCCAAGCATGTACACAGCAAAGATTTTCATATTAAAAGTGGGCAGAGCCCCAATCCAGGCGCAGGGTTTTTCACCAGCAGGGCAGGCAACTATCTACGTGGTGCAATTGTGGGGCACGGTGACGTGCCTGTGTTGCAGTGCTTATCGATTTTAAAGAAGAACGGTTATGAAGGCTATGTCAGCATCGAATTTGAGGGCATTGAAGAAAATATGATGGCTATCGAAACGGGCTTAAATAACCTTGAAAGATTTATCGAAATGGCCTAACAAGAATGAGATTCCGTTCACCAAGGGGCACTGTAAGAGGCGCCCCTTGGTGAACGGTGAACATTAGCCTGTAAAAAAGTTAAGAAAGTTGTAAAATTGAAAAAGTTAATAATAAATAATATGATAAAAGTGATTGACAAAGAGCACTCTGTTTGTTAATATAAGTCTGTTCGTTTTCAGCTGTGCTTTTGTTATTAAATCTCTTTGACCGCTTCGCACAGATGCTCCGACATGGGCCATTAGCTCAGTTGGTTAGAGCAACCGGCTCATAACCGGTTGGTCCGGGGTTCGAGTCCCTGATGGCCCACCATGCAAAGGGGTATAGCTCAGTTGGTAGAGCAGTGGTCTCCAAAACCACGTGCCGAGGGTTCAAGTCCTTCTGCCCCTGCCAAAACCAAAAAGACCCGCATAATCATTACGATTATGCGGGTCTTTACCTCGCGACTTAGTACTGGCTTTGCTTTTGCAGGGCTATCTGCGAATTAATAACTTTTAATGAGGCTTGTTCGGCTTTCGTGATGCGTTTTTCTTTACGAACAAGCTTGTACTTTTCGCTTTCAAGCAATCCTTTGACATAGGCTTCGTTATCTTCGGCTGTCTTCGCTTCGCGGATATCATTGAGGTATTGGAAGTTGTCGGCATCATTGTTTACCATATACATAATGTGATAGCCGTACTCGGTTTTTACAATGCCCGTATCGCCGGGTTTATTGGCAGGGTCGAAGCACCAGTCTTCAAACGGAGCAACCATACTGCCTCGTGTGACATCTTCATAAAGACCGCCGTTTTCGGCTGAACCGGGGTCCGTGGAAGCTGTTTTAGCGAGTTCGGCAAAGCTTGTTTCTGTTTTTTCGCCGGATTTCCATGTGTTATAAACCTCATCCGCCTTATTCTTCGCAGCGGCTATTTGTTCGGTTGTTGCTTCTTCCTGGCTTTGTGGGTCATCTTTGAAAGAAATCAGGATGTGCCTGACATCTACTGTCGTTGCCGGGAACTGCGTTTTATTTAACAAAAGGATGAAGCTTTCGCCGGTATCTTTTTGGAAAACGCTTTTATCACCGACTTTACGGTCATCTGCGAAGGCCCACGTTGCGGCATCTTTTGTAACGCTTGACTCGACAGTTGATTTCGTTTTGTTAAAGCCTGCGGTGTCCGCATCTTCGTCAAAGGTTTGACCTTCTGCAACAACTTTGTTTGCCTTGGCAGCCGCAAGGAAGCTGGCTTCGTCTGTGACTGTGGCGAGTATGCCTTCCGCTTTGGCTTTGGTTGCGGCATTTGCCGCTTTTTGTCTTTCGGCAAGAGCGTCGGCACTTTCACCTTCTTTGGCGGTGAGCTTTTCAGGTGACAGGCTAAAGTAACGGTAGCTGACGACATCATAATCATCTTTTGCGGCATCATAAATGGGTTTAATCTTTTCGTCAGTCCAAGTGGCTTTGATTTCGGCCGTCTTGTCAATATTGTATCTTTCAACGATTGTTTCTTTTTCAAGTTGCTTTTTCAAAAATCTCTCATTGATTCCTTTGCCGTAAAACTCTCTCAAGTAGGAGTTGATAGACATACTCTGTTTAGCAGCGGTTTTACGGATTTCCTCAATTTGATCGGTAAGCTTTTTTTGTTCATCTTCTGTCAACGAGTATTTTTCCTTGTCAGCGGCAAGGGCTTCTTTATACAGAACCTCAAATTGCTGGGCTCTTTCAATTGCTGAATTGCTGAGATATTTTGCCCAAGTGATTGTTTCACCGGCCTCATTTTCTTGCGGATAGTTTTGCTCATCCGGCGACACCAAAGGGTCGAAGCCGAGAACATTCTGACCGTACTGTTGCTGGTATTGCTGTGCCTGGTTAGACGTGTAGTTATACATCAAGAGATAGTAGTAGTTGAAATCCCTTGCGCTGATATTTTCGCTGCCGATGCTCATTACAGGCGTCATAATCTGTATTGCGCCGGTGAAACCCAATATGTTCCAGCCGATGAGGCAAACCAGAGCTGCCACCAAAGCAATGGATATGGTCTTCTGAATGGCTTTTTGAATCTTCATACTCTTTTCTGATTTGCTCGCGGTTTTTTTTACTGCTTTGGCCAGCCTCTCTTTTCGTTCCTCACGGTATTGATCGGCTTTGCTTTTGCTGTTGTTGTCATTTTTAGGCATAACGCATTCATCCTTTACTCTAATAATAGCCGAAGGTTATCCCTCGGCATAACATTGATATAATATACTATTTTTTAAATATTTACAAGTACGATTTTACATTATACGAAATATGAAATAAATTTACAATTAGGACAAATTATGGTCAAATTTATCCTTCTTCTATATGGTGAGGAAAATCGACGGCAAACCAAACATTTTTTGCTTGAAAACTGCGTCCTTTCAAATAATTTAGACAGCCTGCATCACTCGTAAAATCAAATTGTAATTTGTATGAGTACAAAAATTGTTTGTTATAAAGCGATTCGCTGCTTTTAAAAGCCTTGCCATACTTCGTGTCGCCCAACAGTGGGAATCCAATATGTGCGAAATGAGCGCGTATTTGATGTTTGCGCCCGGTCAGCAGTTCCACTTCAACAAGGCTGAGCCCGGCGGCCTCGGCAACCACTTTATACTTGGTTTTTATCGTTTTACTATCGGCTTGTTCGGTTGAATAGACTCTTACCTTGTTGTTCGCGTTGTCTTTCTTATTCTCTAGCCAACCTTCGAGCAAACCGCTCTTGTGCGGCATCGCGCCGCGTACAACACAGAGGTAGGTTTTGCGGATTTCACGCGCTCTCATTTTCTCATTCAGCATGCGCAGAGCCTCGGCATTTTTTGCGGCGATAACGATTCCACCGGTATTTCTGTCAATACGGTTGACAAGGGCCGGTGCAAAAGAGGCCTCTTGCGTAGGACTATAGTCACCCTTATCATATAAATAACGTTTAACACGGTTGACAAGCGTATCGGTATTCTCTTTTTCGTCGGAATGGGAGAGCAAACCGACGCATTTATCCAGCAACATGATATTGTCATCTTCGTACAAAATCACGAGTTTTTGTGAGGCATTGCAAAAATCAAAGCGGTTTTCGGGTCTTACAAAGAACTCATCGTTTATATACATTTCAACCAAATCATCAAGTTGTAATTTGTAAGCAATTTCTACGCGTTTGCCGTTGACTTTAATTCTTTTTAAGCGAATATAGCGATACATCAGGGCAGGCGGCAAGGCGGGGAGGCTTTTGGCAATAAACTTGTCAAGCCTCTGGTTGGCATCGTTTTCATGAATAATAAAGCTTTTCAAAATTTTGCTCCTTGCTGTGATGCAAAAGGCTTCACAAAAAATATTATACCATAAAACCGTACTTTTCAAAACCATCAAAATAGTGTATAATAATTGATAATAATATAAAGACGGAGGTTCAATTATGCTCTCACAACAAAGGGTAACGGAAATTCTTAAAGAAGCGGGTGTTCTTTTAGAAGGGCACTTCTTACTCACTTCAGGCAGGCACAGCAATAAATATCTACAGTGTGCCAGAATCTTCAGGAACACAAAATACAGCGAGGAGCTTTGCTCCGATTTGGCAAAGTTATTTGCAGACCATCACGTTCAACTTGTCATCGGCCCTGCAATGGGTGCGGTGCAAATGGCGTATGAAGTCAGCCGCCATTTCGGTTGCGAAAACTTTTTTACCGAACGGGACGAAAACGGTGCGGTGACACTGCGCCGTGGCTTTGCTATTGAGCCAGGGCAAAGAGTATTAGTGGTAGAAGATGTTGTAACCACAGGCGGTTCGGTTAAAGAGGTTATTGAGCTGATACAAAACGCCGGGGGCCTTGTCGCGGGTGTCGGTTCAATCGTTGACC
Organism: uncultured Eubacteriales bacterium; assembly: GCA_964568955.1. Taxonomy (GTDB): domain Bacteria; phylum Bacillota; class Clostridia; order Oscillospirales; family Acutalibacteraceae; genus UBA1447. The sequence continues at coordinate 11,750 of CAZMSM010000009.1, read as the reverse complement.
GCACAGGCGGGAAAATCGATTTTGGTGTACCTTTCAAAGCCGTGTATTCTGCCGATGTAACATCCTGGGAAGCGGAGGAATGCCCACTTTGTAAAGCCGGCGTTCACGAGCTTGTTAAACCCGGCAGCCGAAAAAAGTAGTCTGCAATCATTTGGAGAGCATCAATGGATCAATTTGTTTTACATTCGGAATACGAGCCGACGGGTGATCAGCCGCAAGCAATTGAAGCGCTTGTTGAAGGACTCAACAATGGGGATAAGGAGCAAACACTCTTGGGTGTTACGGGCTCCGGTAAAACCTTCACAATGGCGAATGTGATAGCACAGGTCAACAGACCGGTGCTTGTTTTGGCGCACAATAAAACGCTTGCGGCGCAGCTTTGCAGCGAGTTTAGGGAGTTTTTCCCCGATAACGCGGTGGAATACTTTGTGAGCTATTATGATTATTACCAGCCCGAGGCCTACCTGCCCACGACAGACACCTATATCGAAAAAGATTCCGCCATTAATGAGGAAATTGACAAGCTGCGCCACTCCGCTACCTCTGCACTGTCCGAACGCAGGGATGTCATTATCGTTTCCAGTGTGTCCTGCATCTATTCTCTTGGCAATCCGATTGACTATCGTAGCATGGTCATTTCCTTGCGGCCGGGTATGCATAAAAAGCGTGATGACCTGATTCGCAAGCTGATTGAAATACAGTACGAACGCAACGATGTCAGCTTTACCCGCAACAAATTCAGGGTGCGCGGTGACGTTGTTGAAATATTCCCCGTATATTCCAATGAGAATGCTGTTCGAATTGAGTTTTTCGGGGATGAAATTGAACGTATCAGTGAAATTAATGCCTTGACGGGCGACGTGAAAAGCATCCTGTCCCACACCGCCATTTATCCTGCGTCGCATTATGTCATTTCGCCGGAAAAGTTGGAGTCATCGATTGATTTGCTCAAGGCGGAAATGTTGGAAAGAGTTGCCTATTTTAAAAGCGAGGGCAAACTGCTTGAAGCGCAACGTATCCAACAACGCACCGAATATGATATTGAAATGCTACGGGAAACCGGATTTTGCAAGGGGATAGAAAACTATTCAAGGGTCATGTCGGGCAGACCGCCGGGTTCCGCTCCCTTCACTTTGCTCAATTACTTCCCAAAGGATTTTGTACTTTTTGTTGACGAGTCGCATGTGAGCCTACCGCAAGTCAGGGGCATGTATGGGGGTGACCGCGCTCGTAAAGAAAGCCTTGTCGAGTATGGCTTTCGCCTGCCGTCCGCCTACGATAACCGGCCACTGAACTTTGATGAGTTTTGGGAACGGGTCGGCCAAAAAATATTTGTCAGCGCAACGCCCGGTGTTTTAGAAAGGGAAGAAAGTGCCCAAATTGTGGAGCAAGTCATTCGCCCGACAGGCCTTTTAGACCCCATTGTAACCGTTAAACCAACCGAAGGGCAAATTGAGGACTTGATATCCGAAATCAACATCCGAACGCAGCGTGGCGAAAGAACACTTGTCACCACACTCACAAAAAAAATGGCCGAGGATTTAACCGATTATCTCGATGATATGAATATTAAGGTGCGCTATATGCATCACGATATTGAAACAATTGAGCGTATGGAAATCATTCGGGATCTCCGTTTGGGTGAATTTGATGTGCTCATCGGCATCAACCTGCTTCGGGAGGGCTTAGACCTTCCGGAAGTATCCCTTGTCATCATCCTCGATGCCGATAAAGAGGGCTTTCTTCGCTCCGAAACGGCCTTGATTCAAACCACCGGCAGAGCCGCCAGGAATGCAGGCGGTGAGGTTATCATGTATGCGGACAAGGTAACGCCGTCCATGGAGCGCGCAATATTGGAAACAAATCGCCGTCGGGAGATACAAACCGAGTATAACAAGTTAAACGGTATTACACCGACGACTATAGTAAAAGATGTCCGCAGTATTCTTGAAATATCAAGCAAAGCAGATGATGAAAAGCCCGGGAAGAAGTTAAGCCCCAGGGAACGCGGGCAAATGATAGCCAGACTGACTACAGAAATGAAGGCAGCCGCAAAGATATTGGAGTTTGAACACGCCGCCTATTTGCGGGATAAAATTGAAAAGTTAAGAAGCGGAAAATAATCTGCGCCGGAGGAAATAAATTGCAGCAAAAAAACCTTATTGTAAAGGGTGCCCGTGAGCATAATTTAAAGAATATTGATGTAGAGATACCGAGGGATAAACTGGTCGTTTTTACCGGTTTATCCGGCTCGGGCAAATCTTCTTTGGCCTTTGACACGATATATGCTGAGGGGCAGCGTCGCTATGTGGAATCCCTTTCTTCTTACGCAAGGCAGTTTTTAGGGCAAATGGAAAAACCGGATGTGGATTACATTGAAGGGCTTTCACCGGCAATTTCAATAGACCAAAAAACCACGTCGAAAAACCCCCGTTCAACGGTTGGCACCGTGACGGAAATATATGATTACCTGCGCTTGCTTTTTGCCCGTATCGGTATCCCACACTGCCCTGTATGCGGCAGGGAAATAACACGTCAAACGGTGGACGATATTGTCGACAAGGTGCTGGCGTTGCCGCTTGGCACAAAGTTTCAGATCATGTCGCCGATTGTCAGGGGGCGAAAAGGGGAGCATACCAAAGAACTGGATTCTGCCCGAAAAAGCGGTTTTGTCCGAGCAAGAATTGATGGTAATATTTACGAACTGACCGAAACAATCAATCTTGATAAAAACAAAAACCATACCATTGAAATAATTGTTGACCGCCTTGTTATTCAAGATGATATACGCGGCCGCCTTGCCGATTCCATTGAAACGGCCACTGTTCTTTCGGGTGGGATGTTGCTCATTGATGTTATTGATGGGGACGAGCTGCTTTTCTCCCAAAATTATGCTTGCCCCGAGCACGGTGTCAGCATGGAAGAACTGGCCCCACGTATGTTTTCCTTCAACAACCCTTTCGGCGCCTGTCCAACGTGCACAGGGCTTAGCGTTTTTATGAAACCGGACCCGGATTTGATTATACCCGATAAAAGTCTTTCTATGCGGCAAGGGGCGGTCAAGGCTTGCGGCTGGTCTATTGCCGAAGGCGGCACGATTGCTCAAATGTATTATGAAGGGCTTGCGGAATATTTCGGTTTTTCCATGGATACTCCGGTGAAAGACCTGCCGGCCAAAGCGATTAAAGCCTTGCTTTATGGAACAAAGGGTAAAAAAATAAAGCTCCGTCGCCGTAATGAGTACGGCAGCGGAACCTATTCAACCGAATTTGAAGGGCTGGTAAACAATCTTGAACGTCGCCATAAAGAAACAACAAGCGATTGGGCCAGGGCCGAAATTGAGCAATATATGTCCACCACAAAATGCCCGGATTGCAACGGCGCAAGGCTGCGCCCGGAATCGCTTTGCGTAACCGTCGGTGGCATCAATATTGATGCCTTTGTAAACAAACCGATTAATAAAGGCCTTGCATTTATTAACAGCTTGGAGTTAAGGCAAAGAGATCAGACGATAGCGACCCCCGTGCTTAAAGAAATTGGTGGGCGCATGAGCTTTTTAAGCAGCGTGGGGCTTGAATACCTCACCCTTGCGCGCTCTTCGGGTAGCCTTTCCGGCGGCGAGAGCCAGCGAATCCGCTTGGCAACGCAAATCGGTTCTTCACTCATGGGCGTGTTATACATTTTGGACGAACCCAGCATTGGTTTGCACCAGCGTGATAACGCCAAACTGATGGTCACGCTAAAGAAGCTGCGTGATTTAGGCAACACCCTGATTGTTGTTGAGCACGATGAGGAAACGATGTATGCGGCAGATTATATTGTGGACATTGGGCCGGGGGCGGGGATTCACGGCGGCAAGGTGGTTTGTACCGGCACGATTGACGATATAAAAGCGTGTGAGGAATCCTTAACGGGTCAATATTTAAGCGGCAAGCGCTTTATTCCGGTTCCCGAAACACGGCGCAAAGGCAACGGTAAGCAACTAAAAATCCTCGGCGCGAGCGAAAACAACTTGGATAATATTGATGTCACCATACCACTTGGCGAATTTGTTGCGGTTACGGGTGTTTCAGGTTCTGGTAAGTCGTCGTTGATAAATGAAGTTTTATATAAAAAACTTGCAGCAGAGCTTAACGGCGCAAAGAAATATGCCGGTGCACATAAAAAAATAAAGGGTATTTGGGAACTCGATAAGGTCATCAATATTGACCAGTCGCCGATTGGTCGCACACCGCGTTCAAATCCGGCAACGTATACGGGTGTTTTCACCTATATTCGCGAATTGTATGCTTCAACGATGGATGCCAAAACACGTGGCTACAAATCAAGCCGTTTTTCATTTAACGTAAAAGGCGGCCGCTGTGAGGCATGCCAAGGCGACGGAATTGTAAAAATTGAAATGCATTTTTTAGCAGATATTTACGTGCCCTGTGAAGTCTGCAAAGGTGCGCGTTATAATCGGGAAACCTTAGAGGTTAAGTTTAAAAACAAAAACATTTATGATGTGTTGGAAATGACCGTTGAGGAAGGCTTAAGCTTTTTCGGCACCGTGCCAAAAATTCAGCGTAAGCTGCAAACACTTTTTGATGTCGGCCTCGGCTACATAAAAATTGGCCAGCCCGCAACCACCCTTTCCGGTGGAGAAGCCCAGCGCGTCAAGCTGTCTACCGAGCTTTCAAAACGGGCAACGGGCAGAACCATCTATATTTTAGATGAACCGACGACCGGCTTACATACCGCAGATGTGCACAGGCTTATCGAGGTACTGCAAAAATTGGTTGATACGGGCAACACGGTTGTCGTGATAGAACATAACCTGGATGTCATCAAAACCGCCGACTATATTATCGATTTGGGTCCCTACGGTGGGGACAGGGGCGGTAAAATAGTGGCACAAGGTACCCCGGAACAAGTCGCCTTGGTTGAAAGTTCTTTTACCGGTCAATACTTGAAAAAGATTTTATAATGAATTTTGAAAGGATTTGAATCTGTTGAAAAAAATGCTTAAGTCAAGCTCCTGCCTTATCCTTTGCTTTGCCTTGTTGATGACCTTTGTCGGTGCCTCTGCCAAAGCAGAACAACCCCTGTCTGTGTGGGTTGCCGCGGATATTCACTACCAGCCACATAGTTCGATTGGACCGATAGAGGGGCAGAACATGCTACCGGGTGACCCACTGTATGCTCATGTGAACGACAAGGGAATGCTGGTGTTTGAGTCGGACGCAATCATATATGAATTCCTCTCAAGGTTCGAAAAATCCTCCGCAAAATATTTACTTATCCCCGGTGACATTAGCCTGGATGGGCATTGGGATCAGCACTTAGGTATTGCCGCCATTCTCAACGAGTTCAAACAAAGAACCGGCAAAAAAATATTTGTGATACCGGGCAATCATGATATTCGCACTTCCGCATCGTCCGGTCGGCTGGATTTGTCGGATTTTTTATCCGTTTATGCAGACCTCGGTTACAGTGACGCACTGGTTGCACACGATAGCTCCGGTTCTTATACGGCGGAACTGGACAACGACTACCGCCTGCTTGCCCTGGATGCTTGTATTTACAGGCAAGACGGCAGCCAAGTAACGCCGGAATTACTCGCTTGGATAGAAGTACAAGTAAATCAGGCGAAACAGGACGGCAAAAAGCTTATCGGCATGGTTCACCACAACGCCCTTGAACACTTCGGCATTCAAAGCTTGACCGGCAACATGCTTTGTTTGGAAAATTACAGAGAAAACGCCACGAAGTTTGCCGATTGGGGCATAAAAGTCTTTTTTACGGGACATGGGCACACGAATGATATTTCAATGGCAGTTTCCGCAAACGGGAACAGGATATACGACATTGAAACATGTAGCTTGATAACCTACCCCAACTCTTACCGCGAAGTTACATTTTCGGACACTGCAATTGACGTTAAAACGGAATACATCGATACTGTCGATATGTCCTACCTGCCCCCCGGTTACAACCCGGCACAGCTCGATTTGATTCAGCATGATTTTCCAACCTATAGCCATGACTATTTTAAAGCAAGCATCGTTAGGGCGGCATATGATTTACCTCAAAATACGAGCAAACTTGCCCGTTCACTGAAAATCGAAGAGGGCACCCCCGCGTATGACGCACTCGCTACAGCCCTGAACACCCTTGCGGATGCACTCAAGATGCCTTTGTATGACAAAGCAGGAACGCCGGCAATAGACAGCCTTGAAGAAATTGCTGCAAAAGCCGGAGTAACACTACAAGCAAGTGACTATAACAATGTGTTGGAAATTGGCGGAACGATTTACGCCCACCACTACGCAGGCGACGAAAATATGCCTTACAATTCTCCTGAAATTACCTTGTTCAGGCAAGGCTTCAATGCAGCACTTGTCTATGCACTGACCAACATCCCTGTGAACATGGCAAACGTCCTGTTTACAAGCATTGGACTACCCGCCGCAGGCTTTAACATAACAGAAAACTTCTATACACCTCTTGCCAAACAAATTTACATACAAAGCGCGGCAAAGCTTGTTTTCGTTGAGGTGATGAAACCCTTGCTAAGCGGTATCACAGACGACATGTATGCCCCCGGTGACCTAAACGAAACCCTCGAACCCTACGGAGCAATTTGGGATTTGACAGGCAAAACAGTAATGATTACCGAGACCGGCTATGCCTTTGGCATCATATTTAAGCTTTTTGGAATTGTTATCAATGCGGTTAAATCCGTTTCGGCCGTTTCGTGATTTCAGCCGTTTTTCATCGAAAGCAACGTAACGCAATGAGGAGGTTTTACCCATGCCCAAATACCCCATCAGCTTTTGGAGCAACATCAGTATGCACCAACTGGTGCCCGACGCGCCTGCCATGTGGCGGGATTTGGGCATCACGCTTGCCATGTCACCGGGTTATTCCTCTGCGGACAAAGGCGATGTCATTAAACTCCTTGACCGTTCGGCGGAGCTTAATATCAAGGTGATTTTACGCGATTACCGTACACACTGGCGTAACCTGACAGAACTTGGCGAGGATGGGTATAGAGAGCTATTTAAACAGGCACTTGACGATTACGGTTCTCATCCTGCCGTTTATGGTTTCTTCGCCGGTGATGAGCCGGATGCTAATGAGGCGGCGGATGCTTTTTCGGCACTGCGAATTCAGGGGGAAATGGCGACTCATCTTATCGCATTCCTCAATTTACTGCCTTGGTTCACATGGTTAGCCTCGCGCATTGGCTCGGATAACCTTGCGGATTACCTTGGCCGCGTTGTGCAGGAAGGTAATGCCAAACTTTTGTCATACGATTGCTATGCTCAAATGCAAGACGAATTTGATGGGTTGGATATATATTTTGAAAACTTGAAGGAATATGGTCTGGCGACCAAACGCTTAGGCGTGCCGTTTTTCAACACAGCACTTTCCTGCGGACACTATCGCTACCGCTGCCCGTCAAAAAACGATTTGCAGTGGCAGCTTGGCACATCTGTGGCACACGGGGCTGCCGGTGTCTCCTGGTATGTGATTCAAATGCCCGGCATTCAAGACAACTACCGCAACGCACCTATTAACCAATTGGGCGAGCGGACACAGGCTTTCACAGATATGTCGGAAGTGAACCGTGTTTTTAACAATTATTGCGGTGAAATTATTACACGACTAAAAATTGATACTTGCTACCATGTTGGTAAAGCTTACGGTGGTGTGTCGCTGTTCAAACCGTTCGGCAACGTGTTGGAGATTGATTCAAACGACGACGTACCGTTGATATTTTCCCGCTTTTATGATGAAGAGGGGAATACCTATTATATTGTCTGTTGCAATTCGCCGGAGGAGTCAACCTATGTCAGTATCACCATGAAAACCGGGTTCAACTTAATGCAATGCAGTTACGGCAATAAGTTTAGCGCAATCCACGTACACACAGACCCGGTTGGCGAAAAAGATGTCCAAAGGGGTCAAACAGCCGGGATTTGGCTATCGCCCGGGCAGATTGCCCTGCTCAAAGAAGACTGATGGGAACCACGAAAAACACTAAAAATACGCAGTCCCATGGATGATTTCGCAATGCCCTTGACATGAACGCAAGATGGCATATACAATAGCAGGTGGAAACCCCAATATTTATACAGACTGCAAACAAACGAATCGGAGGCAAATAGCATGGAAGACAAAAAGGCTAAAATTCTTTTATGGGCACCCCGCGTGTTAGCATTTATTTTTGCGGCGGTTCTTATGGCGTTTTCGTATAAAGCCATTCCCCCCGGCATGAGCATTGTGGAACTTGCTATAAGTGTTAAGGATTATATAGCCGGCTTTCTGTCTGACAGCACTGCGGCTACCAACTTAAATCCTTTTGTGGTTGAGCTTTTCAAACAGAATATTCCCGCATTCATCATCATTGCAATAATTGCTATCTCCTGGAACTATGAGAAAACCGCCGGGATAGCGTTTGTGCTAGTCGGTTTCGCTCATATGATTAAATCAGTTCTTGATCATAACCGGCTCGGTATAGCGTGGTACACCGCGTTTGCATTAAGCTTGCTTATTGCCGTGCCTGCTATTGCCATAGGAGCCTTGTATTTGATGAACTGGTCTAAGCGGAAAGAAACGATGCCTGTGGAAACTGACGATGAATTACACGAAGAAGAGAATGAAGAATTAGATGACGGTGCAGAACAGGAATAGTTTCGTCCCGCAAATAAAAAAGAGTGCACCGTGGGCCAACGATGCACTCTTTTTATCAACAAAGTTATTCGACATCAATTTTAATGCTTGTGTCGACTTTTTCTTTTTTCGGAACATCAATTTTTAATTCGCCGTTTTCAAGTTTTGCTTTTACTTGTGTACCATCGGCATCTGCCAAATACAAGCTACGTTGCATGGAACAATAGCGTCTTTCCCTGTGGATGTAGTCCTTCTTATCTTCCTCTACCTTGTCTTCGCGGGTAACGGTTATTTGGAGTCTGCCATCGTCAAGCGAAATATCAACCTCGTCTTTATTCACACCCGGTAACTCTGCTTCAATACTGTAGCTTTTTTCATCTTCCTTAACATCAACTTTAAAAGTGTCGTGTGCCAGGCTTCTTCTCGTGCCCCAGTCATCGTTAAAAAAGTCATCGAGCATATTGTAGAAGTCGCCGAATCCGGTGTTTACCAGTTCGTCTTTTCTACGGTTATAGGGTATCAGTCTTGCCATAAAAAACAACTCCTATCGTATTTTATTATTTGTTAGCACCCTTGGCCCGTGAGTGCCAACCTCACTATACTTATACCACAAACCTATCTTTTTATCAAGAATGTATAGAAAGAGTTTACAAATTGTTTAAAAGGTGTACAAAGTAAATTAAAAATTATATCAGAATCGTCGTCGCACGTAGCCCTGCAGCACGTATATGATGAATAAGAGCTGACAAGTATTGCAAATATCAACGATTTCCAATATGCTTTTTATCTCGGCAGGATATTCAAAAGGGGCGTATTGATTACTTTTGTGTGATCGGATATCAAATCAATTACCAATTAGGATAGATATAATTACCAATATATGCTATAATAGAATAAAAAATGAAGGAGCCTTTTTATTGGATAACAGTATTGGCGCGGCAGTGAAGAACACATATAAGAATCAAGCTTTAATAGGCGTTAACATGATAGGTTTTATTCTTTCTATGACCGCAGGATGGATTGACGCTATTGGAGTAAAACTATTTTTAAATGATAATTCCGCGTTTATGACCGGCCGCGGACTAAGCCTCGGTTATTGGATGTTTATGTGGGATTTAAAAGCATTTTTGAGTATCGGACTGGTCGTTGTCGCCTTTATAGTGGGCGCTTACCTTTCCACTAAAATAAGCGCAAAAACAGGACTGATGGGCAGTCTGTTTTTAACGGGCATTCTCATTATCATCGCATCTTTCCCTGTGTTTTTGAAGGAATCAACTATATACACGATGCTTATACCCATGGCTATGGGGTGTCAGAACGCAGCAACCAGTTTAACGTCAATCAACCGCACAACACACTTAACGGGACCGGCTACCGATATAGGAATCAGCATAGCCGAAAGAAACTGGCCGATGGTTATCTTCTGGGTTTTGCGCTGGATGGCCTTCCTCGTAGGTTCGGTTATCGGCTTTAATTTAGTAAACATGGTCAATAACAATCTAATGCACATATCCATATCATTAATAATACCGGCTACCATCATTATGATAACCGGCATTATGCAAAGATTTTTTTTGAATATCCCGACCTTAAAAGGATGCGCTTAAGGCACCTGAGTTTCTTGTCATTTGTTCAGCTCTAAAGTTCTTGTCTTTCGGGACGAGGACTTTTGTTTTGCTCGTGCCCTCGCCCAAAGTGTATTTCGATGTATCATAACCGAATATCAAATTTTTAGCACACAAACTGTAAGAACTGTGTATGAAAAATTGTTGCTTTTCTGATTTTTCTGTAACATTCAGAGTAGCAGGGCGCTTTATTTAGCCTTTTAATTTAGCTTTTACTTTTTACTGTAATAAATATAACCTGCCCACAGAATAATTTGTTGAAACAAAAGTAAAGAGATTGGATAAAGCCAGTTCTCATTTTTTGTAGCAAGCAAGTAAGCTGATGTAACCAGCAAAATAGTCTGTCCTAAAAAGAAAGGTATTCGAATGCTTTTAAATAACTGAATCATTTTTTTGTCTGACATAAAAATTCCTCCTTTTGTTATTAGTGGTTTGTGAAAGACTAAAGAGAAAAAATGAACAACTGCTTTCTTTTACAATCTTACCAAAACAAAGACTTAAGGTGATGTGATAACAGTACCTACTATTATCAAAATTATTTCTTTTTTGGTTTTTGCATTTTTTTAATCTGACCAGCTGATAATTCTGAATACTCAATATAATTAAGTAATGAACTCTCTTTTAATCTCATCCGTGCTTTGATTTTTTTCTTATTGCGACTCTCCAAAAGATAAATTGGCTCCTTACCTGATTTGCGTACCTCGAAAGATCCGTGTGCAAATGCATTGCGTATATAGTAGTATATAGCTTCCGTATCAGACATATTACTATGGACATGAAATGCTATTAATTCAAAGTTAGGATCCTTTAATGTCGAATTCTTAATAGTTTCTTGGACTGATTTTTCAATTGTTAAATTATTTTTTTGCTCAACCCTTAAATAAGAACTCTTTTTAGATAGGGGTCTTTTTATTTGAGTTAAAATTGTTATAAGTAGACTACCATTAATATTCCTTTCCCTAAAAGATTTTCCTCGGGCACTTACAGGCTTGTAGAATATTTCGTATTTTGGCACACCTTTTTTACAATCTTTAATTTTATTCTTTTCCTTTTCCATAGTTGAAGATGGACAGTTATAAACAAAACCATTTATAATTTTGTTAAAATTCAGATCTTTATACGGTATATCTTTTTCTGAAGACCACCACTCCATAGATTTTCTCCTCATTAATTTTCGAACTTTAAATATTCTTAAAAGCAAAGGGGTATGCCCCTTACTCCCACTCGACTTTTCCTAACTAATTTTGTTTAGAAATTATTCTCTGCCGAGTATGTAAATCCTTTGATTATTTGATATATCCATATTATCCTGCCTATATAAGCTAATGTTATCATTTTGTTATCGGTATTGATAACACTTGCTCAGTAGCTGTGGATAATAGCTATATGCTATGGCTTAAATTATAAGCGAGTTTTTTTTGTTTTTTAAATTCTATACCAACCAGTACAACAGATAGCACAAACGCT
>CAZMSM010000008.1:32239-50937 GCA_964568955.1 uncultured Eubacteriales bacterium | reverse complement strand
CCCGGAACGGACTCGAACCGTCGACCTCTAGCGTGACAGGCTAGCGTTCTAACCAGCTGAACTACCGGGCCATTTGGTGGGAGCAACAGGTTTCGAACCTGTGACCCCTTGCTTGTAAGGCAAGTGCTCTACCAGCTGAGCTATGCTCCCAAGCCATCGTCGCTGCCAATGGCGACGGTGTATAATATACTATAAATAAGACTTGTTGTCAACACAAAATAACAAGTTTTTAAGTGTTTTCCGATAATTTATTTTGCGTCTGCCAGAATACTTTTTATCTCGTCCGGCGTAAAGATATATCGTTTGGAACAAAAGTGGCAGCAGACTTCCGTGCGCTCGTCTTGCGCGATGGATTCCAGCTCCTCGGCACCGATGCTGATGAGGGCTTTGATGACCCTTTGTGCGGAGCAGTTGCACACATATGCAGGCTCCGCGGTGTCCAGCACTTCCAGTTCAAACTCCGGCAAGACTTTTCTGCAAATCTCTTCCGGTGTCATGCCTTTTGAGAGCATTGCGGTTACGGGTTCAATTCCTTTAATACAGCGTTCCACAGCGTCTATGGCGTCGTCAGCTGCCGTTGGTAGCAACTGAATGATAAACCCTCCTGCGGCTTTGATGCTTAAATCGGTGTTGACCAACACACCTAAGGCGCAGACTGTCGGTGTTTGTTCGCTGACTGCGTAATAACTTGTGATGTCTTGGGCAATTTCGCCCGATACAATCGGGACTTGACCTATATAGGGTTCTTTAAGTCCTAAATCCTTCATCACCATGAGCGTTCCGTCTGTACCTACTGCGGTACCGACATCGAGTTTCCCTTTTTCGCTCAGTGGGATTTCGACAATCGGGTTAGACACGTAGCCGCGGGTATTGCCTTTGCTGTCCGCCACGGCAATCACTGAGCCTGCGGGTCCACCGCCGTTGATGCGTAGCGTGACGTTGTCGGTGTCATTCTTGAGCACGGTGCCCATAAAGCAAGCGGCTGTAAGTAGCCGCCCCAAAGCAGCCGATGTGACGGCAGATGTCGTGTGAATTTGCTGTGCTTGCTCCACCATGTCGGTGGTGTCGGCCGCTATAACGGTAACGGTACCGTCGTTTGATATGCAGCGAACAAGTTTACCCATCGGTCACCCTCCTACAGCATTTATATGCTGTTTTACTGCAGTAAAGACCAGCTTTTGCGTGTCCTCCCGCGGGGGATTTTGTGTTAATTCTTCATAAATACCGGTTACCGTCAAGCCTGCATGCTCAAGCCATTTTTGCAGTTGGTCAAGCGAATAAGCGCGCTCGGAAAAGGATTCCGAACTGCGGTAATACGCGTCCCCATCCTCTTGGAAAAAATCGAGTGTAATTTCTACCGTATCTGTATCGCTATCTAACTCGTTTTGCCAGACACAATAGAGTTCGTCCAAATCATAAACAAAGGTATTGTTTGCAAGGATGTTCCTATGTTTAAAAACGGTGTTGACATCAAAAACAAAGACGCCGCCGGGGTTTAGGAACAAGGATACCCGCCCGAAGGCCGCCTTAACATCTTGAGGGGAGGTGAGGTGGTTGATGCTATCTAAACTGCACACAACAGCGTCCACGGTGTCATACAAGTCAAGGTTTTGCATACGCTGGCACAGCAACAAAGGCTTGACTTCACCGGCCTTTGGATGTGATTGGGCGATGCAAAGCATCTCCGCACTCGCATCCACGCCGATAACATCAAAGCCGAACGCCGCCATTTCATAAAGCAATCGACCTGTACCGCAAGCGAGGTCCAACACAGAGCCACCCTTTACCCCGTTTGCGGAAAGAAGCGTGCGAAAATATTCCGCACGCTTTTCATATTCGACATTACCGGTCAACTTGTCATAAAACCGGGCAAAAATACCGTAGCTGCTCATTTTTCGTCTTCTTCCATCCTTGCGAATATCTTTTCGTAACTGTCGCACCCGTTAGTCAGTGAGCGGTTCACCCGGCTGATGGTTGCGGTGCTCGCGCCCGTCTCCTTCACAATGTCGCTATACACCTTTTTTTCGCTGAGCATTTTAGCGACCGCAATACGCTGGGAGAGCGCTTTAATTTCAATAACTGTGCATAAGTCTTCAAAGAACTCATAGCATTCTTCCATATTCTCAAGCGTTAAGATGGCTTTGAATAGGAAATCAGTATTCTCATTTTTTAATTTATTGTTCACTGTTACGCCTCCTCAAGACAAACATAGTTTACCACATCGCATCGTGAAAGTAAACAGGTGCGAAACATTTAATTGCTTATTCAAAAATAGACCTTTTTAGCGGAACACAAAGAAGCCGATAATCAAAAGCGCCGTGATTTGTAGCAGGAAATACCCGTGAACGAGCGGTTCGTTCAGTCGCCGCAACCGCTTGTAAAACGGCTTTTTCTCGCTCCCCGCTTCTTGCTTTTTCTGTTGGTCCTTACTAACTTGTATCACCCAGCAGATTTCAAAAAACTCATATGCTACACAGTACAAGAGCCAAGTCTGCCATGCCGTATAGCTGTTGGGTAAGAATATCTCGCCGGCAAGCACCGCCACGCAGCCGCCGATAAAAACGATGAACCACAACCAACGTGTCTTTTTTTGAATAAAGCGTTCGAAAAAGTCCATTTCCGCAATGACCCAGAACATGACAAAGAAAGATACAATCTGAGCTGTTTTTACACCGCCGAGCAGTATAAACATCAGCGGAATGTAGGAATAGAAGGGTTGTTCAAGCCACTCAAAAAGCAGACCGAGGTAGTCTGTTTTGCTTTTTGCTTTTACATTTTTTCGGTAAGTGCTTTGGAACAGGTATTGAAAACCGGTCACTAAGATAAGAACGAGTGAAACCCAGGCTGCCGTGTTCTGCTTGCCCGCAAGCGGGTTCCAAAGTGCTCCGTTTGCATCAATGATGCCGGTTATTGTCTGCAGTTTGGCATAGTTTAGGCAGAAATACAGTGCAGTGCCTAGCCCACCGACGGCACCGAGGGTGAACTCCATAATTTTCCAGCCACCGATGAAACCCTTTTTCTGCAAAGAGCCATATAAGTACCTGCCGCTTTTAAGCGGATGATTGGCCAGATAAAAGAGGTTGATGCCAAGCGCCCAGCCAAGTGAACCGCTGAGAACCCCGGTAAGGCAGAACAACAAGGAAAAAGTGTCGCGCCTAACGGCCATTAAAATGATTAACATGACGAGCAGGAAAAGTAGCCCACCCCAACTTTCTTGACGGGTGGCGGAAAAGTAGAACTTTGGAAACTTGTTTTCTTTTGGATTGAGCGGTCGATTAAACAGCAGAATGCCGATAAAGCGCAACGGAACAAGCAGGGAGAAAAAGATGATAAAATCCTGCCATTTGTAGTAGGAACCCGTCATCGCTGTAAAAGCAATCCCCATAAATGCGCCGAATATACCAAACCACAGCGCACCTTTTATGAGAACGCCGTACATCCCCTTGGCATAATTATCCGGTGGCTTGGACTTGACGATAAAGCCAAGCGTTTCACCATAAGTTTGTGTACCGCCGAAAAACATCGCTAACGCGCCGACGGCTGAAAATATCCAAAAATTTTCACGGATAATCTCCGAACCGGAAAACCATGCAAAAATCAGTCCCAGAAAAGCACCGGGCAGCATAGCGCCCTTTTCGCCACCGATTTTGCACCCGCGCATACCCCAGCCGTAAGACCCGGCGAGGGAGGCAAAGGCGACGAATGCGACAATGCCTATGGTAGAAGTAAGAGTCATGCGGGAACCTCCTGTTCGGGATATTTTAGAAGCGATGGGCATTGCCTATTTATTCTTTTTAACATACTCGGCGGCACGCTGGCCGGCAAGGGCACCCTCGCCCACGGCAGTGGACATTTGGTTTAACCCACCGATACAGTCACCGGCGGCAAAAATGCCAGGCAAATTGGTCATGCCATCTGCATTGACTGTAATGTTGCCATTAACTACTTCTATACCGAGTTTGAGGGCAAAATCGATGGCGGAAGCCTGACCGACCGCTACAAACAAACCATCAATCGCTTTTTCACGCCCATCTTGCAGGACAAGCGCTTGTAACTTGCCGTCCCCCGTCAACTTTTCGACTGCACCCGTTTCCACAGCAAAGCTATTTTCGCCCGTTGCGGTAAATGGTTTGCCATTCGTAAATATCGTAATTTCTTTCGCAAAACCGGCCAGATGCTTTGCTTCTTTCAAAGCGTAATTACCGTCGCCCAGAACCCCCAGCACTTTTTCTTTAAAGAAAAACCCATCGCAAACGGCGCAATAGCTGACACCCTTACCTTCAAAATCACCGATGCCGGCTATTTTGACTCTTTTAAAGGATTTACCCACGGCGATAATAACAGCTTTACACGGGAACTCGTCCGTGTCGGTTTCGACAAGATAGCCTTCGCCAAAGCCGATACCCGTGACTTCGGCATGGACAAGTTCGCCGCCAAGGGCAGCCAATTGCTCCTCACCGCGTCGCTGTATTTCCGTACCGGACAAAGATTTTTCTAACCCGTAGTAATTATCTACTTGCTCGGCTTTTTCCAGCATGCCGATTCCGTTGCCGATGACAAGGGTTTTCATCCCCGCACGAACGGCATAAAGTGCTGCGGAAATACCGGCGGGGCCTTTCCCGATAATAACAATATCATGCATCGTTTTAACCTCTTTCTCTTTGTTCGAAAGCAATGGCAAAATGCCCTATTGCTCTTTTGTCAGCTTAAACACATAAATATATTCTGCTTTGATTTTGTCCGGATTGAGGGTGGGGATAATAAGCTTTAATCGGCCGTTTTCGTTTGCGGTTTCAATTTTTTCGGGTGCGCCTAAAAGCGACACTTTCATATCTTCACTAAAGTCAACATCGTTCAAAACGACTTCACCTGCGGGAAAGCGTTTGAGAAAAGCGTATATATGACCGTCCCGCTTGGTATAACAAACCTCTTTTTGTGTGCTTTTTTTGTATTTGCGACTGGCGTAAATACCTTCGCCGTTGAGTTCCAGCCATTCACCGATTTGCAGGAGGCGCTCTTGCATAATCACAGGAATAGTGCCGTCCGCCGCGGGACCGACATTGAGCAGGAAATTACCCCCGGCACTGACTAAATCTACCAGCATTTCGATTAAGTCCTCTGCCGATGCATAAAAACCAAGGTCTTCGATGCGGTTAAAGCCGAAAGAAGCGCCGATACCACGACACTCTTCAAAGACTCTTTTGTCCTCAAGCTCCTCAATACTTCTGCCGCCTTCAATCATACCGTACTCGGAGGTAAAGTTGCCGCCTAAGCGTCCCCTTGTTTCCTTGCCCCAGCGATCGTTTGGCACGATGAAGTCTTTAACGCTTGATTCATTGTAAAGCCAGGTTAAAAAGTCCGTACTGTGCCAGACAGCACTTTCGTGTTCCCACTCCCCGTCTGTAAACAAGGTGTGCGGCTGATATTTTTCGATGAACTCCTTTAGCATGGGAATCAGGTGTTCCACCGCATACTGTTCCGGGTCTTTGAGATAAAGCGGATGATACCACTCATATACGGAGTGGTAGGCACCGAATTTTACATCGGTCTTATCACACGCAGCCTTCAGCTGTGCACAAAAATCCTTATGCGGTCCGACATCAACGCTGTTCCAATTCCAGGCATAATCGCTCTGATACATACAAAATCCATCGTGGTGTTTGGAGACAATGTTGATGTATTTTGCACCGGATTTTTCAAACAGCTCTACCCATTGGTCTGCATCGAAGAGTTCCGCTTTAAAGTCTTTGACAAAGTCGGCATATTTGAAGTTTTCACCGAATTGCTCGATATGAAACTTATAAGTCGGGTTGTCTTTTTCGTGCATATGGTAACCGTACCATTCGGCATAATTACCCTTTGGGGCATATGCCGGGACAGAATATAACCCCCAGTGGATGAAGATACCAAATTTGGCATCCTCAAACCATGAGGGTATTGGGCGGGCGTTGAGGGACTCCCAATTGTTTTTATACATACTCTTCTTCCTTTAGGCAAAACGGCTCTCCCGCCGACCTGCGGGCTGTCCGCGGTAAAAGAGCCGTTTGCAAATTATTTAAAAATATCTGTTTGTTCAATAAGCTGAATGCCGGCTGTCGACAAGATTTCCGTTGCAATGTCGTTGTCCGCCACTCGGATAATGATATAGGCCTTCCCGTGTTCAGGGGTGATAAAGGCGTATGCGTATTCCACACCAATACCTTTGTCCGCAAGCACATTGATTGCCTTGGCAAACCCGCCCGGCTCGTCCGGGATAACAATACCGATTACATCGGTTGAGGAAACCGTCATGCCCTCTTCACGGATAATTTCAACCGCTTCGTCCGGCCGGCTGACAATCAGGCGCAAAATGCCGTAATCGGTGGTGTCGGCAATGGAAAGAGCACGGATATCAATGTCTTTCTTTGCGAGCATGGTGGTGATATTCGCCAACCTGCCCGGCTTGTTTTCAACAAAAATTGAAATTTGCTTGATTGACATAAGTATTCCTCCTTCATAAATTGTCGCTTACACGTTTGGTTTAAAGTTTTCGATTATCCAAGACCCTTACCGCTTTGCCTTCCGAACGGGGAAGCGTACGGGGTTCGACAAGGTGTACGGTTGCCGCAACACCCAGGGTATCTTGCAAGGCAGAACGGATTCTAATCTCCGTCTCTTCAATTTTGCGCACCGAGTCCGAAAAAAGGGCTTCCGACATTTCAACCTTCACCGTCATAACATCAAGGTTATGAACACGGTCAACGACGATTTGATAATTGGGTTCCATCCCCAAGGAAAGAATCACATGCTCCACTTGGGAGGGGAAAACATTTACGCCGCGTATAATCAGCATATCGTCCGAACGGCCACGCGGTTTTTGCATTTTGACAAGTGTTCGACCGCAAGCGCATTTTTCATGCGTGAGCGCGGATATGTCACGGGTTCTGTAACGCACAAGCGGCAAGGCTTCTTTGCCGATACAGGTAAACACCAGCTCCCCGAACTCACCGTCCGGCAAGGGCTCCAGCGTTTCCGAGTCCAGAACCTCAGGGTAGAAAAAATCTTCGCAAATATGCATACCGTCTTGTGCACAACACTCATAGCCGACACCGGGGCCGGCGATCTCCGAAAGGCCGTAAATATCATAAGCTTTAACAGCCAGTGACTTTTCAATTTCTTTTCGCATATTCTCGCTCCACGGCTCTGCACCACAGATAGCCGCGCGCACGGGCAAGCTCTTCGGGTCTACACCCATTTCCTTGATCGTTTCACCAATAAACAGGGCGTAAGAAGGCGTACAGCAGAGAATATCAGAAGCAAAATCTTGCAAAATTTGTACTTGGCGGCTTGTGTTACCCGAGGACACGGGGATCACGGTGGCGTTCATTTTTTCCGCACCGTAGTGAAGGCCGAGGCCACCGGTAAAGAGGCCGTAACCGTAAGAAATATGCACGGAGTCCGACTCTGTGCCACCTGCGGCGACAATGGCTCTTGCGCACCCTTCGGACCAGTGGTCAATATCTCTTTTGGTATAACCGACAACCGTTTGTTTGCCCGTCGTACCGGAAGAGGCATGAATACGAACAACCTCTTCTTTTGGTACGGCAAACAAATCAAATGGATAGTTGTCACGCAAATCTTGCTTTACGGTAAAGGGAAGTTTTGAAATATCGTCTATCGATTTTATATCCTGCGGCAACAGACCCATCTCGTCAAACTTCTTTTTATAAAAAGGAACGTTGTTGTAACAACTGTAAACCATTTTTATCAATCGCGCGCTTTGAACAGCATGCAGGTATTCACGGGAGGCGGTTTCAATCTCCGCATTAAAGTAATTGTGCATAAGGGACAAATCCTTTCATGACTACTTAAAATTATAACCCAATGCAAAAGCCTTGAGGTTCATTTCAACAAATTTCGGAGGAACCGTTTCTTTGATTGCCGTGTGCCAAACTTCAATGGGGAAATCCATCCTGCTTGCCATTGCGCCAATCAAAACAACATTAACGGCTTTTGTTGAACCTGCTTGTTCCGCTAAGGGCAAGGCGTCGATTTCGGTAACATCGGCACCGGCGGCACGCAATTTTTCAAGCACACCCTCGGGGTAAATCGCCTTGCCGGTAACCACGGGCATGGGGTCAATTTGCTGCGTATTGACAACCATTTTTCCCTCAGGCTTCAAAAAGTCAATCCACCGTGCCGCTTCGAGTGTCTCAAACGCTAAGATGATATCCGCTTCGCCTAGTCTAATAACGGGCGACGCAACATTTTCACCGTATTTTACATAGGTGACAACCGCACCGCCGCGTTGACTCATGCCGTGCACTTCGGATACCTTGACATCGTACCCCCGGCTAAGCAAAACATTGCCGAGTAGCCGGCTTGCAAGCAAGGTCCCTTGGCCACCGACACCTACTATTACAATACTATTTACAGACATATTAAACAACCCTTTCCATGTTAGCACGAGAGAACTATTTTTGCCGTAAAACGCTTTGCAGCGTGTTTGGTGTTACGATATGGCACCGAAATTACACAGCTGCACGCAAACACCGCAGCCGACACATTGTGTGGCGTCAATCGATGCTTTGCCATCTTTCATGCTGATTGCGGGGCAACCGATACGCATGCACATTTTACAAGACGTGCATTTTTCTCTGTCCACCTTAAGAGGGGCACTGTGCTTGACATACTTTAAAAGCGCGCAGGGACGCCTGGCAATAATAACGGAAGGTCCGTCTGCTTCGAGCTCCGCTTTAATTGTTTTTTCTGTCGCTTGTAAATTATTGGGGTCAACGACCACGACGCGCTCGATACCAACGGCCTTGGCCAGCAATTCAAGGTTCACGGCTGCTGCCGGGTCCCCTTTAAGCGTTTTACCGGTCGTTGGATTGTCTTGATGACCGGTCATACCGGTGATGCTGTTGTCAAGAATAATAACGACGGAATCGCTTTTGTTGTAAGCAATATCGATAAGCCCCGTTATACCGGAATGGATAAACGTGGAGTCCCCTATAACGGCAACGGATTTTTTAGCATTGGCCGGGTCCGCCTTGTTACGCCCGTGCAGTGCGGAAACGGAAGCTCCCATACAAAAACAGGTATCCATCATGCCAAGTGGCGGCAATGCGGCAAGTGTATAACAACCGATATCACCGCTGACAAAAACTTTGAGTTTTTTGAGCGCATAAAACAAGCCTCTGTGCGGGCAACCCGTGCAAAGCACCGGTGGGCGCCCCGGAACAGAAATATCTGTTGCAAAAGACTCTTTTTCTTGCCCGAGAATCGTTTTCAAAATCATGCTTTGCGAGTATTCACCCAAAAAGGTAAATGCCGCTTTGCCGATTACCTCAATGCCGTTTTTAGCGCATTGCGTTTCTATAATATCGTCCAGCTCTTCGATTACATACACTTTATCGCACTGTGCGGCAAAGTTTTGTATAAGCCTAACCGGCAAAGGGTAGACACAGCCGAGTTTTAGGTAGGACGCTTTGTCACCAAGTGCTTCTTTGGCATACTGATAGGCTATACCTGAGGTTATGATCCCTATTTTTTTGCTCTTCCACTCTACCCGGTTCAAAGGCGAAGTTTCCGCCCATTCGGTTTGTGCTACAATTCGTTTTTCGATAATCTCATGCCGTGGTCTTGCCATAGCAGGCATCATGACATATTTTTGCGCATCTTTCGTGTAGGTCTTAAGTCCGTTATCCACACGTTCCCCTGTTTGCACAAGGCTGCGCGAGTGAGAAATGCGCGTAGTCAGCCTGATAATAACGGGCGTATCAAACTGTTCCGACAACTCAAAGGCGTGTTTTGTATATTGTAAGCACTCTTCGGAATCCGCCGGTTCGAGCATCATAATTTTTGATGCTTTTGCGTAATGGCGGGAATCTTGTTCGTTTTGCGACGAATGCATACCCGGGTCATCTGCCACGGCAATGACAAACCCTGCATTGACACCCGTATATGAAAGGGTAAACAGCGGGTCTGCCGCCACATTAAGCCCAACATGTTTCATAGCGCAAAAAGAACGCGCACCGGAAATGGAGGCGCCGCCGGCAACCTCCATGGCCACCTTTTCGTTTGGTGCCCACTCACTGTATATTTCGTCATAATTTGCCGCGTACTCGGTAATTTCTGTACTCGGTGTACCGGGATAGCTAGAAACCACACGGCAACCACCCTCATAAAGACCACGCGCAACAGCTTCGTTGCCCAATAACAGTTCTTTCATATTTCCTCCAAAATTCGCCAAAGATTGATCTTGTATATTTGAATTTTTCGCCCTAACCCATTGGCTAAAATCCGGCGGGTTAGGGCAGTTTTAACCTAGTCCACATGTTTGTGCATGCAATAATTTGCAGTTGATATTATAGCATAGTTATTCGGCTTCTACAACCCCGGTATAAAAGAAGTCGCCTTCTTTTGCAGGTGTTTTTTTGCTTGTGACAGCACTGACGAGCACACAAACAACGATAGAGGAAACCATTGCCACCACAGCATAATTCGGGCCTTTACCGGCAATTTCCAAAACCTTTGGCCCGGGTACTTGTGCAAAAATAGTTACCAACTTGCAAGCTGCCGGTGGCATGGCCACAAAGAAGCCCGTGAGCATACCTGCCCACGCGCCAATTTTGTTCATACCTTTCCAGTACAGCGCAAGCACATAGGGCGCTAAGAAAGCGCCGGAAAGAATACCCCAGGAGTAGCTCATCATATCGAGTATCGGGGTTTTTGTATTGGCGACAACGTACGAAAGAACAACAAAAAGAACGCACAGGCCTTTTGTCAGCCGAGTCACTCTTTTATCCGTCATATTCTTATTGAATACGCCTTTGATAAAGTCCATGGAAAGAGTGGAGCTTGCGGTGAGCGTGATAGAAGTGAGGGTCGACACCGATGCCGCAATTAAAAGAACGATAACAATGCCTACAAGAACCGCAGGCAAGTCCGCTGTTTGGAGCATGTTTGGCACGATATAATCCTGCTGCGGAGTCGGAAACGCATTGATTTGTTCCGCAGTAAAAAACATATGGCTGAGCGAGCCGATAAAATAACCGCCACCCGCAACCAGAATGGCAAAAAACGTGGAAATGGCGATGCCTCTTTTTGCTTGCGCATCATCACGAATACCGTAGTATTTTTGAATCATTTGTGGCAAACCCCAGGTGCCGAAGCTGGTCATTAAAACAAGGGAAATAAGTGCTACCCACTTTTTTGAAGGCATTGCCGGCAACCCTAAATCTGTCTTGGCAAATTCCGCTATCCCTGCAAGCCCGCCGACTTGTTTGCTGCGCACAATAAAGAATATTAGAAAAGCCACACCGACCATCATCACAACGCCCTGCAGAAAATCTGCCCGGGCTTGCACAAGGTAACCGCCCAACACCAATAGCAGTGTTGACACGACAGCGATAATAATCATCGCCGATGTATCCGACACGCCTAAAAGCACCTGAGCCACGGAGGAAAGCCCTTTATAAACGGATGCGGAATAAGGGATAAGAAAAACGAATATGACAAGGCATGCAAATATTTTCATCGCGCTGCTTTGATAACGCATTTCAAAAAACTGCGGCATTGTTTTGATCTTCAGCCTTTGCGTGACCTCCCTTGTTCTGCGAGCAAGTACGCGCCAGGCAAGCCAAGAGCCAAAAACCGCATTGCCAAGGCCCACCAGGATAGCCCAAAGACCAAAGCTGTTGCCGATACCACCGGCATAACCGATAAACATAACCGCTGAAAAATAAGCCGTACCATACGACATAGCGGAAAGCCATGCCCCTGCATTGCGACCACCGACGGAAAAATCAGCGATACTCTTTGATTTTCGACCTATTACAATTCCGACGATGACCATTGCCACCACATAGATTGCGATTGTTACCCAAACTGTTGTCATAAACACTTTCCCTCTCATACTTTAGCGCTTTTTGCTTGTTATGCTTTAAAGCTTTCTGCCATTAAAGCAACGAATAGGCTCTATAATACAGCATTCTGCAAATACTTGTCAAGCATTTGCAGAATGTTTTTCAATCCGCATATTTCGAGAGATTTACTCGGGTTTCGTCGTGTTCCACTCCAGCTCGCCGAGAACCCAGGCGGTCAGCTCATTTAATGATGGATGAATAACGATGGATTTAAAAATCGGCATAAATGAGCCATTCACTTGGAATACCTCGTTGAGCCTGCGCATCTTTGCGCACTCTTTTTTAGCCGCATGTTCGCACGAATACCCCGCATTCATAAGGTAAACAAACGCTTGCAGTAAAATATCCGCATTGGGACCGATGATATGCACACCGAGTATTTTTTTGTCTTTATCCGCTATGAGTTTAACAAACCCGTCGTCAAAATCCCCACGGTTGTAACCCATTGCCTTACCTTTGGCGACCGACGAAAAATGCTTTTTACCAATGAGCAGGCTTTCGCCTTTTTCCTCTGCCTGCTCTTGCGTCAACCCGACGCGCGCAATTTGCGGGTGGGTATAAATAGCCCACGGCACCCTGCTGTAATCGGCCTTAAGCTTTGTTTTTGAATGCCCGTTGAGGTTGTGAACAAGTATCTCCGCCTCATAGTTTGCTTTATGGCGCAACTGGAATTTGCCGTTGATATCCCCGAGTGCCCAAATATCCGCTGCAGAGGTCTGCAAATGCTCGTCTGTTTTAATCCAGCCGTGTTCATCTGTTTCAACGCCCGTAAGCTCGACTTTGAGAAGATCCGCATTGGATTTAACACCGGAGGCCATGAAAATCTCTTCACTTGTTACGGTTACGGTTTCACCGGTTTCCACATTCTCCAGGGTGACGGTTTTACCATTTTCATCTGAAATAACCGATACGGCCTTATGGCCGGCAAAAACATCAATACCGGAATGTTTAAACTGCGTTTCAAGCTGAGCGCTGATTTCCGCCTCCTCTTTTGCGACGAGGCGCGGGGCATATTCAACAATTGTAACCTTGGAGCCATAGGCATTGAAAATGTGAGCGAACTCCGTCCCGACAGCGCCGGCGCCGACAATGGTCAGGCTTTTGTAGGGCTTGGCGGGGAACTTTTCGCCAAAGAAACTTTCCGACGTGACATAGCCCGCTTGCTCGAGCCCTTCAATGGGCGGGATGGACGAGCGCGCGCCTGCGCCGATAACAACTCTTTTACCGCTGAATTCTTGTGAATAGGTGCCGTCGGCAAGCAGAACCCGCATGGTTTTGGGGCCGGTAAATTCCCCTGTCCCTTTGAACACGGTGAGGTTTTCGATTTTAGACAAGTTGCTTTCCAGCTTGTCGCTTTTATTGATGGACTTCCATACCCTGGCGGATATGACATCCCAGTTGACGGACTTGAGCTCAATATCCAGCCCAATCTTTTTTGCGTGGCGCATTTCCATAATCATATCGGCAGGGGTGGTAAGAATTTTTGACGGGATGCACCCCTTTGTCAGACACGTACCACCGAACTTTGAGTTTTCAACCAGCGCACAACTTAGCCCGCTGTTCAAGGCGGCTTCCATCACAATCAGTGCCGCGCCGCTGCCAATGATAATCATGTCAAATTCTTTTGTACTCAATTCTTATCTCTCCCTTTCTATAATTGATTAGTGCTATTATACAACATATTATGCTTTAATGCCAGAAGACACCGGAAGAAAATTGAGTGTGTTGAAACTTCAGACAGCATGTATGCTTAGCGCAAAAGTAAACCATTGCAACGCATTCAATCTTATTTTTTTGGAAATAATATATTGGCAACGATAAAATTGACAAAGTCACACGAATTATGTAAAATAACCGTGTATGAAAAAATTAAGACAATGCGGCACGCACCCACAGCAAGCATTACAAGAAAGGTAGGGACGTTACATACAATGAAAAAGCTTGCAATGATAGGATGCGAGGGAATTGGCAGTGTTCACCTTGAACATTTTTTACAGTTTAAGGATATCGTGGATATTGTCGGCTTTTGCGACCTTGTGCCGGAAAAGGCACAAAAGTTTTGCGATAAAGCAGGAAGCGGCAAGGCATATAAAGATTTTAAGGTCATGTACGATGAAGTGAAGCCGGACATGGTTTTTATATGTGTTCCACCTTTTGCCCATGGTGAAATCGAGTTGGAGACCATCCGCCGCGGTATCCACTTTTTTGTGGAAAAACCTTTGGCACTTACTGCGGAAATGGCGAAAGACATCGCATTCAAGGTAAAAGAGGCAGGGTTGATTGCCGCCGCCGGATTTCAATGCCGGTATAGTAATTTGATTGAACCCACTAAGCAGTTCATTAAGGAAAATGACATTATCCTTGTGGAAGCGTCCAGGATTACAGGCATGCCGGAACTTGCGTGGTGGCACAAAAAAAGCAGATCCGGTGGAATGCTGTTGGAATCCACCATTCACCAGTTGGATGTTATCCGCTACCTTTTTGATGAGCCCCACACGGTCACAACAATGGGCGCGAGTGGCTGGGTTAATAAAGAAGGTTCTGACGTGGACGAACTGACTACTACCATGATTCGCTTTCGAAACGGCGCGCTCGGGATGCTTTCTTCCGGGTGTTATGCCACGGAAGGTGCCAGTTTTGACAGCAACATCACCTTTAGTGCCAGGGATAAACGAGCGATTCACCGCATAATTGAATCATTGGAGATTCACGAAAAAGAAGAATTTACCGCAGGAGAAATAGCCTACTTTGTGACCAAAGGCGACGGTGGTTTGAGTAAAGCCGCTAAGATAACAAACTATGAGCAAGAAGGCGATGCGGGGCTCGAATGTGATCGCACATTTATTGAAGCGGTTATCCATGGTGACCCATCCAAAATACGCTCCCCTTATGACGACGCACTCAAAACGCATCTATTTGCGCTGGCCTGCAACGAATCCCTTGCAACGGGGCAAACGGTTACAGTTGTGTATGAATAGGAACTTTTTTCGACAAGGGCTCTGCTCTTGCCACATTCCGCATTTAGCCTGAATAAAACACAAATAAAAGGAGACTGTCATGAGTAAGTTAGCCATCAACGGCGGTGCGCCGGTTAAAACAAACACTTTCCCAAAATGGCCCATTTATGATGAAAAAGAGGAAGAAGCGCTCAAAAAAGTACTGCACAGTGGTGTTTGGGGTACCCTTGGCAGTGAGCTGACAGCTTTTAACAAAAAATTCGCCGCCTACCAAGGGGCTCAGTATGCCTTAGGCGTTACCAACGGTACGCACACGCTCGAAATTATTTTGCGCGCACTCGATATTGGCCTTGGCGACGAGGTTATTGTGCCGCCTTATACCTTCAACGCCACAGTATCTTCCGTTTTGATGGTCGGTGCGACGCCTGTGTTTACCGATTTGGAAAGCGACACCTACAACATTGACCCCACCATGGTGGAAAAAGTCATCACCCAAAACACCAAAGCAATTATCCCGGTACATATCGGCGGAAGAGCCTGTAATATGGACGCGATAATGGCAATCGCAAAGAAATATCATTTGTATGTGATTGAAGACGCTGCGCACGCAGTCGGTGCCGAGTGGAAGGGAACGAAGCTTGGCACCATTGGCAACGCGGGTTCCTTTAGCTTTCAGGCCAGCAAAAATTTAACCGCCGGTGAAGGTGGCGCTATCACCACCAATGACGAAGAACTGTATGATAAGTGCTTTTCCATCCACCACTGCGGGCGCGATATGAAAAATGGACTGTGGTACGACCATCCGTTCATGGGTACAAATGCCCGCATGACGGAGTGGCAAGCAGCGATACTGAATGTACAGATGGAACGCCTTGACGCACAGATGGAAACAAGGACACAAAACGCGGCATACTTGAACAAGAGACTCGCGGAACTCCCCTACACCGGCACCATGGCACACGATGAGCGTATTACGAAAAACGCCTACCATCTTTTTATCTTTAAATATTTCGCAGACCAATGCAAAGGTTTGCCAAGAGCAAAATTTATTGAAGCGATGAAGGCAGAGGGAATCCCCTGTGCGCCCGGATATGTAAACCTTTGCAAGCAAGGGGTGCTGTGCTCCCCACAGGCCAAGCGTATTTTGCGCAGCGACACGAGCTACGATATACTGCTGCCCAATGCCGAAAAAGCCTGTTATGAAGAAGGCATGTGGCTGTACCAATATATGCTGCTGGGCACACAAAAGGATATGGACGATGTTGTTGACGCGATTGTAAAGGTATGCGAAAATGCGGATGAACTGCTGAAATAAGGGTTCTGTGTCGCCACTCAATATCAATCAAAAGGGCTTGTATCAAAACGCTGAGAGTTCAGCGGTACGATACAGCCCTTTGTTTTTTCGTAGTTTTTTTGACTGCTCTATTCGTCGTTCAAAAGATAGTCAATGATGTTAATAGTCTTGATACCTTGATACGATTGAATATAGCTTTTGTCCATTGACAGGACAATTTTTTCGTAATTATCCTCTATATTTTTGAGCGGCTCCAGTTCGCGGTGTCTTGTTTGCTCCCCAAGCATCGTTTCCGTCACTTGAATATACTTTTTGTCGTTGGGACGCTCTGCAACAAAATCGACCTCTTTTTCGCCAACCTTGCCAATAGTCACCCTATATCCGCGGCGAAGCAACTCAAAATAAACAACGTTTTCCAGAATATGACCTCTGTCAACATCGCGATAGCCAAGCAGCATGTTGCGCAGCCCCAAGTCAACAATATAGTATTTACCGAGTGTTTTTAAAAGTTGTTTGCCCTTGATGTCATAACGGTTAATGCCGTAAAAGATAAAGGCGTTTAGCAACATACCAATATAATTTTCGACCGTTCTGCTTGCGGGGTTTTTACGATTCTTACCTTCGTCAATATCGCCCTGACTTGCAAGAACTTTCCCGATGCTGTTCGGCGAGGTTATGTTGCCGATATTATCGCTGAGAAACGCAACAATTTTTTGCAACATCATTTGGTCCGATACCTTGTTGCGCTCTAAAACATCCTTGAGGATAACGGTGGAATAAATACCCTCCAACATCTCGTTTACGCGCCGCTCATTAAAATTGAGTTCATGTATGGCGGGCATTCCACCGAACTTGAGGTATAGTTGAAATTTTTCTTCATTTGTCGTTGTTTTTTCAAAGGTGTAGAAGTCTAAGAACTCCTTAAAAGAAAGCGGAAGCATCTTAATCTCAACATAACGCCCGGAAAGCAGTGTAGAAAGCTCGCCGGAGAGTAAATAGGCGTTTGACCCCGTAATATAGATATCAACATCAAAATCAACCTGAAAAGAATCAATTGCTTTTTGCCAGTTTTCAACCATCTGTATTTCATCAAATATAAGATATGTTTTGTTTTTGCCTCGGGCAGGGATTCTTTCTTTCACGTAGGTGTATAACGCTAAATAATCGGTTATCTCCCTAAAGCGAATAGATTCAAAATTCATCTCAATGATATGTTGATCCTTAACGCCGTCTTTGCGAAGCTGCTGAGCAAACAGTTTTAAAAGGGTCGATTTGCCTGAACGGCGAATACCGGTAACAATTTTTATGATGTTTTTATCCCTAAATTCCGTTAATGCTTTCAAATATATGGGCCTGTTAATCACTTTCCTCACCTCACCTCACCTCACGCTCAGAATATCATAAAACAATAAGAAAGTCAATTTATTGATATACAAGTCAAAAACTTCTACATTTTCAGACTTTTTGATTTGTATGTCAAAAACTTTTTATAATAACCGACCGCAATTCAGTCAATCCACGGTATATACTTCTTTGTCTTTGCTATCATTTCCTCATACAAGGTGCGGGCATCGTCACAACCGATAACCATTTGCGGGTCGTTGAGGAAGGCCGTAAATCCAAGCTCCTTATCCTTATTGAAAACAGCCTTAATAATGGTTTCCTGATTATGAATGACGCGGTTAACCAGAATTTGCACGTCCCACTGCATGTCGCCCGCCTGCAAGGGAACTACGCTGTTATGGGAGAAGTATGCGTTTGTCTCCACAACGGCGCCAAGGGGTAGGTTCGTAATCTGGCCGGTGTTTGGGATGTTCACGTTGGTAATATAGGGTTCAATACCTAGTAAGGCTTTCATCTGACGAACGCCTTGTTCGCCGGAGCCCTTGAGTTTGAAGGGTTCTGTTTGTTCCAAGAGCACTTTGCTCTTTTGAAGGCGATCCGCAAGCTTTTCCTTTCGCTCGGCAACAGCTGTCAGCCCGTAATTCCACCGTGCAACCATTTCCGGATTTTTAAGATACCATGGTGGCATGAACTCCACTAAATGCCTGTCCCCCGCCGCGGCAATAATACCGTAACGCTTGAACAGGTCAAATTTCACCGAATTGCCACCGAATTTTTTTACGAGCCAGTTTTCCTTGTCCGTCCAATCTATGGCATCAATCAACTTGCCGTAAACAGGCAGAAGATCCGTGCCTTTATACAAAGCTTTGTCCACCCAAGTAAAATGGTTGATGCCTTGCACATTAATTTCAATATCGCCATCTTCGGGGAAGTCCTCCTCAAGAACGTTGGTAACCGCAAAGCACAGTAGCGCTTTGATGCTCATCACCTCGTGGCAGCAGCCAAACGCCTTTATTTGAGGGAAGACTTCGTACATAGCGCGCACGCACAGCGTCATCGGGTTTGTATAATTGATGACCCATGCCTGTGGCGCGTACTCCTTTATCGCCAGTGCAAACTCCGCAAACATCGGGATTGCGCGGTAAGCCCTGATTTGCCCACCCGGTCCTGTCGAATCCCCAACAGGCTGATAAA
>CAZMSM010000008.1:0-32139 GCA_964568955.1 uncultured Eubacteriales bacterium | reverse complement strand
CGGTAAGCCCTGATTTGCCCACCCGGTCCTGTCGAATCCCCAACAGGCTGATAAATGCCATATTTTTCGGGCGCGTGCACATCAACTTCCATCTCATCAAAGGTGCCGGGCAAAATGGAAATGACCACAAAGTCAGCATGTGTTAGTGCCTCTTCCAACGTTTCCACGGCGCAATACTGCCATTTGCTTTTACCGTTTTCGGCCGTTGCATATTTGTTGCCGATAATTTCATTGTGCTTGGCCGCCTCAAAATCAATGTCGTACAGGCGGACGGTACCGTTGAGCTTTGCTTCGCCCGCAAGGTCACCCATTAAAGTCCACGCCCAGCCTCTGGAACCTCCACCGATATAGGCGATATTAATATCCGACACTGTGCCATTGTCATGAAAGTTCATGTCGCACTTCCTTTCCTGTTATTCTGAATTATCATAGCACAAAGAGGATATGCTGTCACGTGGTTTTTAAGTAAAAAAATATCCCCCACTCATTACTGAATAGGGGACGTTTTTTCTACAGTGTGTTGTTCTTACTTATAAGAGCGTTAAGCTCCATAATTTTGAAAAGTTTGTGCCAAGTGAAACGCTTTTCTTTTTCAATCGCTCTCATGAGTCTTTTTTCTTCACTGTACAGTTCATCGAATGTCATACTGATCATTCCTTTCTCGCTTTGTAGGTCTATTATACCATATATCACGAGAAAAGCAAGTAATGTTGCACAACTCAAAGCCCTTTAGTTTGTGCAACATCACCAATTGTTTGCGCTCCGGTTATTCATTGACCTTATACAGAAGAAGGTAAAACTCATTTCCGTTCTTGTTACAATTGCACAAACCATATGTCTAGTTTATGTAGGATGTCACAGTTATGGCTTTCTGTTGTGTTCTTGGTTGAAAAAGTTTGGCAGTTTTTATTGCACCTTTTGATGCTTTATTTTTTATTTTGCTTTTGCAAATCATGTATAGCTGTAACCGTTATGTTAAATAGATCCTCCCGGCAGGTCTGTTTGAGTTCTTCTGTACTTTTTGGGCTGTCTGTCGCCGCATACATGGCGGTGACTCCGCATTCGTGCATCTCCTTAGCTCCCTCACCAAGACTGCCGTTAATGGCGATAACCGGTTTGCCTTTTTTCGCAGCCCTGCGGGCCACCCCGGCGGGCACTTTGCCCCGAACGCTTTGGGCGTCCATCCTGCCCTCACCCGTAATCACATAATCTGTGTCATATAACAGGACATCAAAATCAGCCGTGTCCAGCACAAGGTCAATGCCCGAGCGCAAGGAGCCGCCCAAAAAAGCGACTACGCCCGCACCCATGCCGCCCGCTGCCCCGGCCCCCGGCAGGTCAATGACATCCACACCCAAATCGCGCTGAATCAGTGATGCCATATGGCGAAGACCGTCATCAAGCTCCTTAACCATTGCCTCGCTTGCCCCTTTTTGCGGAGCAAATATATACGCCGCACCTTGCTCACCAAAAAGCGGATTGTCCACATCACAAGCCGCAATCACGTCCATGTTTACCGGTGTTTTGGGACTTAGTATTCTTGCCACACTTGTCATGGAGCTCCCAACAGGGTCCAGTTCTCTGCTGTAGTCATCCATAAAGCGATAGCCCAAGGCGGCTGCCATACCCATGCCGCAATCATTCGTCGCACTGCCGCCAAGGCCGAGGATAATGTTTGTGGCCCCTCTCTTCATGGCATCTTGCATCAATGCACCCACACCGCGGGTAGTCGTCTCGGAAGGGTCTTTGTTTTCACCTACAAGCGGCAAACCGGCACAAGCAGACATATCAATAGCCGCCGAACCGTTTGAAAGCATCGCATAGCCCGCCAGCATCGGCAGACCGAACACACCCGGTACAACCGTTTCCACCCATTCCCCGCCGACGGTGTTAAAGAAAGAATAGCTTAACCCCTCGCCGCCGTCCGCAACGGGCAACTTTGTTAGCTTTGCTTTCGGTAGTACGCTCAAGATCGCCTCGCCAATGATGTCGCACACCTCAGCGGAGGTTAACGTGCCTTTGAAGGAATCCGGCGCAATTAAGAAACGTTGCATGGTATTCATCCCCTTTGTTACAAATAGACTTTCTCTAAAATCTCAATAATATCGTCTGTTGCCAAACCCGGTATAGAAAAGAACATACTGTTCTTTGTAATCACGAAAATACTCCTTGAAAATTTCAATGCCTTTAATCACTCAGAAACTCCTCCAAAACTTCATCAATTGCAGCTTCTACGCGCGGGTCAGAATTTTTTTCTTGCGTCATTGACAAAACAGCAGTCAGTGGATCAACCATTTTCCCGTCACCAAATGGGATATGGTACTGCAAAACCTGAATGACCATAGCCGGAACCTCTCCTGCAGGAACGCTGGCTTGTTTGGTTAAATTCATTTCCTTTGCCGTTGCCTTCGCAACGGCAAAGGTCTGATATACACTATCAGCCAGCATTGAGTAATGACACAATGCCGACATACCGCTTAACATCAGACTATCACTGATTAATTTTTCTTCCAACAAATATGTTTTATAAACAGGGTTGCGCATCAATGGAAAAATCAATTCCCAAAGTTGCCTTTTGCTGCTTTGCCAAACAAAGTATCTGCCTCTGCCTTCCTTGACAATTAGTGGCAACCCGACTGCTTCAATTTCATCAAAACAGCGAGAGATGGACATATCCGACACATTTATCAACCCGGCCGCCTCACATAGAAGAACCTTATGCCAATGCTGATAAACAGCTGTTAAAAGCAGTTTTTGGGTTAGAAAAGATATTTCATCAACTTCTGCGAACTGTCGGTTGGCATGTCCGATAGCGACACCCATAAAAGGCATATAAATCTGCTTGCCTTCAATAATAAAAGGCATTCCCTCTGCTGTCATTCTTTGTTTTGCATATCGACTTAATTCTTCAAAAACGAATACACACTCCAACCCGGTAATTTTCTTCAACTGCCTATAATGCTTACGCACACTGGCAAGGTTAGTTTTTTCTTTTGGCTTTACTGCCAGGCACTCCACACCCACCAACTTCAAAATACTGTATGTATAAGCGTTCTTGAGGTATAGCGGCAAAACAGCTATCTGCTCAAAAGCGAATTCTTCAGCTTTTAAGTGTAACAGCTTTTCAATGTATTCAACCACAAACTCACCACCGTAACATGTTTTTCATATTCTAACATAAACATTGTTAGAATGCAAATATTTTGTTAGTGTTGTCTTAAATGAATGCCCATAAGGATATTTTTTATCCTTACAGGCGTTAAGAGAGCATAATTTGTACGATCCATGCATGTAGGCTTGATTTATCAATTGGGACGCGCCGTAGGGAACGCATTGCATGCGTTCCGCGTTGAAAACAATCAGATTCATCCTCGTGGTTGGCGGAGGCTATAACGGCAAGCTCCGGAACGCATAAAATGCGTTCCCTACAGATGCGGTTTTCGATTTTGCCAATCTATTGGGTTTGCTTCCCTTTGGTATGAATAAAACGCATCCCCTGCATGTATGGCTTTCGGTTTAATTTGTCAATTTGGACGCGCCGTAGGGAACGCATTGCATGCGTTCCGCGTTGAAAATAATCAGATTCATCCTCGTGGTTGGGGGAAATTTAATTCTGAGCCTCGGAACGCATTGCATGCGTTCCCTGCTATTTCATTAACCATCCGTAATCCTGCCGGCAATCCAGAATGTAATCTACAAAAACTATATTATCTTTAATTTGAAATATAACTAAGTACCGGTTTTCAATATACATTTTATGATATTTATTCCTTGGTATATACTGCTCATCTAAAAAGGGAAAGCGAGCCGGCATTTTTTCAAGGCTCCTAATCCCTTCGATTATTTTTGTCTTGCTTTTTTTAGCTGACTCTTTGTTTATATTCGTCAAAAATTTAATATGAAGTCCAAGCGACTGCTTTGCCCTGTCGGACACAATTACCTTGTAATTCATATTACTCCCCGATCATCTCGTCAAGATAGGCGTCAAGTTCATTTACAGAGATGCCGGTTCTGCCCGCTACCCTGTCTTCTTCCACAGCCAAAAGTTCTTCTCGGAGCTCCAGCATTTTTTCTCGGCGGTTATAGGTTTCAATATCCATCACAACCAAATCGCCCTCGCCGTTTTTAGTCAAAAATACCGGTTCGGCATTTTTGCGACAAAGGTTTGCTATTTCATTATAATGCTGCCTTATGTTTGCTGACGGTCTGATTTGCACAGCAATCATCCTTTCGTATAGTCATATTGTAACTATATTCTACCCGTATTGTACTATTATGTCAAGAGGTCTGTAAATAATTTTCTCCACTATGATTCATTCCCGCTTCAGCCAACCGGCCGGTATTTCTCCAATATCCGGCAGTGCGTGGTATCTTTTGCCAATTTCTTCAAAGCGAGTAACCATGTTATCATCAATCAGCCCGAACCGGTTGGGGGACGCATTGAGTAGGAAGGCTACATTTTTAGCGTTCATATCGGTTATCTTTTCAAGCGCCCAATCGACGGATTTCAGTTCTATTGCAGGATCCTTTTCACGCCAAAACCAGTGCTTGGTCAGGATATTGCCTGCTGCGCCGGGACCGACAAAGTCATCCGCGGCATTCTGTCCGGCAGCATTTTCAAAAAAGACAACATCGGAGTGGGCAAGCGTTGTTTCGCAGCTGTGGTTTATCAGCAAACAGTTCGGTCGGATGGATTTGACGAAGGCATCCATCTCTTCAAATGGCATGTTTGCATAGGACGGACCGCCCCAAAATGTTTGCCAACCGTCAATGATAATAAACGGTATTGCGCCATAGTTGGTGAGCAATTCTTTAAACTGCTGTTTTGTAAAATTGACATCAGCCGGTGTGCATTTTTTGCGGCCTATCGAATGGGTCAGGTCAAGCATGGAAAAGTACAAGCCCGCTTCAATCCCCTGCGCCCGATAAGCGTCCATATACTCTGCGACAACATCACGCTTGCAGGTGGCATTGCGAACGCAGTGCTCCGTTGTCGCCGTGGGCCAAAGGCAAAAGCCCTCATGGTGCTTGGCAGTGAGCGCCGCAAATTTAGCGCCCATCGCTTTTGAGGCCCTCGCCCACTGAGCGCAGTTTAATCTATTCGGGTTCCAGTCCTTCGGGTTAAAAGGATGTTCACGGGGTGCCCCTTTATTCTCATGGTGATCTTCCCAGTCGTTTTCACTTGTTTTGTAAAACTGCTGCGTCGCACTGTTAAAATGAATAAACTGCCCCAGTCTTAAATTAACAAACCATTTTTGGCGGTCAATGAGTTCTTGCTGCGTCATGTTATTGTCCTTTCACATAGGATTTCAATAAGCCCAAACAATGCAATTTATTCCCCTGCCAGCCTGCGGACATAACGCTTAAAGAAGGCAACGCCTTCCTCGATGGTTGCAATAGGGATACGTTCGTTTGTAGCGTGGGTGCAAAGCAGCAGCTCAGTGCTTACTTTAAAAGGGGCAAAGCGATAAAGATTGTCGCAAATCGGCTCGTAGAAGCAGGCATCTGTTCCACCCATAACAAGGTATGGAGCGACTATATTATCAGGGTCGGACTGCATGCACAGCTCTTCAATAACCTTAAAGGCGCGCGAATCGGTAGGCGATATTTTCGAAGCTTCCTTGCCTTTGAGCATTTTTACTTGAATATCCTTATTCTTTACAACCTTCTTTATGTGCGCTTCAACATCCGAAATGTTGGTGCCCGGCATCTGACGGAAGTTGACGGTGATTGACGCTATCTGTGGAAGAACATTGGCCGCCGGACTGCCTTGTGCCATGGTGACTGCCGTGGTTGTTCTTATCATACACGCAGCCGGCGGAATCTTCTTCATCACTTGTTTGATAAGCGGTTTAAGAAGCCAAAGATTGCAAGTAACAATCCTCGCCGGGTAGGATACACTTTTACCAATCTTGGTGAAAAGGCTTGTAATAAACGGCATCATCTTTGCTTTAAACTGATGATTTTCCAAATCCTTTATGACATCGGCCATATGCCCCAACGCCGTATGGTTTGGCGGCTGAGAGGAATGCCCACCTTTTGAGTAAAGTGCAACCTCAAAATCCACATAACCTTTTTCACCGACACCGATACCCGCTAAATTTTTATTGATAATGCCTTTAACGTTAACAGGCAGAATAGCTCCGCCTTCATCAATCACACTATCTAAACGAATGCCACGACTTTGCAGGGTTTCCATAATAGATTTCGCTCCGGAGTGGTCCGAGGCGACAACCTCTTCATCATGCCCAAAGCAAAGGAACACATCCCGCTCGGGCACAAAGCCCTCTTCGAGCAGTGTTTCTACCGCTTCCATGACGCAGATGAGGTGGTTTTTCATATCCAGCGCGCCTCTGCCCCAAACAAAGCCGTCAGCCACAACGCCGTCAAAGGCGGGGTGGGTCCAGTCTTGTTCGGTGCCCTCGCTCACGGGGACGACATCTTGGTGGGATAAGAGCGCTATTGGGTCAAGGTTGGGGTTTTTACCTTCCCATTTATACAGGAGGCTGGCTATCGAAACTTTTTCCCTTTTCAGGTTTTTGGTGATAAGCGGATAGGATTTTTCGAGAAAATCATGAAACTTTTCAAACTGTGACCAGTCCACCAGCTCATGTTCCGGGTAAGATATTGTCGGAATCTTGATGGCTTCACTCAGGTTTTTTATAGCTCTGGCCGAATCCACTTTTTCCGGTGTTGATTTGCCGTAGTCTTTCTTCTTCGGGACGAAGAAGATTGCCCTGATAAGGGTGATGCCGATGAAGGCCGCGAAGAGGATGAGCAAGATTTCGAGGACTTGTTTGAATGCTTCCATGGTTTTGTTTTTCCTTTCGAGTCAATATTTTGAAATACGGATATTTGATGTGGATGCTTGCGGTTAAATAAAGAACCTTCTGGCGAGCCATGCTCGGAAGCGACGATTTTTTTTAACGGCGATAAAAAACCCGATAAGTGCCATGCAACAAGCTAGGATTACAATAGAAAATGTGATGATGGGACGCCCTTGAATAAACATGTGCAACAGAAAGTCAACACAAACGCTGTACAGTCCAAGTTGCAAAAAAATGGCGACAACAATATCCGGCCAGTCGCGTTTTTCCTTCCTTAACCAGTAGACGGTTGCCAGTAGCATGGCCTCTAATATCAGCAGCATGGGCATGGCAATTTGATAAAACCAACCTTTTTCGTTGCCGACTGCGTAGAAAATATAGAGGTAGAGGCCCACGGTGACGGCATCGATTGCGATAAGCGTGTAGGGAGGCACCTTCTTCCAAAGAAAAGGCTGTACAAAGAGAACCCAAACAAGGGTGCTTGTTGCGATGACATATACTGCCCATATGCCCGAAGAAGGTATTAAAAGATTGATGATCCCACAGACAATGTTAGGAATAAGCAAAA
The DNA here is from genome assembly GCA_964568955.1 of uncultured Eubacteriales bacterium. Classification (GTDB taxonomy): domain Bacteria; phylum Bacillota; class Clostridia; order Oscillospirales; family Acutalibacteraceae; genus UBA1447. The sequence continues at coordinate 24,744 of CAZMSM010000008.1, read as the reverse complement.
CCATTGATATGATAAACGCCACGTACCGCCGCCGTACACCGGCGGGCAAGACGACCTTATCCGGGTAAGGAGTGGAAATGGATTTTGACGCCTCATATTCCATAGGGTTTATGATGGGCGTTTGGCACAGGGCACATTTCTCTGCGCTTTTATCGAGCTCAACACCACAGTTGACACAATAAGACATGATTTCACCACCATTTTGGATTTTAGTAGGGAACGCATTTTATGCGTTGCGAAACCAAGAATACATGTTTCTACCCCGCCGCAAGGAACCGAGTTTTACCGTAATCTTTAACGCGGAACGCATACAATGTGTTCCCTACCGCAAAAAATTTGCGGCACCGCGCCCCCGCACAGGCACGAAACATATGCAATGCGCCCAAAAAAACCGCTAAAATATATTTGCAAACAAAAACACAATGTAGGGAACGCATTTTATGCGTTCCGAAACCAAGGATACATGTTTCTACCCCGCCGCAAAGAACCGAGTTTTACCGTACTCTTTAACGCGGAACGCATGCAATGCGTTCCCTACCGCAAAAAATATGCCAACCCGCGCCCCCGCACAGGCACGAAACAAATGCAATACGTACCTTACCTCGACTTAATCCCTGTTGCTTTCAATTTTAACCGGAATGCCCATTTTTACTAAACGGGTAAAAAATTCGCGTTCAATGTCGCTTTCCCTATATATATTGGCGAAGGTTAAGGCCATTGTATTCATATAACTTACCGCGCCGATACGCGTCCCATTGAGTTTGCCAGGGCCCGGCATAAAGATAAACCTCTGCGTGTGTTTGCGCATTTCGACAGGCACATCAATAATCCCAAGGTTTGTAAACAGGATGCTTGTTCTTCGCTCACCGGTAAAAGCAAAAGAGAGGGCTATGCCGATTTTTTTAATCATCAGCGGCATCGCACGTAGCAGCCAATTGTTTTCTATCTTTAGGTTTGAGGTCATCATGGCATTGAGCTCTTTGGGAGTGTTGATATACCGCAGGTACAGTGACACTTGCCTGAGTATTTCATCAAAACTGTATTCACCCAAACGCGGGTCAATGCGCACATCGTAACACATGGTGAAATTGCGCAGTGTTTGGGAAGGAAAGGCTTTGCGAAGATTGACCGGGACTTGTACGCTAATCTGCTTTTGCTTTCGGTTTTCGCCCAGTTGTTTGTGGTACAGCACGTCCAATAGAACAGCTGCTAAAAGTTCTGTGACCGTTACGCCTAGTTGTTTGGCTTTACCTGCCACATCATGAACCGGTAAAAAACCGGTTGTCATATTCAGGGTATGGGCGGGCATTTTCGTTCCCTTTGCGTGGTACACAAAACTACCGCGTCTACCGGGTTTGCCTTTGGAGGTTCCATAACGACGGAATGCGTCCTCCATCTCGGCATCCGAAGCAGCTTGGCTGACGTCCAGCACGCCGGCGCCTGCGGGAATATCTGCCCCGGTAAGGCGCAAATACTCTGCCGCTAAGGTACAAACAAAACGAGAGCTACCAAAACCATCTGTTAAAGAATGAAAAAAGTCCACGGAAATTCTGTTTTCATAGTAATATACCCTGAACAAAAAGCCCTTGTTTTCGTGCCAGCGCACGCGGTAACAGGGGTTTTGATGTCCGGCAAAACAGGAGGGGCGGGGTATTTATTTTTTTCAAGATAATACCAAAAAAGACCTCTGCGCATTCTGACATCGAAGAAAGGGAAGCGGACAATTGTCTGCTCCAACGCTTTTTCCAGAAGCTCGGGGTCAATTTTTTCATCAAGCGTGACAGAAAGGCGAAAGATATTGGACCATTTTGCGGAGTTTTGTCCCGGAAATATCTTCGCCGCGTTGTCAAGCTTGAACCAGGGCCTTTGCTTATCGGTACTGTTAATCTTGTTTGCCATGATATTTCCTTTATGAGTTTGGGTCAGAAACGTGCGTTTGTTTGAGGTTGCCGATTTTTTGGCTACGCTTTTCAAGTTCCGTCTCAATCTCCTGCGGGGTTATGCCCTGCTGTGCCATGAGGACAACAAGGTGATAGAGTAAATCGCTAATTTCCAGCACGGTTTCTGCTTTATCCATATTTTTTGCGGCGATAATCGTTTCCGCGCATTCCTCACCGCATTTTTTTAAAATTTTGTCTAACCCTTTGTCAAACAGGTAACAGGTGTAAGAACCTTCTGTCGGGTTTTCCATGCGCTGTATAACGGTATCATATAGGGTGTTCAGTATGTCTTTCATTTTTTCGGCTCCAACTCTTGTGTATTTTTTGCCGCCCATAAATCGTTAAAAAAGCAGGACTTGTGACCGGTGTGGCAAGCGGGGCCTGTCTGTTTAACACTCACAAGCAGGGTATCTGCGTCACAGTCCGACAGTATGCCGACCACCTGCTGGGTGTGCCCGGAGGTCTCCCCCTTGTTCCACAGCTTTTGCCTGGAGCGGCTGTAAAACCAGGTATAACCGGTTGCTATTGTCTTTTGCAACGATTCCTTGTTCATATAAGCGAGCATGAGAACCTCGCCCGTTTCGCTCTCACGAATAATGGCGGGGATCAGTTCGCTTTTTTCAAAAAGATAATCAATGTTCAAAATAGACTCCTCACTTATTGGCTGACCTTTATCGCTTGGGCAAGGTCGAGTGTACCTTTATAAATTGAGCGCCCGCATATGGCGCCGTAAAGCCCACTTTGCCGGAGCAGCTCGATATCGTTGATATGCGTTATACCGCCGCTTGCAATAATATCACATTTAACAGCCGCGTTAATGGCCTCGAGTTGTTCAATGTTGGGGCCCGCCAGCATGCCGTCCTTGCCAATGTCGGTATAAATAATGTATGCAACGCCAAGGGCTTCCATTTTGCAAGCAAGCTCAATGTAATCAAGCCCGCTCACCGTCGTCCAACCTTGTGCTGCCGCTTTACCGTTTTTTGCGTCTATCCCTACAGCAATTTTGTTGCCGTATTTTTTTACAGCACCTTCTACCAGAGACGGATTATTGATTGCCGCGGAGCCCAGCACCACACGCGCTATCCCATTTTGGATATAAAAATCAATATCTTCCATATGACGTATGCCGCCGCCGAGTTCAACCTTCAAACCACTGTTTTTTGCCACATCAATAAATATTTCGCTGTTTATTCTGCTGCCTTGAATGGCACCATTTAAATCCACCATATGTAGCCACTGCGCACCGGCAGCCTTAAACTTTTGTGCCGTTTCGAGCGGGTCGCCGGCTACCTTTTCGGCGGTTGACATTTCGCCTTGGTAAAGGCGAACGCACTCACCGTCTTTTATATCTATTGCGGGTAAAATTACCATTAATCGATGGCTCCCTTCGTGGACAGCGCGCCACTGCCTTGAACCTTAACAGCGTCACAAAGTGCATGCGCGGCTGCTTTAAAAAGGGCTTCTATTTGGTGATGCGCATTTTCGCCGCTCAGGCAACGAATATGCAACGTTATGCCCGCGTGAAAGGCGAAAGCGCGGAAGAACTCCTCGCACAAACAAGTATCAAACGCCCCTACCCGATCTTGTTGAAACTCGGCATCAAAAACGATAAAGGGTCTGCCGCTGATATCCACTGCGGCAAAACCGAGTGCCTCATCCATGGGCACATAAAAACTGCCAAACCGTGCGATACCGCCCTTGTCGCCAAGGGCTTGAGCAAAGGCCCTACCCAGTACGATGCCCGTATCTTCAACCGAATGGTGGGCGTCTACATTCAGGTCCCCCGCAACGCGCACGGCCAAACCGAACCCGCCATGCACCGCGAAAGCGCTCAGCATATGGTCAAAAAAGCCGATGCCCGTCTCCACTTTGACTTGACCGCCGTCGAGATTTAGGCTGATGGCGATTTCGGTTTCTTTCGTTTTTCGTTTTACCTCGGCACTGCGCATAATCCGCACACCCTTTACAGTTTATTATTTATTTATAAAAACGCTCCATGGCGTTTATCAGCTCAACGTTTTCCAAATTTCTACCGGCGGTGATGCGTACATAATCACCGAACCGCCGAATGAGTATACCGGCATCCATCAAAGCGGCATAAAGTTCACCTGCGTCCACCGCTTTTGCGAACACAAAATTGGCATCCGCCGCGATAGGCGTTATTTTACCCGTTTCTTTACCTAACTTTTTAAGTTCCCCTAAAAGTTCGTCCCTTGAAGCGTTTATACGCGTAATTGACTGCTGTATGTATTTTGTATGCCCCAATACCGCACAGCCGATGGCTTGGCTGACGGCATTGACATTGTAGGGTGACTTTGCAAGGCGAATCGCATTGGTGAGGGTGTGGTTGGCAACCGAAAACCCCAGCCTTACCGCGGCCATCCCCATAGCTTTTGAGAGTGTCCTCAAAACAATCAAGTTATCAAAGGCCGGCACTTCTTTCACCAAGGATTGACCGAAAAAGTCCATATAAGCTTCGTCCAGTACCACCAGAGCATCAACACTGCTAATAAGCTTTTTAACTTGAATGGGGTCAAGCCCGATTGATGTGGGGTTTGAAGGGTTGGAAAAGACAATGATACGGACGTTTTCCTTGTTGGCAGTTTCGATAACAGCGTCAATATCGATGGTGAAATCGTCTCTTTTGGGCATGGTAATGCAAGAGCATTCAATCAAACCGCTGTAAAACGCATACATAGAAAAATCCGGACTTAGGGTTAGAATTTTATCTCCTTTTTGTGTGAAGGCGTTTAAGATGATCGAAATAAGCTCGTCAGACCCATTGCCCGCAACAACAAGCCCCGGGTTAACGCCATAATAAGCCGCCGCCAATGCACAAAGCTCCCTTGCCATTGGGTCGGGGTAGCGGTTAAAACGAAGGGCATCTATCGCATTTTTTATATCGTCCAAAAGCTCCTCGGAAGGCGATATAAAAGATTCGTTGGCATCAAGGCGAATGCGAAAATCACCCATGACAGGCTCATAAGGTTGCATAGATTTTATTTTTTCATTGAGTTCAAATGACATGCTTGTTAAAACCTCACCTTTACAGAATTGGCGTGTGCCGTTAGCCCTTCGGCTGTGGCAAGTTCTATAATATGATCGCCCGCGTTTACCAGGTCGGGCTGGGTGTAATATATAAAGCTCGATTTTTTGATAAAGCTGTCAACCGACAAAGGGGAAAAGAAACGGGCCGTGCCGCCGGTGGGCAGAACATGGTTGGGCCCCGCGTAATAATCGCCAAGACTTTCGGGCGAATAATTGCCGAGAAAAACAGAACCGGCATTATCAACCGCACTTATATATTCCAAGGGGTTTTTAAGGCAAAGCTCTAAATGCTCGGGCGCGAGTTCGTTGGCAAACGCAATGGCTTCGTCTATACTGCCGCAAAGCAGGATAGCGCCGTAGTTGGCCAAGGACTGTTCAATAATCTCTTTCCTTGAAAGGTCGGCTAGCTGAACAGACAGTGCTTTTTGTGTTCTTTCGGCAATGTGTTTGGATGTTGTAATGAGCACAGCACTCGCCAGCGTATCATGCTCGGCTTGCGACATTAAATCCGCCGCGATAAAGGCCGGGTTTGCGGTTTCGTCCGCAATAATAAGGATTTCACTGGGGCCGGCTATCATATCAATATCCACCGTGCCAAAAAGCAGTCGTTTCGCAGTTGCGACATATATGTTACCGGGCCCGACGATCTTATCAACCTTGGGAATTGTTTGTGTCCCGTGGGCCAACGCCGCCACAGCTTGGGCACCGCCGACGAGAAAAATACGGTCTACACCGGCGATGGCAGCGGCCGCGAGAATATCCGGGTTCGCCTTGCCATCCCCTGTAGGTGGGGTGACCATAATAATTTCTTTCACACCGGCAATTTTTGCCGGAATAGCGTTCATGAGTACGGAAGAAGGGTAAGCGGCAGTGCCGCCGGGCACATAAATACCGACTCTGTTTAAGGGCCGCACACGCTGGCCCAAAATCGAACCGTTTGCCGTCGTATTAAACCAGCTTTGCTGTTTTTGACGCTCGTGAAAATCACGGATATTGTCGGCCGCGCTGCGAAGAGCCGCCACAAAGTCAGGTTTGCTGTTTGCTAAAGCCGCCTGCATTTGAGTGGGGGGTACTTCGACTGCGAGAGGTACCGCACCGTCAAATTTTTGCGTGTATGTCTCAACGGCTTTGTCCCCGTTTAAACGGACAGCTTCGATAATTTCGCTCACGACAGCGGTTACCGCACGGTCAACATCCCCGCTGCGCGCTTTAAACCGACTGAGCAAGGTACGCTCAGCAAGCCCGTCCATTAAGGTAAGCGGTATCATTCGGTAATCTCCTTTGCTATTTCGACATCCGATAAAAAGCTTTCGATTTCTTCCTTGCGCAGTTTCATGCTCGCAATATTGACAATAACCCTTGCGGAAATCGGCATAATCTCCTCAATAACCTCAAGCCCGTTTTCCTTTATTGTTCTACCTGTTTCTACAATATCTACGATAGCATCGGCAAGGTCTAAAAGAGGGGCAAGCTCCACAGAACCTTCGATTTTGATTATTTTAACATCCATCCCCTTGCCTTCAAAAAACTTGCGGGCAACGTTGGGGTATTTGGTGGCAACAACCTTTTCGGTATAGCCGCTGTAAAAGTCGGACCCTTTTTTGCACGCGAGCGCAAACACGCATTTGCCAAATCCCAAATCCGTCATTTCATAAATTTCCGGATCGTTTTCGACTATGGTATCCTTGCCGACAATACCGATGTCGCACGCACCGTGCTCGACATAGGTAATCACGTCAGCCGCTTTCGCCAAAACGACCTGATAATCATCCACGGGGAGAATCAGCTTGCGTCCTTTTTTGATGAGATGCTTGCAGTCGAGCCCCATAGTTTGAAACAGGCCGGTGGCCTTGGTCTCGAGCCTTCCTTTGGTAAGAGCAATTCTAAGCGGTCTCATTTTTCTTCCTCCTTATTCATGATGTTTCAGGCTTCTTTCACTCGTTTATATCTGAAATGTGACGACACCCTTGCTACCAACACAGTCCACCCGCTTTATTTTATTTTGCACAGCGTAGGCTTTTGCCGCAGTCAACGTTTCCTGGGTGCAATTTTCGCACACCAAGTTTTCGGCATTGAGGGCACGAACGCGAACAATTGCTTGGACTTCGTAACCATCTTCACCAAAAACCAATACATCGGCAGGCTCTTTGGGTGCTATGTCCCCCCTGTTGAGCATGGCGTTGGCAAGGGCGTCAATTTCTACCCCAAAACCGGTTGCGGGCAGTGGCTTACCGAATTCACCCAGAAGACTGTCGTAACGTCCGCCGGAAAGAACGGTCAGACCGGAACCTTCAATAAAGCCCCTGAATACGACACCGGTATAATAATTGTTGCGATGTACCAAGCCCAAGTCGATGTTAATTTTATCCTCCAAGCCAAGCTGTGAGAGCTTGTTGTAGAGCTCGGCGAGGTATTGGAGGGGAAGGATTTCGTCTTTGTCTTTGCCTTTCCCTTTCCCTTTCACTTTGCACATAGACTGCGCTTGTTCAATCACTTCACCCCCGCCAAACAAACGCGGCAAATTGCGTAGTACGCGCGTGGCATCACTTTCCCCAAGTGTATCAAGCAAATCGTTCAGTGCAGCAAAATTCTTCGTCTGAATATACTCTGCAATCTCATCACGGATTTCATCGCTCGTTTTAAGTGCTTGTGAGAGTGCCTTGAAAAAACCGGCATGACCGATTTCAATACGAAAATCGCGGGCACCGCATGAATTTAGGGCATCGATTGCCATCGTGATGGTTTCCAAATCGGCACGAATGCCGGATGCGCCTATCAGTTCGATACCGGACTGAGTCTTTTCGTCGCTATGCCCTGAAAAGCTCGGACAACGCTGGAAGACGCGCTGATTGTAATACAAGCGCAGCGGATAGTCGGCCTCCCGCAAACGCGTTGCGGCAATGCGTGCGATGGGCAGGGTGCTATCGGGGCGTAAAACCATCATTCTGCCTGTATAGTCTGTGAGTATATAAAGCGACTCGGGTTCTATACCGGAGGAGGCCCTGTTAAAAACATCGAAAAATTCGAGTGTCGGCGTAATTACTTTTTTATAGTTCCTTGCCTTAAACATTGCAGAAAGCTGATGTTCGACATGACGGCGGGCATCGCATTCTTCAAAAAGTAAATCCCTTGTGCCTTCCGGTGTGATTTTTGAATATTTGTTCATTTGCATTTCTATATCACCTTTTCGGTTAAAATGTACGGCAAACAGTGCAAATTCGCCGTACACGCTTTAGCGTGCTACTATGCTAGCATAGTAAAGCATTTGTGTCAACTCTTTTATTACTTTTTAATCAAAAAAACTAATCTGAGTCGTCTTTGGCAAGTCTTTGAGTGCACCTGCGGCTTCAAGCGCTGCGATAACAGTCTTGGTCACCCCTGCCCTGCGCTGTAGGTCTTCGACAGAAATAAACTTGCCCACTCCGTCATCTCTGGCTTGCCGCAGCGCAATTACGGCGTTCTTGCCCGCTCCGTCGAGGGAAGAAAACGGCAAACGAATTTTCCCGTCTTCAATGACTGCCATAGTTGCCTCCGAAATATAAATATCAACCGGTAAAAACTCAATGCCCCTGGCCAACATCTCGTTGACAACCTGCATGGCAACCAAAACATCCTCTTGTTTTTGCGTGATTTCCTTTTTATCGAGTGAACCGAGTCTTATAACGAGGTCATGCACAGCTCTTTTGCCGCCCCTAATGGCTACGACATCCAGACTTTCGCCTTTAATGCTGATGTAAGTGGCATAGTATTCCAAGGGCTTGTATATTTTAAACCAAGCCAGACGCAAGGCACCGATAACATACGCCGCCGCGTGCGCTTTGGGGAACATATAGGATATTTTAAGGCAGGAGTCGATGTACCACTGCGGAACATTGTTACTGCGCATTGCCTGTGTGTGCTCTTTTGTAAACTGCGTTTTTGCTTTACCTTTGCGGGTAATTTCCATAATGCTGAAAGCCATGCCGGGCTCCACACCTTTGTGGATAAGGTAGGTCATGATGCTGTCCCTGGTGCCGATTACCTCGCCGATTGTGCACGTTTTCTTGAGTATTAGGTCTTGCGCGTTGCCAATCCATACATCTGTACCGTGTGAAAGGCCGGATATTTGAATGAGTTCCGAAAAACATTTTGGCTTCGATTCCAACAACATCTGTCGGACAAAGGGCGTGCCCATTTCCGGCAGGGAAAGGGTTCCGGTTTCGCAGTTAATTTCCTTCGCGGTAACACCCAGTGCCTCGGGGCTGAGCATGAGCTCGAATATCTTCGGGTCACACACATCCACATCGGTAATTTTTATCCCCGTGTAATCTTCAAGCATTTTATAGAAGGTCGGCACATCATGGCCGAGAATATCGAGTTTAAGGATGGTGTCATGCAGGGCGTGGAAATCGAAGTGCGTTGTCTGTATGCCTTTGTCCGCAGCGTCAGCCGGGTGTTGCACAGGGGTAAAATCTTCCGCTTCCATGTCCCCCGGGATGACAACCATGCCCCCCGGGTGTTGACCTGTTGTGCGCTTGACGCCGACGCATCCCTTTACAAGGCGTTCTTGTTCCGCTTCCGTTGCGGCTATTCCTTTTTCTTCCAAATACTTTTTTACAAAACCGTAGGCCGTTTTATCCGCTATGGTGCCGATAGTGCCGGCTTTAAAACAATTGGAAGGTCCGAACAACTCTTCGGTATATCTGTGTGCATAATCCTGAAACTCACCGGAAAAATTCAAATCAATATCGGGCTGTTTATCCCCTTCAAAACCCAAAAATGTTTCAAACGGAATATCGTGTCCCTCGCGCACCATCGCCGTGGCGCATTTTGAGCATTCTTTGGGCGGCATATCATAACCCGAGCCGATGGAACCGTCAAGAAAGAACTCGCTTGATTTGCATTTTGGGCACAGGTAGTGTGGAGCGAGAGGATTTACCTCCGATATCCCTGCGGCATAAGCGACAAAAGAGGAGCCGACAGAACCACGCGAACCCACATAATACCCGTTATCCTCGGAATACCTTACAAGCTTTTCAGCAATCATATATAAAACAGAAAAGTTGTTCTTGATGATGGATTCCAGTTCTCTTTCAAGGCGCTGCTCCACATACACCGGCAAAGGATCACCGTATAGAGCTTTGGTCCTTGAATAACATATGTCCTTGAGTTGCTCATCGGAGCCTTCCATCTTAGGCGGATAGGTTCCTTTACGAATGGGCACGATGTCTTCAATCATGTCGGCAATTTTATTGGTGTTTGTTACAACAACCTCGTAAGCTTTCTCTTGCCCCAAATAATTAAATTCGTCCAGCATATCCTGCGTCGTCCTAAAATACAGTGGTGGCTGGCTATCGGCATCGGCAAACCCTTTTCCGGTCATCAAGATTTCCCTGAATATTTTGTCGTGACTATCCAAAAAATGTACATCGCCCGTCGCAACAACGGGAACGCTAAGTTCCTCACCTAAGGCCACTATTTCGCGGTTGATATTCTCAAGCACTGTCTCGTTTTCGACAATCCCTTTGCGCACCATAAACTCATTGTTGCCCTTTGGCATAATTTCCAGATAATCATAAAATCGGGCGATCTCAATGAGTTTGGAATGCACTTCCTTTTCCAAAACAGCTTTGTATAATTCCCCCGCTTCGCAAGCACTGCCGATAATCAAACCTTCCCGATGCTTTAACAGCTCTGAGCGCGGGATTCGCGGTTTGCGGTAAAAATACTCAAGATGCGACTTTGAAACGAGTTTATAAAGATTCTTTAAACCCGCCGTGTTTTTGACAAGGATAATCATATGATACCACATCGGTTTTTTGACGTCGGAGTCCCTCGCTTGTGCGGGCTCGGAATCATCGACGTAGTAGGCCTCTATTCCATACAGAATCTTTATTTCCGTTTCCGGAGATTTCTTCTTTATCTCCGAAACCGTTTTTGCTGCTTCGGGAAAGGCCTGCAACACACCGTGGTCGGTAATAGCCACGGCCTTATGCCCCCAGGCTACTGCCCGTGTAATCAGCTTTTCCGCACTTGTGATGCCGTCAAAAGCCGACATGTTGGTGTGCAGGTGTAGCTCTACGCGTTTTTCGGGTGCCTCATCGGTTTCGCACAGTGTTTGAACAAGCGTGACGGAGGTCGCTTTAATATAATAGCCCCTAATGTATACATCCGTCGATATATCGCCTTTAACCATCACCGTTGACCCGTCTTTTATGGTTCTCGTGAGTTTCGCACATTCCCGACAATCGTCAAATATCTTTACTTTGTAGGCACCGGTATTGTCGGTGATGCTGAATAATAATATGGTTTTTCTGCCATCTCTTGTCTTTTGTTCCTTAAGGTTAAAGACTTCCCCCCACACAACCACGCCGCCATCCATGTAACTGACCTCACCCAAGGGGGTGGGCTTACGCTTAAAATCAGCCCCGTAAAGGCGCCTGGCGCTACCGGCACATATTGGCAAGTCGTGATACATTCTTTCGGGGCGGGAGGGGGGCAGGCAGAACGTTGGGATTATTTTTACATCGTTTAGACCGGTTGATTCTTTTATGCATTTGCAAGCGGCCTTTAAAAAGTCCGCTTCAAACTCTTCGGTAAAATTGACGCTGACTTCCATTATCAGCAGTTCTTCAAACGTTTTTATATCGGTAATCTTTCCACTTTTTAAGGCTTTAAGAATTTCGTCCTCTTTTATGTATTGACCCATCAGTTCAACAAAACTTTGCTCTTGCATTTTTCACCTTTCACGCGTTGGTTTTACGCCTCTCATAACAATTCGATTTCTTTCATCAGTTCATTAACGATCTCGCTTTCTTCTACTCTGCGGTGTTTTTCACCTTTTTTGAACAATACCGCAAAACCATCGCCCCCGGCGATACCGATATCCGCTTCTCTCGCTTCCCCCGGCCCGTTGACAATACAGCCCATAACGGCCACCTTGATTGGCTTTTTGCAACCCGAGAGCCTTTTCTCCACCTCCTTCGTTAAAGATATGATGTCAACTTTTGTACGCCCGCAGGTGGGGCATGAAATAATAGTCGGAGAATCCTTTTTGATACCAAGTGCCCTTAAAATATCCATACCGGCTGTTACTTCTTTCACGGGGTCGTCCGTCATGGATACCCGAATCGTATCCCCAATGCCTTGGAGCAGCAATGCGCCAAAACCGGCGCTGGATTTTATTAAGCTCATGTGGTAGGTTCCGGCTTCCGTCACGCCCAAATGCAGCGGGTAATCGCACTGCTGTGCAATGGTTTCATACCCCTCGATCATACTAGCGACATCGGAGGATTTTATTGAAATAACGATATCTTCAAAGTCATATTTTTCAAGCAAACGGACATGGAACATGGCACTTTGGGCCATAGCCACGGGTGTGGGGCCGCCGTATTTTGCAAGCAGCTCTTTTTCAACAGAACCGGAGTTCACCCCAATTCTGATGGGGATATGTTTTGCTTTGCAAGCGTCTGCGACTGCTTTTACTCGGCTTTCTTCACCGATATTGCCGGGGTTTATTCTGATTTTATCCACACCGGCAGCAACGCTTTCCAGCGCGAGGCGGTAGTCAAAATGAATATCGGCGACTATCGGCGTTTTGACCGCTTGTTTGAGGGCGGGAATAAGATTGACCGCATTTAAATCGGGTATGGCGACACGGATGATATCGCACCCGGCGGCTTCGAGCCTTTTTGCTTGGCTGACATTCGCCTTGATATCATGGGCCGGGCAACTGAGCATGGACTGCACCGTTATGGGCGCGTCGCCACCGATATAAACGCCGCCTGCACAAACTTTACGGGTGATTCTTCGCATAAACATCCGCTCACCTCCTAAACATAAATAAAATATCTTTTAGGGAAATGGCTGCCATAAAAGCTAAAAGTAAAATCAAACCGGTCGCGTGAATCCAGCTTTCATACTTTCTGGGTACGGGTTTGCGAAACACCATTTCGATGAACATAAAAAACAGTCTGCCGCCGTCGAGTGCGGGCACGGGGAGAAGATTAAATATACCGATATTGATTGAGATCAGCGCCATAAGGCTCAGGATGTTGGTGAGGTCCGCCATTTTTGTTTCTTCAGCCGCTTGGGCAATAAAGCCCACCACGCCTATGGGCCCCGAAATATCCGCAAAACCGAATTGACCGGTAACGAGATCAAAAAGGCTTATCCAAACCATTCTGCCCATGGACACCGTTTCCAAAAACGAATATTTGAGCACCGAGCCGACGGAAGGTTTTACACCTTTGATGATGAAATCATATATGATCAAGGTACGTCCGTCTTTTTCAACCGTTTCAAGCTTGACGTTGTTTAACGCTACTTTTTCACCGTCGCGCTTTAAGCCAAAATCCAATACGCCGTCTTTGGCACGCATCATTAAAAAGCCGATGTCAAACTGTGAATAGACCCTTTTACCGTTTATGGTCATGATTTTATCGCCTTGGGTAAGGCCTGCCGCTTGGGTCGCAGAGTTTTCATGGAAATCTCTTACATAGGGTGTGCCAATGAGGTCTTGTTGCCCGAGCATAACCATAACAATAACAAGCCCTAAAATCAGATTGATCACAGCGCCGGCTGAAACAATAATGAAGCGCTGCCAGACCGGTTTGCTACCGAATGAGCGTTCGTCCTCGCTATCTTCATCTTCGCCCTCCATTGCACAGTAGCCACCAATAGGAAACAGTCGCAGGGAATACGTGGTTTCCCCCCTTGTCTTTTTAATCAGTGCAGGGCCCATCCCCAGTGCAAATTTATTAACGCGAACTTTAAAAAGTTTTGCGAACAAAAAATGCCCGAGTTCATGAACCATGATAATTACGCCAAAAAATAAAATGGCAAACATAATCGGCCAAGCTTTTCCCCACACGTTGGAGAGGGTGGATATAAATGAAAGATACATGGTGAATACATTCCTTCCTTTGGTGCAGCTGTGCCTTGGGTGCGCTAAAAACAAACACAGGTAAAATAATTCATAGTGGTTGACACGTGGGCGACTAAGTCAAGTTTTCCGCTACAAACTGACGGGTAACGCTGTCCGTATCCAGAACATCCTGCAGAGAATATTCTTGTTTGACGGCAGCGGCATCCATTGCTTTTTCAACCATTTCGGCAATTTGTAAAAATTTTATTTTCCCCTCTCGGAAAAGCTTGTTTGCGACTTCGTTTGCGGCATTCGCCGCCGCCGGATACAAGCCATCAAGTGTTATCGCCTTGCGGCAAAGATTCATACAAGGGAAGGCTTTATCGTCCGGGCTTTCAAAGGTCAGGTTCCCCCACTGCTCCAAACGGAGTTGCTCAACGGGTGATTCATAACGGTTGGGATATGTTAAGGCATACTGAATGGGTATGCGCATATCGGGTACCCCAAGCTGTGCAATAACGGAGTGGTCGGCAAACTCGACGAGTGAATGCACAATGCTTTGACGATGCACCAGAATGTCTACACTGCTTTGGGGAACATCAAAAAGCCATACCGCTTCGATAAGCTCCAACCCTTTGTTCATCATGGTTGCGGAGTCAATGGTGATTTTTGCGCCCATGCTCCAGTTGGGATGATTGAGGGCTTGTTTGACACTTACCGTTTCAAGTTCCGCGGCTGTTTTATCGAAAAACGGGCCTCCCGAGGCCGTCAAGATGATTCTTTTAATCTCATTCTTATCCGTACAGCCCTGCAAGGCTTGAAAGATGGCGGAGTGCTCACTGTCCACGGGTAATATGCGCACACCTTGTGCGGCCGCTTTTTTCATAACAAGTCTGCCCGCGGCAACAAGCGTTTCTTTATTGGCAAGGGCTACTTCTTTCCCGGCATCAATTGCAGCGAGCGTTGGTAAAAGCCCCGCCATACCGACGATGCCGTTTAAAACCGTGTCCCCGAGCTGCGCACACGCGCAAACGCCCTCAATACCGCCAAGGATTTGAGTGGAGGTGTCCCCTGCTTTTATTTTAAGTTGTGCTGCCGCCTTTTCATCCATTAAGGCGGCAACCTTGGGTTTAAATTCTCTGATTTGGGCTTCTATTACCTCAATATTTGAATGTGCGGCAAGCGCAACGACATCAAAGCCCCGAAGCCTTGCAACCTCGAGAGCTTGAATGCCTATGGATCCCGTAGAGCCCAAAACGGAAATTTTTTTACGCATGGCACATACCCCTCAGTCAAAACGGCCTTCTTTCGACTACCGTTTATTTGCTCGGTTTTTAATCGCTTAAAAAGACTGTGACAGTAGGATAAATCCGTATAGTGCGGGAAAAATAAAAATACAACTGTCAAACCTGTCCATAACACCACCGTGGCCCTTCATAAGCGTACCGAAATCCTTTGCACCATAATTGCGTTTGATGACAGAGGCGGACAAATCGCCCAGCATACCAATGATCGATAGTGTCGTTGAAATCAGAATAAGCATCCAGTAGGGTATGAAAGGTGAAGCAAAGAAAAATCGGTTAAAAATGTATAAAGTAATCAGGTTGAACAGTACCGTAAAAAAGATACCGCCAACAGCGCCTTCAATAGATTTTTTGGGACTGATTTTGGGTGCCATCTTATGCTTGCCGAATTTTCTGCCGACAAAGTAGGCAAACATATCCGTTATCCACGCGCAGGCAAGCGCTATAAAAAAGAGGAAAAACGCTTGAGGTTGCCGGAACTTGTCGGGGTATATCTTATAAACATCCCGCACCAACATAAACGCTGACAGCGCCCAGGGCACACAAACGGACGTAAAAAGAACAACCGCAACATGCTCAAACTTTGTGGTCTCATATTTCGCAAGCATAAACGACAGCAAAAGGATTGTGTAAGCAACCATAACCGATGCCAACGGTATGTTAAACTTTGCAAGAAGACCATACTCACTTACAAACGGCAAAATACCGGCAAAAATAGTGCTGAGCACCATGATCGGTTTGTTAGTAACATTAGCAACCCGCTGTATTTCATGCACAGCTGTCATGGAAAACAAGGCGATTAATATCCCCATCAAGGGGGTAAAAATATAAACCATGGTCAGTATCGCCAAAGAGCCCCAAAGCAGGCCGGTAATCAGTCGTTGCTTCATTTTAAACCTTCTCTTCTGAATTTTTGCCGCATGACGAGTTTGCCTTATAAAAGACAGACCGTCTGTCAAACTCCGCCAAACCGTCTGTTACGTTTCGCAAAATCGTTGATTGCGTCATCTAAATCGTCGGTTGTGAAATCAGGCCACAATATATCCGAAAACCAGAATTCCGAATAAGCTGCCTGCCAAATAAGAAAATTTGACAACCTATACTCCCCGCTGGGCCGAATAATAAGGTCAGGGTCAGGTTGGCCTGCGGTATAAAGACCGGCCTCAATATCGGCAAGTGTTAAGGCGTCCGGTTCGATTTCACCCGACGTAATCTTTTTTGCCAAACCTTGTACAGCGCGTAAAATTTCCTGCCTGCCGCCGTAATTGACGGCGAGGTTGACGGTGGTTTTGTCGGCCATTGCAGTTTCCCGCTCGGCGATATCAATCAGCTCTACGATGTCCGCGGGTAAGGCCGACGTGTCACCGATATACCGCAGCTTAAAGCCTTTCCCCTTGTTTTCTTCCTTACGCTCTTGTGCTTCTTGGAGGTAATCTCTGAACAAGTCCATTACCGCATTAATTTCTTCCTGCGGACGGGACCAGTTCTCGGTGGAAAAAGCGTAAAATGTCAAGTATTCAATGCCGATGTCCGCAGCGTACTCACAAATTGTCCGAAAGGTTTTTGCGCCTTGCTTATGCCCTTGTGTGCGCGGTAATCCCTTGTTGCGGGCCCAGCGACCGTTGCCGTCCATGATAATGCCAATATGTGCGGGGATGGATGAAGTGTTGAGCATGAGTTGCGCCTCCCGCATTAGATTTCCATAATCTCCGTTTCTTTTTCGGCTGCAATGACGTCAATTTCTTTGGTAAAGCTGTCGGTAATTTCCTGAAGCTCTTTTTCGCCGATTTTGTAATCGTCTTCGGTAATTTCGGACGCTTTTTCCATCTTTTTAAATCTTTCCATGCCTTCTCTGCGGATGGAACGCACAGCTATTTTAGAATCTTCAGCCAGCTTGTTGACTTCTCTGACAATCTCACGGCGCCTGTCCTCTGTTTGCTGAGGAAACACAAGACGGATAATGCGCCCATCATTCTGCGGATTGATGCCTAAATCAGAGGTTTGAATGGCTTTTTCAATTGTGTGGAGGGTTGAAATATCCCAAGGTTGAATCGTAAGAACTTTTGCCTCCGCAACGGAAATTGCCGCCATTTGATTGATGGGCGTCGGCACACCGTAATAATCAACCCTAATTTTGTCCAACACCGAAGCGTTTGCCCTGCCGGCTCTTATCAAAGAGTATTCGCTTTTTAACACGTTGATTGTCTTGCCCATTTTTTCCTTTACCGTTTCATAAACTTCGTTCATCATTAATCCTCCTTAACGATTGTTCCTATTTTTTCACCGCAAACAGCGGCAACAATATTACGAGGTTCGTTCAGGTTGAACACCAGAATCGGAATTCCATTGTCCCTGCAAAGGGATGCGGCCGTACTGTCCATCACTTTAAGATTTTTATTCAAGACCTGACTGTAAGTCAACGTTTCATATTTGCGAGCATCCGAAAACTCATTGGGATCTTTATCAAACACGCCATCCACATTGGTGGCTTTGAAAATGATTTCCGCCCCAATTTCCGCCGCTCTGAGTGCCGCTGCGGTATCGGTCGTAAAGAAAGGATTGCCTGTGCCGCAGCCGAAAATGACCACTCTGCCGTTGTTTAAATGTGTCGTCGCTTTGTTGCGGATGTACGGTTCGGCTATCTGTTGCATGCTGATAGCCGTCTGAACCCTGACGGGGACATCAAGCTGCTCGAGTGCGTCTGCCAAAGCAAGTGAGTTGATTACAGTTGCAAGCATCCCCATATGGTCTGCCCGGGTCCTATCCATATCTCTGCTTGAACGGCCACGCCAGAAGTTGCCACCACCGACTACAAGCCCTATTTCCACCCCCATACATACGCATTCTTTAATTGCCGAACAAATTCCAAGCACTGTGTCAAAATCAATCCCGTGCTTTTGCCCACCGGAAAGAGCTTCGCCGCTGAGTTTTAAAAGAATCCTTTTGTAAACAGGTTGCATCATGTAACCTCCCCCTTTTTCCTTCTAACATTTTACTTTATTTACCCAAAGGTGTAAAGACAAAAATCGTATTATGCTAATGAAGTTTGCTTGAAGCATCCCCAGTCTGCTCTAAATCCATGCCTTGACAGCATATGCGATAAAGCCTCACAGTGAAAAAGTTAAATGCTTATTTTCTGCATATAAGTGTGAGGTATCATTTGAGTAGGAAAGGCGCGCCTTACCGTCAAGGAAGTACTTGATTTTTGTCAACGCTGTGTTTTCCTGGCAAAAATTAAAGTCGTTCGTATTATTGAGGGCCAACGCAGCCCTAATAAGATAAGTGTTGTAAGTGCCGTGGGCAACAACGAGTATTTTTTCTCCGTTTTGAAAGCGGTCTTTAAAATAACGGATGCATCCCTCGGCTCTGTTTAAATGCGCTTGTTGTTCATCAATCTTTTCTGCCGCAATCCAGTGGGCAGCGTCGTTTTGAATAAAACGAGGGGCAAGCGCCTTCGCACCACGGCTTTGAATGGCTTGCACACTGTGACCCGAATAGTCCCAAGGCGTGCCGGTTTCCACTAAGTCACGAATCAGCTCAATAGGTACAGCGTCGCCCGGCTGGCGAATGGAGGTCTCATGCGCTGTTAAAACCGCTCTGATAAGTGGGCTGGAAAAAATAGCGTCAAATTTTTGCGCTTTGAGCCTTTCGCCAAGCTGTGTTGCTTGCTTTTTACCAAGCGCGGTAAGTTCCGGATCGTGTCGCTGGGCGGCTGTTTTCTCTTTTTCTTCTTGCCCGGGGGAAATTTGCGGAATGTTCCCCAAGCTTTCCCCGTGGCGAGTTATATAAATTTGTAATTTGAATTCATCAGGCATCGTTACAGTCTCCGTTATTCATTGTTAAAGTTTGTCCAAAATGCTTTGAGTGGACTTCTTTGCGTTATACACTACCTTTTCAATGTCCAGCGTCAAATACGCACCATCTTTATAAAGCACCTTGCCGTCAACCATTGTCAGGCAAACATCACTGCCTTGCGTTGCAAAAACAAGGTTGTTGAGCATATCATGAACGGGCACCACATGTGGCAGGGATGTGTCCAGAACGATCAAATCCGCCTTTGCGCCGACTTTCAGCACGCCGCTGTCCTGCCTGCCCTGAGCTGCAGCACCGGCTGCCGTGGCCGCCGTAATCGCCTGTTTGGGGGTAATAACCGCCGGATTGCCGGAGGTAGCCTTATAGAGAATGGAAAACAAATGTATGTCTTTAAACAGGTTTAAATTATTGTTGCTCGCGGCACTGTCTGTCCCGATAGCAACCTTCATCCCGTCTTGTATCATTTTATCAACACGGCTAAAGCCACTGGCCAGTTTTAAATTGCTAACCGGGCACGCAGCAACGGTAACGCCTTTCTCACGCAGGATATCCATATCTTCATCTTCAAGCCAAACGCAGTGGGCAGCAGTTGTGGGCATATCAAAAACCCCAAGGTCGTAAAAATAACGTGCAGGGGTTTTGCCGTTGCGCTGCTTACAGGCATCATGCTCGTCTTGTGATTCCGACAAATGGATATGAATATTGACCTTCTCCCTCGCGGCGTGTTCCGCGACGGCCGCCACAACATGCGGGGTGGATGTGTACTCACCATGAATACTCAAATCCACCTTGAAGCGCCCGTCTTGGGTCTTGTGACAAGTTTCGATAAGCTTTTGCGACTCTTTGTAAACCCGCAAATCGCTGTAACTGCTGTCATCAAAACAGGTAACACCGTAACTGAAGTTGCATTTCATACCACTTTCGGCAACGGCGCGATAGATTTGCTCGCCCATGTAATACATATCCGTAAAAGAAACCGTGCCAAAACGAATCATTTCCGCCACGGCAAGCATGGTGCCGTTATAGATGTCGTCGCCTGTCAGCTTTGCTTCAAATGGAAAAACTTTTTCGTGAAGCCAGTCGTGCAGGGTCAAATTTTCGGCATAACCTCTTAACAGGTTCATTGGCGAGTGTGTGTGTGAATTATATAGACCTGCCATCAAAAGCTTGCCGCTTGCGTCGTATTCCTCACCGTAAGATTTTTTCGGCTTTTCACTGCCGATATACTCGACCTTATCGTCGGTGATGCCAACATATTGATTTTTTAAGTGGTTGAGGTTTTCGTCCAGAATATCAATCGTCTTAAAAAGCATTTTCTCACCTCACGTTCTAAATTCTCTATAGGAGTGCTGCGGAATTCTTGTCCAAAAGCAGGGTCCAGTCGTTGTGGGTTTTGAGAATTGTTGCCGGGATATTATTGTCAATTTCGCTGTTTACCGTGGCCGCCACGGCTTTCGCTTTGACAGTGTAGGGCACGCAGGAAATAATTTTCTCACATTGCAAAATTTGGTGAACGGACATGGAGACCGCTTGTTTTGGCACATCATCAACTGTCGCAAACCAACCTTCGCCAACTTGCTGGTTCTTGCAGTCCTCATCAAGGTTCACAAGAATATAGGGGTCGGTTGTTGTAAAATCTGCCGGCGGGTCATTGAAAGCGATGTGTGCGTTTTCGCCAATGCCGATAATTCCCAAATCTACCGGTTTTTCAAGCAGTTTTTTGGAAACCTCTTGAATATTTTCAGTCGTACCGTCCACAAAGTTTACGCCAAGCAGGTTGACCTTTGAAACGAAGCGCTCCTTGAGGTACTTCCTGAAGCTTGCGGGATGGCTTTCCGCCAGGCCGAAATATTCATCGAGATGGAACATTTCTACCTTTGACCATTCAATATCGGATGCGATGAGCGCTTGGAAGGTATCGAATTGAGATGCGCCGGTTGAAACAACGATTCTGGCGGTTCCGTTTTGCTTGATTCGTTCTTGCAGGTATTCCGCCGCAAGTTCTGCCGCCTTTTTGCCAAGCTCCTTTGCGTTTTCACAAACTATTATCTTCATGTCCTTTTTACCCATTTTCCTTTCCAAAATCCTTTTATTGAGATGAACTTTCCGTTGCGCTGTTTTCACTTTTTATGCTTTTGAATTCACTGTTAAAATAAACAATGGTCATCGGTTTCATTCTTTTGGCCAGTATGGCGCCTGCCCCGCAGAAAAGAACATCGCCGGGTAAAGTCAGCAACAAGCAGTTTGCAAGTAAGTACCACAAACCAATTTCCCGGTTAAGATAAAAACGTGATAAAAAATAAAAATAAACGATACCGATAGAATAAACAACCAGCAGCCCCGCGAGGCTTGCCCCAAAATAGCTCTTGTAGGTTGAACGCCCTGATTTTTCAACAATTCTTCCTGTTATATAGGCTGCCGGGATAAAGCCCATGATATAGCCAAAAGTCGGTTGCAGCAAATAGCTCAAGCCACCGCCCAGCGCAAACACCGGCACCCCTGCAAGTCCTATAGCCAAATAAACAAACGCTGCTATCGCCCCTCGTTTACCGCCAAGCATCATGCCCGCCAAAAGGACGAATGTCACTTGTAAAGTAGCCGGTACAGGGTAAAAAGGCATTCTTAAAAAGGCACCAACAACAATAAGCCCTGCGAACACGGCACAAAGAACGACTGAATATATGTTTAACCGTTGTTCGCTTTTTTTCACTCAGTTCACCCTGTTCGTGTTGATGCAATCGTTCTTCACACATTGCGCTGTGGTCGACCCCGCTTGTTTTTTTTGATTGGTCCGGTTGGTTTATCCGCTGAAATTTATGCAATGTCATTATAGCACAATCGCAATCGCTTTGGTATGTTGATTTGCTCTTTTTGTTGGGTTTTTTGTTTTTTCATTCAGATTTTATAGATTTTTACGCAGAACTTGTGCCGTCTTGCTTTTTTTGTTATACTGATGCAGGTTATCAGATATTCCCACGGAAAGGAATGTATGTGCAGATGCATGATTTAATTAAACGTAATACACCGGCGATTTCCCTTGCTTTTATAACCGAGACCATTGAAAAAACACACGGTAAAAGCAGGTATGAAATTGAGGCTCAAAACGGAAAAATAGTTTTGCGGGGAGATTGCACCATAAGCCTTGCTATGGCTTATTACCGGTACCTAAAAGATTACTGTGATGTGAATTTGGCCTGGTGCGGCAATACGCGCCTAAAAGTCGACTCCGCCCCTTTACCGGAAGAAAAAATCACACATACCATCGAGCAGGATAAACGTGTGTTTATGAATTACAGGGCCTTTGCCTATTCCGCTGTGTGGTGGAATTGGGAGCGTTGGGAAAGAGAAATCGATTTTATGGCAATGAACGGAATCAATATGCCGCTTTCGATTGTCGGGAGTGAGGCGGTGTGGTACCATACATTACGCGATTTTGGCTATAGTGAGCAAGGAGCCTTGCAATTCATTTCCGGCCCTTGCTATTGGAGTTGGCAATTGATGACCCACTTTGACAGCAACCTTGCCTTAACGGACCCCGAATATGTTGAGCAACGCCTTGAGCTTGGCAAGAAGATCATCAAGCGAGAAACCGAACTGGGGATGACACCCATTATGCAGGGGTTTTCCGGACATGTGCCGAGAACGATCATACGGTTGCTGAAGAAGGTAAGGTTACGGCATAATCCGGCATGGAATAATTATGCGACGACGTATCAAATTGAGCCGTCTGACCCCTATTTCAGAAAATTCGGAAAGGCGTTGCTTGAAAAACAACTCCGACTGCTTGGCGCGAACCATTATTATGCATGTGACCCGCTTTACGACAGCACAATTTCCGCCAGAAGCGGTGAATATTTTAAAAGCCTGGGCAAGGCCGTGTCCGACCTGTATCAATCTTTTGACAGCGAATCTGTTTGGGTCATGCAGGGCGACCATATAAAAGAAAAGATGGTAAAAGCGGTACCGAAAGACCGCTTGCTCATCCTTGACATGGACGGCAACGGTCATACGTCAACGGATGGGTATTGGGGGTATAATTTTATCCTCGGAACAAAAAATAATGTCGGCGGCAGGAACACCTTGCACGGCAGTATAAAGGCTCTTTCGCAGAACCCTTATATGCAGAAAAAATCAAATTACCCCAACCTCATCGGCACCGGAATTTTCCCGGAAAGCCTCGACCAAAATCCCCTCTACTTTGATTTAGCCCTCGAGATGCTCACGCAAAACAAGGCTACTGATTTGGACGAATGGCTCAAACGCTATGCGCAAAGGCGTTACGGTAGTGACGAAGAATGTCTCTTGGATGCTGTGTTAGCTTTGAAAGATACCTGCTACTCTGAACAATGTACAGGGCCGGAAACCGGATCCCTTATTTGCGCGCGGCCATCCACCGAGCTTACCCACACAGCCATCGGTGACACGATGGAGCTACGCTACGACAACAAACAGCTTTTTTACGCCGCAGACGCCATGCTGATTGCGAAAAAAGCCGAGACTGACGGATATTATTATGATGTGTGTGATTTAGCAAGGCAAACACTCAGCAACCATGCCCGCGTATTATACAGGGATGTCATGGAAGCCTATAGGGCAAAGGACCCGGGGAAATTCGAGGTAAGCTCCAACGCATTTTTAAGACTGTTGGAAGACACGGATCGTTTGCTGCACACGAGAAGCGAGCTGACACTTTCAAAATGGCTAGCCGAGGCCCGGGATGCCGCCATCGCAGATGTTGATAAACAAAATTTTGAAATCAACGTTTTGGAACAATTAACACTTTGGGGGCCACTGAATAACACCCTTCTTTATGACATGGCGTGGCGGGAATGGAGCGGCCTTGTCAAAACATATTACGGCCCTCGCTGGCGAATGTTTTTCGAAATGCTAGCAGGCAACTTTAAAGGCTTTCGGCGGGTTTCAACCGTAACACGCAAGCAACCGTTTGGCCGAAATGATTACAGAGGCAGCGGCTTTTATCGCAACATGGAAAAACTCGAACGCGGCTGGATTGCCACATACCGGCCCGAAGAGCCTTCTAGCGAGAACACAAAGGCTGTGGCAAGGGAACTGCTCAACAAATACCGCAAGGCAATAACCGAAGACTAGACAGGTTTTTTGAAACGCCAAGATAAAAGCAGCATCGAAAACTTTTTTTCGATGCTGCTTATTATTATTCATTTGCACAGTATGCCGATTGACAGGCGCACGATAGGAGCAAACCGCTATTGTTTAACCCACATGGCCGGGCGAACGCCAAATTTTTCGATATTGACATTTACTGTCGGATAGATGACGCCGTCATTGTTTACATAACATGCGTGGTAGGCCTTTAGCCCCGGGGTGCGAAGCCACCAAACGCTGTTTCCGGCGTATAAGATGGATTTATCCAGCTTAAGACCGGTGCTTGCTGCAAACTCAGTCCCCTTTGACCTGCGCAATTCATCGGTTGCAAAATATTTTTCCGCTTCATCAATACTCAGGAGAAAGATTTTGTCCTTGGTGTCATTACCACCGGCGGTGCCGTGTTTTGAGTTGTCCGCATTTTTAACCGTTGTTTCAACGACTTTTTTCGCTTCTTTCTTTTCAAAAACCGCATTCAAAAAATCTTTGTTTAGCCAAGTGCGTAGGGTACTGTTTTCCCAAGTTATATCCACTTTTTCTTCGTTGTATTTTTTCGTGTCCAAAACTTTTTCGGACACCAGCAATGCCTTCTTGCCCTCGACAGCCAGCACAAGCCAAGTAACGTTTTCCTTGCCGTTGTCGGTGTTGTTGTCTTGCTCGTAACTGCCCA
>CAZMSM010000007.1:0-51091 GCA_964568955.1 uncultured Eubacteriales bacterium | reverse complement strand
TTTTATTGACATTTAACCCCACAAATAATATGATGGAGACAATAAATTTTAGAGAGGTGCGCTTGATGCAGACTTTGATACAGATAATTCGCATGACACTGCCGGCGCTTGGCATAACAGTTCTTTTTTATTCCTTGTTTTCACTGTTTAGAAAGCCGACGGACTCCGGCACCGGGGTGTTTTTGCAAAACCCTGCGAACAACGATATTTATCCCCTTCAGTATGGGGAAACCTCTATCGGCCGCAGTAAGATTTGCGATATTATGCTCAATTACCCAACCGTGTCACGCTCCCATGCCGTTTTGGCACAGCGAAAAAAAGGTTGGTTTATTGTTGATACCCGCTCGACCACCGGTACAAAAGTCAATGACGAACCGGTTATAAAACGGGTGTATCTGGAGGAAGGGGACGTTATTTCACTCGGTGGAATATCCCTGGTTTTTTGCACCGAAAGTACAACCGCCGATATCCCGATTGATAAAAATTTGTAATAGCCCCCGAAGCTGTGCCTATCCGCAGTATTGTTTACGTACTGTTAACACAAAACCGCTCCTTTTTGTTGAAAGAACACCCTATCATATGGTATAATTTCTCAAATAATATCTACCGATTCATACAGAAAATAAAACTTCGTTGCCTGTAACGGCAACGTTTTTACAGGTGATTTATATGTCAAGTCTTAAAACAGCCAAAAGAATCGTTTTCAAAGTCGGTACTTCAACGCTCACTTATGAAACCGGCAAAACCAATATCCGCCGTATGACGCAGTTAACGGCAGTGCTTTCCGACCTTCACAATTCGGGGCTTGAAGTCGTGCTGGTCACCTCCGGTGCCATCGGTATCGGTGTGGGTAAGCTCGGCTTAAACGCAAGGCCTGCGGACACACCGGGGCGCCAGGCGGCGGCAACCGTGGGGCAATGCGAGCTCATGTTTATGTATGACAAGTTTTTTGGCGAATATGGGCAAATAGTCGGCCAGCTGTTGATAACACGTAGCGATATTGAAAACGATGAACGCAGGAACAACTTGATAAACACTTTTGAAAAACTCTTTGAATACGGGGCGATTCCGATCGTCAACGAAAACGACAGCGTTGCCGTTGAAGAGATTGTGTATGGTGACAACGACAGCCTATCTGCAAATGTGGCAAAGCTCGTTCATGCGGATGCGTTGATTATCCTCACGGATATCGACGGCTTTTTCAGCGGGAACCCGCAGACGGATATGGAAGCAAAGCTCATCCCGTATGTTGAAACAATTACGGACGAGATTTTAGCCCTTGCCGAGCCCAGTTCCTCCAAACAAGGCACCGGCGGCATGATTACAAAGCTGTGCGCTGCAAAGCTTGCCAACGAAGCGGGTATTGATACGATTGTCATGAACGGCAGCGACCCGACAGATATATACAAACTGCTCGACGGGCGGCAGACAGGAACCTTTTTTAAAGGTGCTGTGCTTGGCTAGCGGCCAAGGATCCATTAAAAATTTGTTTGCGGGAAGATTTACAAGGTCCCGCCCCAACGTAAGGATGGTACGCAAATGACTGCATTAAAAGAAATCGGCGAAAGAGCCGTTAAGGCGGAAAGAATATTGGCGTGTGCCCGCGGTGGAATGAAAGATGCCGCACTCCATGCCATTGCACAAGCGTTGCTTAAAAACAGTGAACAGATTATCAGCGCAAATGCACTTGATCTTGAAAACGGTAAAAAAGCCGGTCTATCCCCTTCCCTGCTTGACAGGTTAAACCTCGACCAAGAGCGAATTGAGGCGATGGCCGGGGGGGTAAACCAAATCGCCGCCATGGATGACCCCATAGGCAGCGTTTTATCCGGTAGTGCCCGCCCGAATGGCCTTAAAATTCAAAAGGTCAGCGTGCCGCTGGGCGTTATTGCTGTCATTTATGAAGCCCGCCCGAATGTCAGCTCCGACGCTGCCGCTTTGTGTTTAAAAGCCGGCAACGCGGTTATTTTACGTGGGGGCAAAGAAGCTATCCATTCCAATAAAATTATCGCGCAAACCATGCGCGCGGCAATCAAGACCGCCGGCCTGCCGGAGGACTGCATTCAGATGGTTGAGGACACATCCCGCGAGGGTGCTGTTGAACTCATGCGCATGAATGACTATATCGATGTGCTTATCCCACGGGGCGGCGCAGGGCTGATTAAGGCCGTGATGAAAAACGCAACCATCCCGGTTATTGAAACGGGTGTCGGCAACTGCCATGTGTATGTGGACAAAGCGGCTGACATCAATATGGCGGCGGAAATCATCTTTAACGCAAAAACCTCACGTCCTTCCGTTTGCAATGCGTGCGAAAGCCTCTTGATTCATAAAGACATTGCAGAGCTGGCACTGCTCAAGATTTATTCAAAACTGGCGGAGAAAAATGTCGAAATCCGCGGTGACGAAGCCGTTTGCGCTGTTTTACCCCCCGCCGTGCCGGCAACACAGGAGGACTGGGGCATGGAATACCTTGATTATATCTTGTCCGCCAAAATCGTTTCGGACATTGATGAAGCCATTGAGCATATCGCCACATACGGTACAAAGCACAGCGAATGTATTGTTACCGACGATTATGCGGCATCGCAGCAGTTTTTAAGCGAGGTTGACGCGGCGGCCGTTTATGTCAACGCTTCCACACGCTTTACGGACGGCGGAGAGTTTGGTTTTGGTGCGGAAATCGGGATTTCAACACAAAAACTGCACGCGAGAGGTCCGCTGGGGCTTAAAAACCTGACCAGCGATAAATATTTGATTTTTGGTTGCGGCCAAGTACGATAAACAAGCCGTGTTCAAACGCACAACACAGCAGGCAAAGGAGGCAAAGAACATGATGGAAAAAAAAGAGAAGAACAAAAAAATTGAAATGAGACCGACCACAAAACGAACACATCGTTGGGCATTTCCCTTTGGTCTTGGCATAGGGGTATTGGCTATTATCGGTGCAATAACGCTCATTTCCTTTGGTGTAAACAGTATAAAAAAAGTAACGGATCAAACGGCCCTAAAAAAAGAATATGCTATATTTATAAAGAATGTTATCCGCAATGACCCCAGGCCCTATGACGACTTAAAAGAGGCACCTATGGCTCAGTTGTTGGATGCTGCCATTTGGGATTTGATCGGAACAGGCGACACGACCGTGGGTAAATACGAGTATTCCGAAAACGATCCCATCGGTTACAGAGTTCCGCAAGAAGACATTGAAGTCTATTTTGTCAGGCTATTCGGCAGTGAGATAAAACCGCAACATGAAACCATACTGGGGGCCGGTTATACTTTTCATTATGATGCCATAGCACAAGAGTATACAATCCCCGTAACCGGCATTTCCCCGATTTATGTGCCTACGGTAAGCGATATAGACAAAAAGGGGAACTCAATTATTTTAACTGTCGGCTTTGTGGGGTACGGCGAGTGGGCTACGGATGATTTGGGCTGGCAAGTGGACCCCCTGCCTATCAAAAACATGAAGATAACGCTCAGAGAACGAAAAACCGATAGCAAAGACATCCCGCCTTATTATGTCGGTTCCCTTCAGGCCATCGTGGCTGAGGATATTGCCATTTCAACCGCTGCAAAACCTACAACAACGCAGGCACCCCAAACCACACAGCCCGACACCGAGCAAACCACGACAATAAGTGAACTTGCCCAAACGGACGATACCACCGAAACCGGCGAAACTGACAATAGCACTGCAACCGATTAGGCAAAGCAAGCACCACAAAGCGCCGATTAACGGTTAAATTTTACGGAGGAACCCTATGTATTTACACGAACCAATCTATGACCTTGACATTCTCGCACAAAAAAACCTACATTTACATACCATATTCTCGGGCTGTGCCAAGGCGGGGATGACGATTGAGAACATCCTAAACGTTGTCCGGGAGACTGATTTAAAAGTAATCGCCTTGACCGACCACTTTAACGACGACCTTTCCAATGACGACTATCTTGCGCATATCCATTCTATGCGCACAGAAATAGCTAAATTTGATGGCACGTGTAAAGTCCTTGTCGGCGCAGAACTTTCAGCCTATGCACCGGGGAAAAGCCTTGAAAACAAAGCCGTGCGAGATGCCCTTGACTACAAACTGTTTTCTTGCAATCACTATCATTTAGACTATTGGGGCCAGCCCGAAAACAAGACAGCTAGGGACTATGTGGAATATTCCTCAGCCGTGGTCAGTTCCCTCATCCAATCCGGCAAAGCGGACTGCATCGCACACCCCTTGATTGGCCGCTTTGTGCACGCTTTTGAAGATAAAACAACGATAACGCGGGAAATAAGCGACTTGGAATTGGGTGCTCTGCTGGAACTGAGCAATGTGCACGAGGTTGCGTGGGAGCTGAATACGGGTGCCATACTCGGTGACCCGGGCTTTGCCAGGCGCTTGTGGAACCTTGGCCGGGAAGTCGGTGTTGTGTTCAATTATGGAACCGATGGGCACCGCCTGACGGATATTGATACCATAACACGCTTGCCTGAGGTGAAAAAGGTTTTGCTGTAAAGCGGGATACGTCGGTATACATTTTATTAGGGAGGCAAGAAATTGCTTAAACTTGCTAGATTTCTAAAACCGTTAAGGCTGTTCGCAGCCTTAACTATTCTTTTTTCCACCATACACAGTGGCCTCTCGTTGATGTTGCCGCGCCTTTTGGCATCCATTATCAACAACGGTATATCCGAAGGCAGGAAAGGCTATATCTTGTTCATCGGTGCCATTATGCTTGTTTTATCCGCCTTGTCGGCCATGTCAGCCATCGTCTCCAACTACTGCTCCGCGCGCACGGCCACGGGTTTTGGCAGGGCGGTGCGCAAGGCGGTCTTTTTCAAGGTGGAAAGCTTGTCCGAGTGCGATATTGACGGCATCGGAACCCCGTCTTTGATAACACGCAACACCAACGACATCAATAAGATTCAGGAAATGCTCATGACCATCCTGCGCACGCTGATTACCGCGCCCATTATGATGGTGGGTGGAGCGATCATGGCATTCAGTATGAATAAAGAGCTTTCCTCCATCATGTTTTTGGTTATCCCCGTGATTATTATTATCACGTTCGTCGTCGCGAAAAAAGTAATCCCTATGTTTGATAAAATGCAAAAAAAGACCGATATGCTCAATCAGATTCTGCGTGAAAAGCTCAGCGGTATACGTGTCATTCGGGCCTTCAACCGCTCAAAATATGAAGATAACCGTTTTAGGCTGTCAAACATTGACCTTACCGCAATGGCGCTTAAAATCAATCGGATTATGGCGGGCATCCTCCCCCTTTCCGTATTGTTGCTGTTTTTGGTCACCGTTTTTATTGTAGGGGTTACAAGCCGTCAGCTCAATGCCTTGGACGCGGCAATCCCACTTCAACGCCTTCAAATAGAAAACACGGTAGGCAACCTGCAGGCTTTTTTAGTATATCTTGCGATGATGATATCCGCGGTAGCCATGGGGGCGGAAATGTTTATCATGCTTCCGCGCGCGTCCATATCCGCAAAAAGAATAAATGAAGTTTTAGCCCTCGAAACAAAAATAATTGAACCGAAAACCCCGGTCATCCCTGCAAAAAGCACTGCCCACACCCTTGAATTTCGGGATGTCTATTTCTGCTACCCCGGTGCGGAAGCTTCTGTCTTGAGCTCTATCAATTTCACCGTTAAATCGGGGCAAACAACGGCGATTATCGGCGGCACCGGCAGCGGCAAATCCACCCTTATCAACTTAATCCCCCGTTATTTTGACGTCAGCTACGGCTCCATCCTGTTAGACGGTGTGGATATCCGCTCCATGTCCACAGAGAACTTGCGCAACAGAGTCGGCTTTGTACCGCAAAAAGCGTTCTTGTTCAGCGGCACAATTGCAGACAACTTGCAGTTCGGTAAACCGGACGCCACCGAGGAAGAGATGTGGTCGGCGCTTGATATTGCTCAGGCGAGCGATTTTGTTAAAAAACTGACAAATGGCATAAACGACCGTGTGTCGCAAAGCGGCAAAAACCTTTCCGGCGGGCAGCAACAACGCATTGCCATCGCCCGCGCTTTGATACGCCGGTCCGACTTTTATGTGTTTGACGACAGTTTTTCCGCGCTGGACTTTATCACCGATGCC
Source organism: uncultured Eubacteriales bacterium (assembly GCA_964568955.1). Lineage (GTDB taxonomy): Bacteria > Bacillota > Clostridia > Oscillospirales > Acutalibacteraceae > UBA1447. The sequence continues at coordinate 44,975 of CAZMSM010000007.1, read as the reverse complement.
AAACTACGCAACTCTCTCAAGGAAAATATGGAAAACAGTGCCCTGATCATTGTCGCCCAGCGCATCGGTACCATACTCGATGCCGACAACATCATCGTCCTTGATGAAGGCAAAATAGCAGGCGTCGGAAAACACAAAGATTTGCTGAAGAACTGCGCAGTTTACCGTGAGATTGCGCTGTCCCAGCTTTCCGAGGAGGACCTGGCATGAAGCTGAGAAGAAAAAACAGGCAAAATCTTGACTTAAAAGAAAAGCGGGAGAAACGCCGCGAAAAATATGACAGCTACAAGGGCGGCAAGCGCAAACCCGGTGAAAAACCCAAGGATTTAAAAGGAACCGTACGCAAATATTTTGCCCTGTTGCTGCCACACAAAAAGCTTATGACCGTCGTGTTGTTAACGGGCATCGCAGGAGCCGTCATGAGCATCGCGGGGCCCAAGCTTTTGGGTGATGTCGTCGATGCCGTACAAACAGAGGTTAAACAAAAGCTGCTCGGCAACCAAATAGACCTTGGCGCAATTGTCAAACTAATGCTGTCCCTCTTGGCGGTGTACGGCACCAGTTCACTGTTGACCTTTACGCAACATTTCACCATGGCGGGTATCACACAAAGAGTCGTTCGCACCCTGCGCGAGCGAATCAATGCCAAACTTTCCGTCATGCCTCTTAAATATTTTGACACCACCTCCAAGGGGGATATCATGAGCCGCATGGTGAATGATATTGACAACATCAGCAACTCCTTCCAAAACAGTGTTATTCAAATTGTCACCTCTAGCGTTACGGCTGTGGGGGTTTTCGGCTTCATGCTTTATGTCAGCTGGAGGCTGACCATGATTACCCTGGCCGTTTTGCCCCCCAGTTTACTTATCGTAACAACCATCACACGCCGTTCAAAAAAACATTTTAAATCCCAGTGGGACAGGACAGGTGAGCTCAACGGACACATTGAGGAAATGTATACCGGGCACAAACTCGTCAAGGTATTCGGCCGCGAAAAAGATGCGATGGAAGAGTTTGAAGATATCAATGACCAGCTCGCTCAAACGAGCAGGAAAGCCCAATTTATTTCCGGCTTGGTTGGCCCCATATTGGATTTTTTCGGCTATGTCGCCTTCATTTTAATTTGCGTGTTCGGCGGCCTTTCTGTCATAAACGGCAGGATGACCCTTGGTGGTATCACCGCTTTCTACACCTACGCTCTGCTGTTCATGGCGCCTATTGTGTCTTTGGGCAACATAACCAACCGCCTGCAATCTTCCTTAGCGAGTGCGGAACGAGTATTTAACCTGCTCAGCAAGGAGGAGGAAATCCCGGAGGAAACAAGGCATAAAATTGAGGTTGCCAAAGGCAAGGTAGATATTGAACATGTCAATTTCAGTTACAGTGAGGACCATCCCCTTATTGAGGATATGAATATTTCCGTCGAACCCGGTGAACTCATTGCCATTGTAGGACCGACCGGCGGCGGCAAAACGACACTTGTCAACCTGCTCATGCGTTTTTATGATGTACAGTCGGGCAGTATAAAAATTGACGGTATTGACATTCGCCACTTGCCCAGGGAAAACTTGCGCAAAGTGTTCGGCATGGTTTTGCAGGACACCTGGCTCTTCAAAGGTACCATTCGTGAAAATATCGCCTACGGACGAGAAGGCGCGAGTGAAAAGGATATTCTCGACGCCGCTAACGCCGCGCGGGTGACCCACTTCATCAGCACCCTTTCAGACGGGTTTGACACCATTCTTGACGAAGACGGTGCCAACATATCCCAGGGCCAGCGCCAACTGTTAACCATTGCCCGTGCCATACTCGCAGACCCTGCCATACTCATTCTTGACGAAGCGACAAGCTCTGTGGATACACGTACAGAAGTGCTGATACAACAAGCAATGAAAACACTCATGAAGGGCAGAACCAATTTTGTAATCGCCCACAGGCTTTCCACCATAAGGGAAGCGGATATGATACTGGTTATCGACCACGGACGCATTATAGAGAGGGGCAAGCACGAGGAACTGTTGGCACGCAAGGGTTTTTATGCCGAGCTCTATAACAGTCAGTTTGGATTTTATGAGACGGTTGTTTCTTAGACAAACAAAGCAGAACAAGGTCTGTAAAGCTAATGAGCTTTACAGACCTTGTTCCTTATATTCACTTGTTATACTTTCAAACCAGTGTCTGCAAAACCTTGTTGGCTATCGGAATTGCTTTGCCCGAACCGGAACCACCGTTTTCAATGACGACAACCACCGCAAGGGGCAAATCGGCCCGCTGTGAAAAGCCGACAAACCATGCGTGCGGTTCCTTGCCGCCTTGCACTTGGGCAGTCCCGGTTTTCCCACACATTTCAAGCCCCGGGAAACGGCTGTCGCCATACGAATTCTTTACGTTCGAGCGCAACAGTTCTTTGAGTTTTTGTGCTGTGGCAGCGTTGATGTTAAGCACCGTCGAAACACTTGCCGAGCCCCTTTGCGTAACAATCTTTGTGGGGCTGACGATGCGCTCCACCGCAAAGGGCGATAGCCCCACGCCGCCGTTGGCAATGGCGCCCATGATGGTAATCATGCTGCAAGGGTTGGTAAGCGTTGTGTACTGCCCGATGCTCGCCCAGCCCAAATCCAAATCGTTTGCCCCTGTGAGAGAAAACGTGCCCTTTGTCGTCGTGGTACGCCCCACCTTGAAAGCGGAATTAAGCCCCATTGCATCGGCCTGCGCCTGCACTTTTTCTTTACCGAGCTCGATGGCGATTTGGGCGAATGCAGTATTGCAGGATTTATTCATCGCTTTTTCAAAATTCAGCTTACCGTGCACCGAAGGGCAGGTTACCACACCGTTTGCCGTTTGAAGTTTGCCCGTGCATTCAAAGGAACGGCTGTAGATATCCGGTATGTTTTCGATGGCGGCGGCTGCCGTAATCACTTTCATAACGGAGCCGGGGGTGTACAAACCGGAAAGAAAGCGGTTCATGTATACGCCCTCATATTTTTCGGGGTTTTGCGCAATATCCTTAGGTTTGTCGGCAATGTCATAGGCGGGGGTTGAAACCATGCAGAGGATTTCCCCCGTTTTATAATTATATACCCCAACCGTACCCTTATTGCTGCCGAGGGCCTTGTATGCGGCAACGGACGCCTCGGCGTCTATGGTTAGGTAAATATCACTGCCACGTCCGTATTCCTTGAGCAAATATACACCGTTTATAAAGCTATAGCCGGAAAGTTCCTGCCTGTAAAGGGCGTGCATGCCCGTGGAGATAAAACCGGCGGTGTCGCCAACTGTATGCAGTGTCGCTGTGCGAAGTGCTTTGCTTTTCGCATACTCTCTTTTGGAGCCGGTGCTTTTAGCCAAAACCTCACCATCGCGGGCATAAATTGAACCGGCGGACACCAATTGGCCGCCGCTGTAGAGGTGCCTGTTGACACGGTTTGATGCCCAGGTGCCGCCGTTGATATACAGCGTGGCGGTTAAAAACACTGCCCCCGCAAAAAAAGCGGCAACCAGAACATATAAGGCATATGCGCGCCTTGTGGTGTGTTTCAACGGGATTGCCTCCTTCCTGCGGATTTCCTGTGTTGGTCTGCACTTGCCGAAAACGCCCTCGTGTTTTGGGCCATGGTCATGTGTGCCGGTGTCTTTTTAAAGTTATTTTGTCGGTAAAGGTCCGGGGACTTAATAAACGCCAGCAGTGCCCAAGAACAAATCATGCTCGTCCCTCCCCTGCTTACAAAGGGAAGGGTTACACCCGTGAGCGGTAAAAGGTCGGTAATGCCATAAACATTCAGCGCCGCCTGAAATAAAAGCATACCGGCCGATGCGACAGCTGCAATGGAATAATACGTAGAGCTCGAGCGGCGGGCGGCACGAATGGCGTACATGGCAATGAAGCCGTAGAGTGTCAGAATAGCAAGCCCCAACAGCAGCCCCCATTCCTCACAAATAACGCCGAACACAAGGTCCGTTGATGCCGCATAAATATCCCGCAGTTTGCCCTTGCCTATCCCCAAGCCGAACAGTCCGCCGCTGGCGGTGTAAATCAGCACCCGCGTCTGCTGAAAACCGCCCTCGTTGACGCTTTCCCAAATACGCCGGTAAGTGGCAAAGCGTGTGACAACATAGGGTTTAAAATACATCACCAACCCCGCACCAAGCAGGGCACCGGTAGAAACGAAAAACAGGGTTCGAATATCCCCCGAGCGCATAAAGGCAATCACAACAAAGGTAAAAAAGAAGATGAGTGCCGTGCCGAAATCCCGCATCAAAAAAAGCGCCCCGATACAAGCAACGGAAAACACCAGGTATTTTGTCAAACTTTGGGTTGACTGTAGTTTTTCAAGCGTAACAGCACCCACAAAAATAAAAGCAATCTTCACAATTTCCGACGGTTGAATCGAAAACCCCGCCACTTCAATCCAATTGAGTGTACCGTTGGTAACCTTGGCCAGCCCAAGATTTAACACCAACAATCCAACCGATGCGAAAGCAACCGGCACACGCAAATGCATAGCCGTGTCCACATTCCGCAGGATAACAAGCAGTACGATATGCGCCGCAAGCCCCAGCAAAACTGCGATAAGCTGCTTGACAGCATAGCCGGTGTTGATGCTCGCCGCTATAACGATGCTGATGCCGGAAAGCAGGAAGGCTATCATTTCCAACTCAAAGTCTTGCCTTTTGCTGATAAGTCTATTGGCGGTGAGGTAGGCCCATTCAGCAGCGATAAGCCCCGCAAAAACCGGAAGGAGGGTGACACTCACCTGCCCGTCTTTGAAAATAACCGGCACAGCGGAAACAAGTTGGAAGACGCTCACAAAAAATAACATCAGTTGCCATTTAAATCGGTAGGTTTTGCCGGTCGCTCGCTTCACTGTTTCACCGCCTTTTCATGAAGTTTTTTTTAAGGGGGTGGCAACCTTTTGCCACCCCCTTATGATACAACGAAACTCGACTGTCGTAAACCTTTTATTTATCGATAAAATCTCTTTTTTGATCCTCCGGCAGATCAAACCCCAGTGTACCGCCCGGGTTCATCAAGTTGTCCGGGTCAAAATGATTTTTCAGCACACGGTATACGTCCATTTGATTCTTGCCGATTTGCGCCTCCAACCAGGGGGCGGTCATTTTGCCGATACCGTGGTGATGGCTCATAGCCGCGCCGTATTTTTGAATATTATCCATAATCCCGCCTTGGTATTCCAGGTACTCATCGATTTCACTCATCTTGGCTTCAAATATAAAGTAAAGATTGGCACCCTGCGGGTAGAAATGCGACATATGCGTCATGCAGATTGTATTGGGCCTGCTCTTGCAAAATGCCCGCACGCCTTCATACACCGGCATAAAATTATCCCAGTTGACGGAACACTCCAGCGTGTCCAGCATCAGCCCGTAATCGCCCATATCCTCCCTGAGGTAGGGGTCTGTGAAGCGGCCGTGCTCCCAGGCTTTCGTGACAATCCCGGTGGTGTACATGGCCTTATACTTTTTGCATATCTTTTTTATCTGCTTTTTGATGTTGGCACCAAAATTCTTTTCACCATCGGTAAAACCCAGCATCAGCACACGGCTGCCGTCTTTGTATCCCCTCGCTTTAAGCACCGTGTCAATGGGCGTACCCGCAACACCGTAGAGGCGAAAAGCAACATGGGTTTCCTCCGGGTCCGAAAGACGGAAAACCGACGGGAAGCCGAATTCGCCCTGCATGATTTCGCGCGCGGCGTCCACGCCCTCTTGCCAAGTTTTAAAGACAAAACTGAATTTTTTTCTGTTTTCCGGCATGTGTTTAAAAATTCGCAGGGTTACATGGGTAAGGATACCATAGGCGCCCTCGCTGCCCATCATAATCTCATCAATGGAAGGACCCGTGGCATTTGCGGGGAATTCGTCACTTGTAATGATGCCCGCGGGTGTGACATATTCCTGACTGATGACAATATCTTCAATTTTTCCGTAATAAGTGGAGTTTTGCCCCGCTCCCCTTGTTACCACCCAGCCGCCAACGCAAGAATACTCAAAACTCTGCGGAAAATGCCCGCAGGTGTAAGCGCGTTTTGCATCGAACAGCTTGACCGCATTATTCAGCGTCTCCTCAAGCTTTGGCCCCGACATACCGGATTCCACCGTGATGGTTTGATTGTTTTCGCTAAAGGCGATAACCTTGTTGAAGTTTGGACGCAAATCCAGCGTAGCGCCGCCACACATCGGCTCAGCACCCCTTGTAACGGAAGACCCGCCGCCATAAACGTACATCGGTATTTTTTGCTCGCAGCAATAGTCGACTATCTTAATAATATCTTCCCTGTCCCGCGGGTAAAGCACAACATCGGGCAGGTTTTCGACAATGCCCTTGCGCAAACGCAAGATGTCGACCATGGTTTTGCCGTACGCGACGGATAAGCGTGTATAGTTGTCGATTTTTACATTCTCGCCGCCCACGATCTCTCGAAAAGCATTGACCTGCGTTTCGCTCAGATTAATCGGGCAATCGAAATCAACGGCCTCCAAGCCCATCTCTTTGCCTTGCTTAAAATCTTCATCGGTCATCTCAAAGGTTTCTTTCATCAATTTATATAGCTTAGGGTTGGGTGCCTTCCACTGGGTCGGGTTCCCCCATTTAAGAATTGAACGATAGGATTTCGCCGGAGCCTCCTGATGATACCATTCGGGGGTAAATTCGGTTTTCTTGGCCATGCTATAACCTCCTTTTAAATATTACATACTTGCGGTCGCAATTATCGGTACGCCAAAAACATCCGGCAAAACAACATCACCGGCTTGCAGGCGCTTTGTGACTTGTACGGTTTTAATCATACGCATGGCTTCAAGCATTTTACCTTTTGGGATTTCGCCCTGCGTTTTCACGGGTAAACGGGGCATATCCGCAAACACGGTATGCACCGTGGTGGAAAGTGCCCGCATGGGGTTTGTCAGCTCTGCCTTGGCGAACGCAATGCCCTTTTTGCACTGCGCACCGTCCACTTTAATTTCTCCATCTGCACTTTCTGGTTTTTCTACCGTCATGCGGCAACCGTTGGGGCAAACGATGCATGTCATTTTTATTTTCATTGTTATCACCTGTATTTCAATATTGCTCCTGCAAGGTTACGTATTGAAGTCCTTGCCCGGACCATAAGAAAACCACGGAAAAATACACCGCGGCTTATCCGCCCCCTCATCGGTGACGAGCGCACTGATGCTCAGGAATAATCCTCTAAGCTTACCCTGATTTCTTCTATTATAGCTTGTTTTGGCTCAAAGCTCAACACTTCCATCTCGGACGGCAACAGGCGGCTGTATTTTTTCGCAAGAACCGTCTCACCGTTTACGATAAGGTTCACCCGCTTTTTACGGCAGTCCTCACGAGCGCGGAAGTAGAAGGTAAGCATCCCCCCTTTTGCCTTGTCATAATACTGGGGGACTTCATATAAAAAGTCTTTGCTATCGTAGCTTATTTTTACCAAACTGCGGGTACCGGGTTTGTAGTTGGCGGCCGCTCTTCCTGCCAAAAAACCGCTTTGGGACACATAGTCAACCAAGTCATTGACATGCAGGGCGTTGCCGCAAGAAAAGACACCGGGGACGCTCGTCATAAGTGTCTGGTCCACATAGGGTCCCCTGGTAGCGGGGTCAATATCCACCCCGAGGGATTCGGCTATCTCGTTTTCCGGCACAAGACCCACCGATAAAATAAGCGCGTCACATGCCACAATGCGTTTGGTGTCTTCAAGCAGTTCAAACTTTTCATCAACCTTGCACACCTCAACGGCCTCCACTCTTTTATCGCCGATAATCCTTGTCACGGTGGTTGAAAGATGCAGGGGAATATCGAAATCCTCCAGGCACTGGCTGACATTCCTCGCAAGACCGGCAGGTGTGTCTTTAATTTCATAAACACCTTCGACACTTGCACCCTCCAAGGTAAGGCGCCGTGCCATAATCATACCAATGTCCCCACTGCCAAGGATCACACACCGTTTCGTGGGCATTAAACCCATAATATTGACCATATACTGGGCCGTTCCCGCAGAAAAAACGCCGGCGGGACGGTCACCGTGGATAAAGACCTGCCTGGAGGTTCTTTCGCGGCAACCGCAGGCAAGCACAATCGTTTTGGTGTTGACAAACAAGATCCCTTGCATGCTTTGCAACACAAGCTCAAAACCGTCCCCATTCAACTTGCGCACTTCATTTGCGAACGTGTTTACCATATAGGTAATACCCGTGTCATAAAACTCTTTTAAAAACCGCTCGGCGTACTCCGGCCCCGTGAGGCGCTGCTTAAAGTGCACCAGGCCGAAACCGTCGTGGATACATTGTTTGAGGATGCCACCGAGCTTTTTTTCACGTTCAATGAGCAAAACCTTGGCACCCGCTTTATGCGCCTCAATAGCGCCCGCGAGCCCCGCAGGTCCCCCACCGAGTATAACCACGTCGTATTGTTGTGTTTGATTGTTCATTTTAAAAACTCCCCATGCGCTATTCGCTCTCCACTATATAGGAACCTTCCCCGTTTTTGGTCACTTCCTGGGGCTTCATTCCGGTTTCCTCACTGATGATTTGCATCACAAGCGGTCCGCAAAATCCGCCTTGGCAGCGCCCCATGCCGGGTCTTATCCTGCGTTTTATCGCGTCTAGCGAAAGAGCCGGCACCGGCGAATTGATCGCATCGATAATTTCACCCTTGCTGATGCCCTCACAGCGGCAAATAACAATGCCGTAGTCGGCGTTTTTCTTGATGGCCGCTTGCTTTTCATCCAGGGTCAGTTTGGCTATATTCGGCGAAATCCGCCGACAGGGGTTAAATTTTTCATTGGGTACAATCTTTATTTCTCCCGCCAAAACTTCGCGTGTCAGAACCGATATTTGTTCGGCAATCGCCGGGGCACTTGCAAGCCCGGGGGATTGTATGCCTGCGGCATGGATAAGGTTTGTTATATATTCGGACTTTTCAATAATAAATTCTTCTTCATACGTGGCGGCCCGTATGCCGGAAAAATAGGTAATCACATCCGCTTTTGTAAACCCTTTGATTAAAGGCAGGTGTTTTGCAAGCAGGGCGTCCACGTTTTCTTTGTGCGTGGAAAAGTCTTCTCTGAGTGGCTGCTCGTATGCGTCCGGCCCGACAAGAACATTTTGGGTAATCGTACGCATAACGCCGCCACCCTTCGTGTCGGAAGTGGCAACTGCAATATCAATAAGCCCCATGGAACGTGTCACGAGGGGGCCTTTTTTCTTGTCCAAAATAGCACATTCGCCCTTACGCGGGTGAATGGTGAAAAACCCGTCGTCGGCCATGGCGGCGATTTGGTCCGCAAAAACCCCGGCAGCATTAATAACAAGCCTTGGTCTTACAAGGCCCCTGTTTGTCACTACACCCGTGATTTTGCCGGCTTTCGTTTGAATGGATTTTACAATGGTGTTACGGGATACGCTTACGCCGTTTTCCACGGCGTTGTCTGCCAAGGCCGCCGTCAGTTTGTATGGGGAAAGGACACCGGACGAGGGGTATTCAAAAGCGCCGACCGCTTTATCTGTAATGTTCGGCTCAATTTCAACCAGGCGACGACGCGACAACTTTCGCCCTTCAATACCCAAGAGCCTTTCGCGCCGTGCGAATATGGGCGTTAAAACCATGCCAAAAACATGGCTTGAAAAAAGAATAAGGCTACCGTACCGCTCAAACGGCACAGATAAATCCTTGCACAACTGCGTGTACAGTTCATTGCCACGTACATTCATCTCCCCCCTCAAAGTGCCGGGGTGGGAGGCAATGCCGGGGTGAATCATACCATCGTTGCGTGAGGAGGCATGCAAGGCGACATCGCTTTCTTTTTCGACCAGCAGAATATCGAGCGTATATTTTGAAAGTTCACGCGCGATGGCACAGCCGATAACACCGCCGCCGATGATAAGCACGTCCGGGGTCAGTGAATCGAGGGAATTGTCCTTGACCGCCGATTCCCTGACAGGTGGCGGTGTAAAGCCTTTTAGCGTTATATTATTTACAACCGCCTTGTAGTCGTATTTTGCTGCAAGCTTACCGGCGGCTACAACCTTTTTCCAGTCGTCAAACTCGCCCTCAAGCTTTACCGAACGCCGCCACTCGGAGCATTCAATGCCTTCGAACCCTTTTTTTATCAGTGTTTTATTTAACTTGTCAATTTTGCTCATATCAAGCCCTTCCTTCCAAGGAGTCACAGACGGTTTGGCAGAAAACTATTGTTTGTTCGGTTGTCCGAACATCTTGACATCATTGTAACACTGTGATATTCTTATGTCAAGACAAATCCACCCTTATCCGGTCTTTTTGTCAACTAAAAATTACTCCTACAAACAACCAAAAAGGTGATCTGTGTGCTTAACAACAAAACCCGCCTTCCTTTATATGTACAAACAAAAGAATACATTGCCGGTTTGATAGACTCCGGTAGCTTTCCGACGGGGGCTAAACTGCCAACGGAAAACGAGTTGATGGAACAACTGCAGGTTGGGCGGGCAACCGTGCGCGCAGCACTTGCGGAACTTGAGCGTGAAGGCAGCGTACTCAAACGCCACGGAATCGGCACCTTTGTGTGTGAAAAAGAAGTTACCTACAGTTTCGAACCACTCGTATCCCTTTCCTACTCGCTCAAACAGCTCGGCTTCGAGATTAAGAATGAAATATTGGCAAGCGAAATGGTGAAGCCCACAGGCGAGTTGCTCAAGGGCTGGGGGGAAAACATGACCATCGGCCACCTCAAACGCCTGCGCCGGGCCGGGGGGAAAGCGGTTGCCGTTGAAGACAGTTATTTTATCCCCGCACTGTTTGAAGTCGTCACGAAACTGAACCCGTCCCAATCCGTTGCACACGCCATACTTTCCTACCCTGATATCAACATCGACAAAGTCGAACTCACAGTCCTTGTTCGGTTGCCAAAAAAAGATGAAAAAAAGTCCCTTACGCTGCCTGATGGCAAGAAGGTTGCCGAAATGACACGCTGGATATACCGCGCAGGCACTACCGAGCCGGTTAACTTCGTGCGCTTTGTTATACCGGAAGATTTAATGGGTTCTTCCTTCTGGAGCAAAAACGACCTGTAAAACACTGCCGTGGAGTAACGCAGTGTTTCATTATTATATGTACCGGTAATCCGGTAAGCTGACTTTTACGACATTTGAACGATATTTTTAAAAAATACTTGACTCAATTGAAAAATAGTGTTATTCTATTTCTACCTCTCAAGGAGGGTTATTTTTTTGTGCCCTGTTTTCCGAATAGAGGGAGGCTAACAAATCCAAAACCAATGGAGGTGCCGTTATGACAGTCAGAATTACCCTTGCCTGCACGGAATGCAAGCAACGCAACTACGACACAAGCAAAAACAAAAAGAATACACCGGACCGGTTGGAGATGAATAAGTACTGCAGATTCTGCAAGAAACATACTCTTCACCGCGAATCCAAGTAGGCGGGAGGTAAAAATCATGGCAAAAAAAGACACATCAGAAGCCGCCGAAAAGGTTGCGAAAGCCGAAAAGGCTGCCAAGGCTAAAAAGCATAGCCCGGGCAAAGGCCCAGGCAAAGGCAATGTTTTTGCCCGCGCCGGTAAAGGCGTTGCCAAGTTCGGCAAAGATTTCAAAGGCGAACTCAAGAAAATCGTTTGGCCTGACAGAGCAACCGTTATCAAAAGCACGGGCGTGGTTCTGGCGGTTGTCGCGGTTATCGGTCTGATTATTTTCATCATCGACACGGGTCTGACCCAGGCTATACAACTGTTGTCCAATGCCGCGGTCAACTTCCGTGCGGAAGCCACTACGGCAGTTGTTGAAGCAACAACCGCAGCACAAACCACAGTCGCCGAAACAACACAAGCCGTAACAACTGCGGTAACAACCACGGTTGGCGGTTAATACCTTGGAGGGAAAGCAATGTCCGAAGACTCCAGATGGTATGTTATCCATACCTATTCCGGCTATGAAAATAAAGTAGCCAACAATATCGAAAAAATCGTCGAAAACCGCAAAATGCAGGATCAAATTCTCGACCTCAAGATTCCAACAGAAATGGTGGTTGAGATAAAAGACGATAAAAAGCGTGAGGTTGAGCGCAAGCTTTTCCCCGGCTATGTCCTCATTAAAGTCGCTGTTACCCTGGATAAGGATGACCGCCCGACAATGAGCGACGATGCGTGGCTTGTTATCAGGAATACCCGTGGTGTCACCGGCTTTGTCGGTCCCGACAGCAAGCCCGTGCCACTGTCCGAGTCGGAAGTGATTCAGATGGGTGTGGAGAAAAGAAGCGTTGAAGTCAGCTATCAGGTCGGCGATTTGGTCAATATTGTCGACGAGATTTTTGACGGATTTTCCGGTACGGTTGAAGAACTGTATTTGGACAAAAACCAAGTCCGCGTGAGGGTTTCCGCTCTGTTTGGGAAAGAAACCATCATTGAACTTGAACTTGACCAGGTGGAACCTGCCGTTAAATAGGTCTCACACAGTTAATTTGCGGGGCAACCCGTTTAAATTATAACCCGCTTTGGCATGCGAATCGTGCGGAGCCTTTCGGCTCGGCGTGGGAGGAAGGGATATTCTCCGAAAAAATCGGCAATCATCCATTCCGCCATTTACCACATTATTATGGAGGTGCAAAATTCTATGGCACAAAAAGTTGTCGGCTTCATTAAGCTGCAAATCCCTGCCGGTAAAGCAACACCGGCCCCGCCTGTCGGCCCTGCGCTGGGTCAGCACGGTGTAAACATCATGGCATTTACAAAAGAGTTCAACGAGCGCACCAAAAACGACATGGGACTCCTTATCCCGGTCGTCATCACTGTTTACGCAGACCGTTCTTACTCCTTTATCACCAAAACACCGCCCGCATCAGTCTTAATAAAAAAGGCTTGCGGCATTGAGAGTGGTTCCGGCGTTCCAAACAGAACAAACGTAGCAACAATCACCGGTGAGCAACTCAAGAAGATCGCCGAACAAAAAGCCCCTGACCTTAATGCCGCGTCTATCGAGGCCGCTGTTTCTATGATAGCAGGCACAGCACGCAGCATGGGCGTTAAAGTAAGCGACGCTTAAAGCTCCCGGGTGGGAGGAAAAACCCGATTTTACCACATGATTGGAGGAAAAACATATGAAACGCGGAAAAAAATATAACGAAAATGTAAAACTTATCGAAAAAGACAAGTTTTATGACCCTGCGGAAGCCCTTGACACGGTTATAAAGACCGGTACAGCCAATTTTGACGAAACAGTCGAACTGCATTTGCGCTTGGGCGTTGACTCTCGCCATGCCGACCAACAGGTTCGCGGCGCGGTTGTCCTACCAAACGGAACCGGCAAAACGGTCAGAATCGCCGTGTTCGCAAAGGGTGACGACGCCAAAGCGGCTGAAGAAGCCGGTGCGGAAATCGTCGGTGCGGAAGACCTGGTTGCGAGAATACAAGGCGAAGGATTTATGGATTTTGATGTAGCGATAGCAGCACCCAACATGATGGGCCTTGTAGGTCGTCTTGGTAAGGTGCTCGGTCCTCGCGGACTGATGCCAAGCCCCAAGGCAGGCACGGTTACACCGGATGTCGCCAAGGCTGTTCTTGAAGCAAAAGCCGGCAAAATCGAGTACCGTCTTGACAAAGCAAACATCATTCACTGCCCTATCGGCAAAGTTTCCTTTGGAACCGAAAAACTCAGCGAAAACTTCAATACACTCGTTGACGCAGTTATCAAAGCAAAGCCGTCAACCCTCAAGGGTCAATACATCCGTTCCTGCACAGTCGCTTCCACCATGGGCCCCGGTGTACGCATCAACCCATCAAAGTTGACTGTTATCGCATAATATCCCTAAAAATTTGTGCTTGACACGGCAAATCGACTGTGTTAGTATAATAAAGCTGTTCTGACCAAAGACAGCAGGTGCATTTCAAAATGCGTAAAGGGTAACCGCCTGCCGAGGAAAGTAGCATACAAAGCGTTTGTACGCCAATGTGTATGTTAGCCCTTCCTGCGGTCAAGCAGGAAGGGCTTTTAATTATTGGAGGTGAATTCATGCCAAGTGAAAAAATATTAGAGCGAAAAATGCAATTTGTGGCCGATCTTGCCGACATTCTGAAAGGTTCCTGTTCCGGTGTGCTTGTTGACTACAAAGGCATTACCGTTGTGGATGACACCAAACTGCGCGCAGAGCTGCGCGATGCCGGTGTTAAGTATGAAGTTGTCAAAAATACGTTGTTGAGTCTTGCGGCCAAATCCGCCGACCTTGAAGGACTGGAGCCGGTACTTACGGGCACCACAGCCCTTGCGACAAGTAAAGACGATTATACGGTGGCGGCACGCATCCTTTCAAAGTTTGCACAGACACACAAAAAGTTTACTCTCAAGAGCGGTTTTATCGACGGCGAAGTCATCAGCACCGATATGCTCACCCGCCTTGCGAAACTTCCCTCGCGCGAAATTTTGCTTGCAAGCGTTTGCAATGTGTTCAACGCACCCATCGCAGCTTTTGCTCGTGGTATCCAAGCTATTGTGGATAAAGACAGCGAAAGTGAACCAGTCACCGCATAAAAATCAAATCATTATTTATAATTTGGAGGTAAAAAAATGGCTTCAGAAAAAATCAATGCAATTATCGAAGAAATAAAAGTTCTCACGGTTCTTGAGCTTTCCGAGCTCGTGTCGGCAGTTGAGGAAACATTCGGTGTTTCGGCCGCCGCGGCAGTTGCCGTTGCAGGTCCTGCCGAAAGCGCTGCTGCAGAAGTAGAAGAACAATCTGAGTTTGATGTTATCCTTACCGAAATCGGTGCGGAAAAAATCAAGGTTATCAAAGTTGTGCGTGAGCTCACATCGCTTGGTCTTGCAGATGCAAAAGCAGTTGTTGACAGCGCACCCAAAGCAGTTAAAGAGCAAGTATCCAAAGAAGAAGCAGAAGCAGCAAAAGCCAAGCTTGAAGAAGCCGGCGCAAAAGTCGAGCTTAAATAAGCACACCATCATACTTCATCAAAATCCCTGCCGTCATGACGGTGGGGATTTTTACTGCTTTTTATTGCATTTTAGGATTGAAAGGGTTATAGTTATTGCATCATATGAAGGAGGTTTACCCGATGAAGAGAAATCTAAAAAACCTGCTCGCCATTACACTTTGCATGAGCCTGATACTATCTGCCGGGCTTTTCGGTGCCGGGGCCGCTGAAGAAGCCAATGCCGCGCATGACTACACCATCATCAGCCCCTATAAAGATGTCAACTGGGACACCTGGAAGGCGTTAAAGGCCGCCCTGCACACCCATACCATCGCCAGCGACGGTAAACCCAACATTGACGAGTCGGTGGAAGAGCATTACGCCCTTGATTTTGATATTTTTGCAATAACCGACCATATGGTAAATGCCGCACCATGGAATCAAGTGCCTAAAACAGTGCCGATTATGAACCTCGTTAGCCGCGACAGAAACCAAGGCAAAGCACTCTCCCCGCTCACGGACACACGCTATGAGGAAATTTTGACCGGTGTCGGCAGAGACGGGCGTGGGATGCTTGATGTCCCCCTTGGTGTCGAACTCAACGGAGCCGTTCCGCTTGATACGCATGTCAACGGACTTTTTGCAAACTACGGGCAAGGGCTAATCGGTGTTTCCGGCGACTACGAAACCCCAATAAGAGAAACCGAAAAAGCCGGAGGTATTACCTTCCTTAATCATTTGGGTAATTTTACGAAGGCATGGGACGAAAGAGACCCGAGCATTTCAAGAAAGCCGAAATTCGTCAATAAATTTGCACGTATTTTCCTTGATTATCCTTCGTGCGTCGCAATGGACATCAACAGCGGCACAGATGCGCACACGGGATATGACCGCATTTTATGGGACGAAGTTCTCCAAAAAACGATACCGAACGGCAGAAATGTTTCCTGCATCTCTTTCAGCGATTCTCATGGGATCGAACAGAATGACCGCGCTTTTACCGTGATGATGGAACCTGAAAATACGATTGCCACCCTGAGAACTTGCATGGAAACCGGCGCATATTTTGCCGTGAGCAGACATGCAATGGCAGAACTCGGAGAGACTTTTAGCGGTACCGGTCCGACCCCGATAGTTACGCGTATAGCTGTTGACCAGACCGCTGACAAGATCACACTCACCGGTGCTCATTATGACAGCATTACCTGGGTTTCCAACGGTAATATCATTGCCACAGGTGAAAGCATTGATTTAGACGATTATGCCGACTTAGGTTGCTATGTGAGGGCCTACCTCACCGGAGCCGGCGGTATTTGCTACACGCAAGCCTTTGTGATTACTGCGCCCGACATTGACTGGGGCACGCCCTATGTACCCGCCGTCACATTGGATTATTCTTACTTTCTAAGAGCCTTACAAACGATTCTTGACAAATTAGTTTTACAGCATAGTATCGCATTCAAATTGGCCCGGCGTATTTTGATAGGACTTTAGCCGACAAAACAGTAACATATCAAACAAGAGGCTGTTTTACCCAAAGCAGCCTCTTGTTTGATTGTTTTATTCGGACTTTCACACAAAAGTATATTTTTTAAAATTTCAAATGCCAACTATACAATTGGGAGTATGATGTATAATTAGTTGTTATGCTATAGAAGTATTCAGACAAGATGTACCAAATTTAAAGAAAAGAGAGAATATGGATCAAGTAAAATTTATAAACATTGCGCTTTCGGATGAATGTAAGCGCGCGGTTGCCGAAATGGGCTATGACGAGGCAACTTTAATTCAGTCGCAAAGCATCCCGCTTATTTTAGAGGGGCACGACATCATAGGTCGCAGCCAAACAGGCAGCGGCAAAACAGCCGCATTCGGTTTACCCGCTATTGAAATGCTGGACATGACCCTGCCGCGTAAAACCGTACAGGTGTTGGTCTTATGCCCCACGCGTGAGCTCGCCGTACAAGGGGCAAACGAAATCAAAAAATTCGCAAAGTACAAAAGCGGAATAAGTGTTGTACCCATTTACGGCGGGGAACACATAGGGCTACAGTTAAGCAAATTGAGGCAGGGGTGCCAAATTGTGGTAGGCACACCGGGCAGAATTATGGACCATATGCGCAGGAAAACGCTAAACCTAGAGAATGTAAAATTAGTCGTTCTGGACGAGGCGGATGAAATGCTAAACATGGGCTTTGTGGAAGATATTGAAACAATATTATCCGAAACACCACAGGACAGGCAAACGGTACTGTTTTCGGCAACCATGCCGGCCTCCGTACTCGCCATAACCAAAAAATTCCAAAATACGCCCCAAATTGTTGAAATTAAGCAATCGCAAAAGACCGTTTCCACCACCGAACAGTTCTTCTTCAATACCCCAAAGGGGCTCAAAACAGCTGCACTTTGCCGACTGCTTGAATACTACAAACCAAACTCTTCCATCATTTTTTGTAACACAAAACTGATGGTGGACGAGTTGATTTTAGAACTTAAAAAATACGGCTACCATGCGCAAGGTTTGCACGGTGACATGCGGCAGTCCGCGCGCACACAGGTAATGAGTCAGTTTAAAAAGGGATTGTTTGACATCTTGGTTGCAACCGATGTCGCCGCGCGCGGCATTGATGTGGATGACGTTAAAGTTGTATTTAACTATGATTTGCCCATGGATGACGAGTATTATGTCCACCGTATCGGGCGCACAGGCAGAGCGGGCAAAGCCGGTATGGCGTTCACACTCATTCAGGGCAACAGGCAATTGGCCCAGCTCAGGAACACCATGCGGTACACAAAATGTGAAATTGTCCAGAAAGCGCTGCCCACAGTAGCGGAATTAAAAGAACGAGAAATGGCCGAATTATGTGCTGAGATTTCCACGTTTATGGAAGAAAACGACTTTACGCCCTATGCCGAAGCCGTGGTCAGACTTATGGGTGAAAATTATACCGCGGCGGATATCGCCGCTGCCATGGTGGCCATGACTGTTAAAAAAGAAGTCCAATCCGATGGTATCCCGGCGAATTTCAATGAGTTCGACATCAAGCCGGACTCCTTTGGTAGGCAGCAGCGCGGGCCGGCAAGAAAAGGGCAAAGAAATGCGCCCACTTTCAAAAAGAAAGAATACAACAACGAAAACATGGCCGGTGTACGGATTTCCATCGGCAGAAGAGACCGAATTACACCGAACCATATTTTAGGCGCGGCCGCCGGCGAAACGGGGCTGCCGGGCAAGGTTTTCGGCGCCATCAACATACAGGATAATTACTCCGTCATCGATGTCCCCAAAGAGCACAAAAAAAGAGTGGTTCAAAAGCTGAACAAGTCAAAGATAAACGGGAAAATCATCAGCGCGGAATAGAATAAATGGCGAAAACGGAAGCTGTCTCGAACGAGGCGGCTTCCGTTTTTTGCGGACACAGTTTTATTTTATGCTTGCGCGAACGTTTTAAACGCCTTATACGCCATATACACATCCAGTTTTGAAACCACCTCAAAGGGGGCATGCATTGAAAGCACCGCCACGCCGACGTCGACTACATCCACATTAAGGTTTGCGACATATTGTGCTACCGTGCCGCCGCCGCCTTCGTCCACTTTGCCAAGCTCCCCTACCTGCCATATGATACTCGCATCGTCAAAGAGTTTGCGGACTCTGCCCATAAACTCGGCGCTTGCGTCCGAGGTACCGCTCTTGCCCCGCGAGCCTGTGTATTTTGTAACCACAATGCCCTTATTTAGGTAAGAGGCATTCATCTTGTCGTGCACGGATGGGAAGGTGGGGTCGAATGCGGCATTGACATCTGCCGAAAGGCATTCCGAACGCCGTAAAACATCGCGTCCTTCTATCCCTTGTTGCTTGGCAATATCCTCAATAAAGTGCTTGAGATAGGCGGAATTAAGCCCCGTATTGCCGTCACTGCCGGTTTCCTCTTTATCGGTCAAAACGGTCACAACGGTGTGTTCCTGCCCCTTATATTCAAGGGCTGCCATGAGTGAAGGATAGGCGCAAACCCTGTCATCCTGCCCATAACCGCCTACCATGCTTCGGTCAAAGCCAATGTCTGCCGCGGCAAATGCCGGTACCATTTCAAGCTCCGCGCTAAAGAAGTCTTCTTCAATCATACCGTATTTGTCGTTCAATAACTTTAATATATTGAGTTTAACAAGTTCGCTGTCTTTATCACTGCGGAAGGGGCGGCTGCCGACTAAGACATTCAGCTCTTCCCCTTTTATGCCTTCCGAAAGGGTACGCTTTGCCTGTTCCGCACCCAAATGCGGCAAGAGGTCGGTAATAACAAACTTTGGCTCATCCGCTTTTTCGCCGATATTCACTTGTAGCGATTCGCCGTTTTTTAACACAACAACACCGTGCATAGCAAGCGGAATAGCTGTCCATTGGTACTTTTTTATGCCGCCGTAATAATGCGTTTTAAGCAGAGCAAGTTCGCTGTCCTCATACAAGGGGTTTGGTTTTAAATCAAGACGCGGAGCATCGATGTGCGAAGCGATAATTTTCACTCCTTCGCTCAAGGGCTTTTGACCGAACACCGTTAAAATGATGGCCTTATTGCGATTTACAGCATAAACCTTATCGCCCGGTTTGTACGTTGCCGCAAGATCAAATGGCACAAAGCCGGCCTTTTTTGCAGCCGTTTGAGCGAAGGACGCACACTCACGCTCGGTCTTGCAAAGTGTAATAAACTCTTTATACCCTTCGCAGAACTTGTCCGCCTCTTTAATCTCTTCATCCTGCATCACCAATGCGACATGTTTGGATTTTATGCACAACTTTTCTTTCAAAATCTCGGCTGCTGTTTTTTCTTCACTCATGATGTTCTCTCCTTATAAATTCACTTTATTGATTTATTTTTTCATCTATCAAACGCATCAATTTTTCCGTTTCCTCTTCCACAATGGACGGTGGATGCGCTTGCAGAATGATATCCGCTTTATCAAAATAAGCCTCGTCGGTAGGCTGTATTTTTATCCTTTTCAATGCCTCATCCTTGCTTAACCCGTCGCGTCGCATAATGCGTTCCAGGCGTATGTCAAAAGGTGCCGTGACGACGGCAATAATATCGCATTCTTCGGCAAGGCCGCTTTCCAACAAGACCGCGGCGTCAATGACAACCGCTCGTGCACCGCTGTTTTGCGCGTGTTTGATTTTATTTTTTATACTTGCTGTAATGGCGGGGTGTGTTATCCTGTTGAGTTTTTTTGTGCTCACTTTTGAAGCGAAGGCACGCGATGCAAGAAGGCGGCGGTCAAGCGAACCGTCCGCGCAAATAATATCTTGCCCAAATGCGACGGCCAGTTCATTTAAAACGAGTGATCCGGTAGCGGTTATCTCCCTTGCCGCAACGTCTGCGTCTATTATTGGAAATCCTTCCTCGGCTAGGCGCTGTGCAAGGGTACTTTTGCCTGCACCTGTTTGCCCGGTCAGACCGATTATCAAAAACTTCATAGCTCTATCACCTCAAACGAAGCGGCCCGCAGGAGCCTGTTATAGACAGCAAGCCCAAGGCCATTGGCCACAGGGCAACGGGCAAATACTCTCTGTACATTGGGCATATCGTCTATTTGACGAAGGGCACTGAAAATCTTTTGGGCCTGCTCCGCAGGATTTTCCAATCTTCCGAATCCGACAGCCGTTACCGGCATTTTTTCCTGCTCACCTTCATAACAAAGGGCTACTGTGGCGGCCGATGCGTTTTTTTGCACATACTCAATAAATTCCGAGAGGCTGCCTTTTACAATAATCAACCTTGCCTTAGGTGAATAGTGCTTATATTTCATCCCGGGTGATACCGGTACTTCATCATCAAGCAATGCACCGAACACAGCATCGTCAATTTCAATTTTGCCCAAGACCTCTTCAAGCTGGTCGGGCGTAATTCCGCCCGGCCTCAACAAGCGTGGAATTTTACCGGCAAGGGTAATAACCGTTGACTCAACCCCGACAGCACACTCGCCCGCATCAACGACTGCATCAATAAGCCCGTCCAAGTCGTCAAGAACGTGTTGTGCGCTCGTCGGGCTTGGGCTGCCTGAGGTATTGGCAGACGGGGCGGCCAAGGGCACCCCAGCCGCTTTAATCAAGGCCCTTGCAACCGGATGTGAAGGCACGCGCACGGCCACGGTGTCAAGCCCGGCACTTACTTCGTCCGGGATTATATCTGTTTTTGGAAGGACAATTGTCAGGGGCCCGGGCCAAAAAGCCTTTGCAAGCTTTACCGCTAAGTTTGGCACTGTTTTGACAAGCGGAAATATCTCTTCAAAACTACTGATATGGACAATCAAGGGATTATCCTGCGGGCGACCCTTTGCCATAAAAATTTTGGACACTGCCGCGCCCGCAAGGGCGTTCGCAGCAAGGCCGTACACCGTCTCCGTCGGTATGGCGACCAGCCCGCCGTTTTTCAAGATTTCGGCAGCCGCTTTAATTTTTTTAACGTCTTGCGCTGTGTCAATTTTAAATCTTTGCGTTTGCATGTTCATCCTATTCGGCCTTGAGTTTTTCCGCAGTGTCCGCTGTTATCAAGGCATCTATAATTTCATCCAAATCGCCGTCAAGAATGGCTTCGAGGCGGTAGAGCGTAAGACCTATGCGGTGGTCGCTGACGCGGCCCTGGGCATAGTTATAGGTGCGTATTCGCTCACTTCTGTCCCCCGTACCGACTTGCGACTTTCTTTCGCCGGCAATCGCATCTGTTTGTTTTTGTTGTTCCGCTTCCAGAACCCTTGAGCGTAAAATCTTCATCGCCTTATCTTTGTTTTTGTACTGGCTACGTTCATCTTGGCACTCGACAACCGTACCCGTTGGCAAATGCGTGATACGTATAGCAGAATCGGTTGTGTTAACATGCTGCCCACCGGCTCCGCTGGAACGGAAAGTATCGATTTGTAATTCAGACGGTACAATCTCAATGTCAACCTCCTGCGCCTCCGGCAGCACGGCTACCGTTACAGTCGAGGTATGTATTCTGCCTTGGCTCTCCGTCTCCGGCACACGCTGGACACGGTGCACACCACTTTCAAACTTAAATCGAGAATAAGCACCTTCACCCTCAATCATAAAGCTAATCTCTTTAAAACCACCCAGCCCGGTTTCGTTGGTGCTGAGCACTTCCGACTTCCAGCGCATTGTTTCGGCGTACATGGAATACATTCTGAACAAGGTATGGGCAAAAAGCGATGCTTCTTCCCCGCCGGCTCCGCCTCTGATTTCGACGATGACGTTTTTATCGTCATTCGGGTCAACCGGTAAAAGCAGAACCTTAAGCTCCTCCTGGGCGTTTTCCAACGCTGCTTTTGAGGTTTCATACTCTTCCTGAACCAAGTCATGAAAGTCCTTATCCAACCCGCCCTCGTCGAGCAAAGCCTTGGCCTCTTCCATAGCGGCAAGCGCGGCGTTGTATGCGCGAAATTTCCCTACAACAGGTGTGAGTCTTTTTGACTCTTGCATCAGCTTGCGATAATTTTCCATATCCGCCATTACGACCGGATCACACAGCTGTTTGTTAACTTCTTCAAAACGTTCTTCTACATTTTTTAGCTTGTCGAGCATAATTGCCTCCGTAAATTTTAATCTGTCATGCGAGTTCGTTTAGGAGGCTACCCTTCCTTTTCTTCCCGCAGAATTTTTTTAATGCTTTTCTCGGCTTTGACGCGCGGCACCATAATCTCCCTACCGCAAACCTCACAGCGAATGCGAAAGTCCATCCCTATGCGCAGCACATCAAAACGATTGCTGCCGCAGGGGTGGTTTTTCTTCATAATAAGCTTGTCACCAACGCGAACATCCATCGTCTTCCTCCGAAAAACACGCTAGTGCTTTTGCAAGCACCGCCTAATCATTATATCATATTTTTTGCACGCTGTTAACTGCTGATTTTCCTTCGTTTGTCTTTGTAAATGTTTAGACAATTCTTCCGCCGCCCAAGACCGTGCTGCCATCGTACAGTACAGCCGCCTGCCCGCGGGTAATCGCATTCTGAGCTTCGTCAAACATGATGTGGATTTTGCCCCCATCCAATGGCCTTACAAGAGCCGGGGCAGGTTTTGCATTAAAGCGTATCTTGACCTCTGCACGGATTTCATCCTTTAAATCCTCAAAAGCAATCCAGTTTAAATTTTCAGCCACAAGTTCTTTTGAAAATTGAGAACCTTCGTCCCCGAGGGTTACGGTATTATCCCCGGCATTTATATTGATAACATATTTGGGGCTGCCAAACGCACCCAGCCCTTTGCGTTGACCGATGGTATAGTGGATAATCCCTTTGTGTTTGCCAAGCGGCTTACCCTTCGTGTCGATAAAATCGCCTTGCGGCCCTACAAGCTCACAATGCCGATGGATAAAGGCCGCATAGTCATTATCAGGAACAAAACAGACTTCCAAGCTGTCCGGTTTTGTGGCAACCGGCATATCGTTTGCCAGAGCAATATCTCTGACCGCTTGCTTTCCCCTATCCTCCAGCGGAAAAATAGTACGTAAAAGCTGGTTTTGATTAAGCAAATATAAAAAGTAGCTCTGATCTTTTTCTCCCTCGGACTTTTTCAGCAACCACCTGTCCTCTTGTTTTTCAATTTTTGCATAGTGACCCGTTGCAATATAGTCAATGCCTTCCTTTAAAGCAATATCAAGCAAAGCACCGAATTTAATATCTCGGTTGCAAACGATACAGGGGTTTGGCGTCGCACCGGCTAAGTACTCCCCTGTAAAATAATCAATAACCGTTTTGGCAAAAAGCGCACGCAGGTCAAAAAAAAGTAATTCAATCCCGAGCGCTTGAGCAACCCTCAAAGCATCCTCTCGCTGACCGACCTCTTCGCTTTGCGGTGTTAAAAGCAAGTTCGCACCGATAACTTCATACCCCTGTTGCTTTAACAACAATGCCGCAACGCAACTGTCGACACCACCGCTGATGCCCACAAGCACTTTCCCTTTCACTTTCTTTTTCACCGCTTCACCCCTTTTCCTATGTTTTTACTTGCTACAGTATACCATACCAATAAAAATTATGAAATATATTCGCATTTCGCTTCCCACACAAAATTCTCACAAAATTCCACCCTTCGTCCCTGTGGAACTTACTTTGGGAATTTACTGTCTAAAAATTTTTCTTGCGGATATTGACAAAAGATGGTATAATATATTTAATTGAGCAAGGTATGCTTTTTTTTAATGTATTTTAGGAGGGTTGCACTTTGGGTGGAGATTTACATTGTCATACAAGACTGTCGGATGGTTCAATGGGGATTGATGACCTCATCATACTTGCCAAAAAAAATGGGGTCACTAAAATTGCCATTACCGACCACGACTGCCTTGCAGGCACAGTCAGGGGCCGTTTAATCGGCGGGAGACACGGGGTAACCGTGATACCGGGAGTAGAGCTTTCTTCCACAGACACAAAGCGCAACCGCAAAGTTCATATACTATGCTATTTGGCCGACAGTCCGGACAGGCTCGAAGGGCTGTGCCGCCGCAATCTGTCAGCGCGTAAAAGAGCGGGGCAACACATGGTGATTCGGGTTGCACGAAGGTACCCGACTACCCCGGATCTTATTGTCAAGTGCGCAGCGGGGTCCACAAACGTATACAAGCAACATATCATGCATTCCTTAATGGAGTGCGGGTTTACGGACCAAATATTCGGCCCACTATACGATGAACTTTTTACAGTCGAGAGCGAGTCGAACGTTATTGTCAGTGCAAGATTTCCTGAGCCAAAAGAAATCATTGATGCAATTCACGACGCCGGCGGTATAGCGGTGCTGGCGCACCCCTTCCAGTTTGACAGCATTGACCTTCTTGATGAACTGATTCCCCTCGGGCTTGACGGCGTTGAGGTATGGCAACCGCTATGTAAAGAAGATGAAAGAGATTACTTAAAAACAGTCGCCGCTAAACACAACCTTTTAATGACGGGCGGTAGCAACTTTCACGGAATGTACTCAAACTGCAAAGTCAGCATCGGTGACGTAATGACGCCGGCTGAAAATGTCCGTCAGTTGCTCAGCTACAAAGCCCGCAAACGTCGTAATGCCACATAAAGAGTGCATCCTTAAAATAATTATAACGAGAGGCCCGGGTGAAATCAATGCCGCAACGAAACGACAGTGATATTAAAATC
The DNA here is from genome assembly GCA_964568955.1 of uncultured Eubacteriales bacterium. Taxonomy (GTDB): domain Bacteria; phylum Bacillota; class Clostridia; order Oscillospirales; family Acutalibacteraceae; genus UBA1447. The sequence continues at coordinate 19,898 of CAZMSM010000007.1, read as the reverse complement.
TACGGTAAATCCGGTGACGACACCTGCTCGTCCGATTTGCTCGAAGCTGCGGAATATTTGAACCGCCAACGGCGTTTTGGCAATATTACCAAAGCAAAGACTCTGGGTGAAACGCTCGCAGCACTTGACCCGGAAAAAGGCAAGGGCATTAAGCTTTCCGATTTAGCGCCCCGCCAGCCAACGGTAACCCCGGCGGTACTGCATCAAGTTAGGGCCTTGCTTGTTTTCCTCGCTCAAGCAGCCTTGCACCAAAAATTTGGAGCCCAGCCGCTTTCTTCTTGTGCGGTCAACGCCATGTATGATAAGCTTATCGAAATTGCACCGGATTTTTACGACAGTATTTGTGACGGCGCAGCCTTTACTTTCTATAGCCTTTCGCTTAAAGAGGAAGACACCTGTGCCGCTATCGGGGCTCACTTCGCAATGCTTTGCGGTATGGAAGGCAGCGAAGAATACAGCACGTTTGGCTGCAATATCTATAAGAACATGAGCAAAATAATGACCGATATCATCGATGCTTATAAGTTTGAAAAGATAGATTAACACGAAAACGTGTTTTGATAAACAGGACAGATTCGCATCTGCCCTGTTTTTTATTTTTTTATATTTTTATTTTTTTGCCATCCAATCAGCGAAACAACAAAAGGGCACACCGCTTAAGGTGTGCCCTCATTTAGTTGTTACGGTTTGCTTAGTTCTTCTTTGTGCAAACAAACGCTGCGGCTGCCGCTATGGAAAGAGTCGCAAAAATTGCGAGACTACCTGCTGCGGAACCTGTAGGAGGAACGGTTTCTTCCGCTACTGTGGTTGCTACTGCTGTAGTTGTTTCGGGAACGCCCGGCATATACAGTTTTGCAATCCAGTCGAAAAGTCCGCTGTTAGCAAGCATTTCTTTGATTTCGTCAGTATCCACTCCGGTTGCGTCTGCGATTTCAGCAATGAAATCATCAAACAGAGCTGCGATTTGTGTTGGGTCTTCAATAATGCCGGTGGCTTTGTCAGCAAGAGCTGCGTACGAAGCTTGGAATTCATCAGTATGAATGTATTCTACCAGGTCATCATATGCTGTCGGGGATACTTCGTCCAAAATTTTCTCTAACAATGCTTGTACGGCTTCATTATGAAGGGCGTCTGCTACCGGGTCTGCTGCAAATGCTGTTGCGCCAAGGGAAAGTGCAAGGGTGAGTGCGAGGAGAATGCTTAAGATTTTCTTCATGTTTTTCTACCTTCCTTTAAATAAATTATTTTCGAACAAGAATTGACTTTCTATGTCCCAGTTATACTAACACATGTTAATTCACTTGTCAACATAATTTCGTAATGTTAACAAAAAATTTGTAACAAATAAAAACATAAACAGAAATCGGTGTTTTTGGTGTGGATAGCATACGGTGTTGCGTCTTTTACCGGAGTAGTCCTACAGAGGGTTGCGTTACCTGTATACAGTTGTACCGACTCAGCTTTCTTCAACAGGTACAGTCTCGCTGTTTTTGCTCCATTGCGCAATATAAGTGGTGTTACCCGAAGGCACCGTTATCGGAAAATCAATAAGTTTGTTACCCAAAGGCTTCTTCCAGCCTAACAAGGTATAGCCTTCCTTTGTTACTTCAGGTGGCGTAAGTTGTGTGCCGAATTCCATTGCTGTGGGCCCCGTGCCGCCTTCACCGCCGGAAGCATTAAAGGTTATTTGCGCCAATGCAGACCCGCCCTTACAATACCGCCAATTAATGTACACCGTGTTGCCCTCGACCTTGTAGGTGTCGTGTGTTGAAAAACCGGTATATCCTTTTTTAAAGCCGTTGTCTTTAAGGGCTTCCAAAAAGTGCCCTGTCATGGCTTGGTCCTTGAGTGTAATCATTGCAAGCACGGTAAGCCCCGAACGGTCATTAAATCTTGGAAGCGTGCCGGGAACAAAACCGGTAACCCACCAATAGGTGTCATATTTCCTCGTAAACAACCTTTTATCGCCATCATACAAGCTCATCTGCATCTTCAAGGAATCCGCATCGGAAGCGCAGTCATAATGGTCAACCGTTCGGCTCGGGTCTTTGGTGTAAACACCGATTTCAGCACCGATAAAGACCATACCGTATTGGCCTTTCCACATCTGGATCATCCAGTCCTTACCGGCATAGTTAAACCTTACCCTCACCGTATCGTAATACATCACTGCAAAGTTTGCAGCACCGTCATAGATTTTGTTAAATCCGAATTGTCGCTGCCAAGGGTCATCTTCTACATAGAAAAACTGCTCGTTTTCATTATAAAGGTATGACAACACAGCACCGGTCGGTGTTTTTAAAGCCTCGTCAACTTTTTCCTTGTCAGGTTTTGGTTGCGGCTTATTCACGTTGGTGGTGCCTGCGGAGGATTTTTTCGTGGGGTTCACAACACCGGAAGCCGTTGTCGTTTCATCGGAAGTTATTGGTTCTTCGGCACTTTTGACCAAATAGATGTTGCCATCCCGAATCTCAACAGTTTCCCCTGTAGGGGCATAATAGTCCAATATGACTTGCTTTTGCGCGTCGGTAAGGCTCGCAACTTCGCCATCCCACGATTTATCACCCGCACTGTTGAGTATTTCCTCAATAAGTGCTGTGGGAAGCGGCTCAGACACACTTACCTGTTGTGTGGTGACTTGCGTCGTGGTTTCCCCCGCGGTTGTCGGCACACCGGTTGTTGTATCATCCTTGTCTTTGCCACACGCGGCAAAAGAGAATAAGAGAGAAACGATAAAAACCAGTATCACGCTTTTTGTCAGTAGGTTTTTCATATGGTAGGCCCCTTTCAATAGTTAAAGAACAGTAAAAATTTTCGACAACGAATAACAGCAGAAACCCATAGCTCTACAATATTACTATTTTTGACATACCATGTCAAGTATCAAGCAAATTCTTAACATAAAATTAAGAATTTGCTTGATTGCCGACCTTTGGCGAAAATGGTGGAGATGGCGGTAATCGAAACCGCGTCCGAAAGAAAATTCCCATAACTTTCTACGAGTGTAGCCTTTTCTTTGTGATTCCCCTCAAAGCACGCCGCAAGGCAGGCTTGCTTCTACGGTAGTCCCGTTATTCATGACAGGTTACGCGACTCTCTCCTGTGCACGTGCACCGCTAATCGACGCTCTTATCCGGACCGCGGTACTTCCGGTAAGAACGGCTGCTTAGTTAAGCAGCTTGTAAAGTTGTATTATTGTCGTTTAAAACAAAATGCGGCGTTTAGAGCGGGTCCGCACCGCTACTCGCTTATTGTGGTTCAAAGCCTCCGTCGAAATCCTTTCATCCCCATATCATTAGTACTCATCCTTAGTGCTCTTTGAGTGAACGCTCGATGTGCCTTGCTGCGTCCCTGTTGGCTTCAACTGCGCGTTTGTCGTAATTCTTTTTACCCTTGCAAAGACCTATCTTCACTTTTGCTTTGCCTTTGTGAAAGTAAACAGAAAGAGGAATCAGTGCCAGCCCCTGCTGTTTGACCTGCGCTTTCAGGCGAACGATTTCTCGTTTGTGCATGAGCAAACGGCGCACGCGCAAGGGTTCACGGTTAAATATGTTGCCCTTTTCATAAGGACTGACGTGCATCCCGTTGAGGAAAATTTCCCCGTTTACAATGCCGCACCAGGCGTCCCTCAGGTTTAGCTGGCCTTGGCGTATGGATTTAACCTCCGTACCGAACAGTTCTATCCCTGCCTCATAACTCTCCAACACAAAGTACTCATAATAGGCTTTTTTGTTGTGCGCGACAGTCTTTTGCACGCTTTTTTCTTCCACAGCCCACCACTTCCCTTCGTACAGTTTTCGCACTGTTTTCGCACGGCTAGTCAATGTATATTATACCATACGGGAGAAGAATGTCAATATAAACAAACGCTGTAAAGTGATTAGCCTTTACAGGGTTTTTCTTGCGATACCCGGCATCCCCTTACACCGGAATCTGTTCAATATTTTTTGGGCGATGCTTTAAATCTGCCCGCACTGCGCGGGCCGCCTTTGCGTAAAGGCTTGTATGTTGAATTTTTATCGTCCTGTTTGCCGTGCGCTTTTGCGGGCGTGCCGGCAACCGCTTTTTGCGAAGTGTCTTCCCGGTCTTTAGTTGCCGGGTTATTATCCCGTCGTACGCGTGCCTTGGAAACGGTATTCATCCTTTTTTTCTTGAACGGTTTTACGGCTAGCTTTTTCTTTTTATTCGGTTTGTGCAGTTCGGGGTTTTCTTTAAACAATATGATACTACCGCCCACCACCTGCACCACCTGTGCGCCTGTGGCCAGGGCTAAACTGTCCGCAATTTCCCTTGGTTTCTCCGGTGATGTTTCAAGCAAAACTTTCAGTTTAATCAGCTCTCTCGCCTTCAACGCATCTTGGGTCTGTGCTATTAGTCCCTCGGACACACCACCTTTGCCTATTTGAAAAAACGCACTCAGTGCGTTTGCTTTGGCTCTGAGTTGTGCTCTTTCCTTGCTTGTCATATCGCATCTCCTATTCTTTGAGCCAAAAGCTTTAGTGCTTTGCCTCTGTGGCTGATTTCGTCTTTTTCCTCATCGGAGAGCTGGGCCATGCTTTTTCGTGTCGCATCCGCAGGTAACCCCGTGGACAAGCCCACGGGTAGGAAGATTGGGTCATAACCAAAGCCACCCTTCCCCTTGGGTGCAACCCCTATCTTACCTTCGCATTCACCCCGAAGCGTATACTCACGCCCGTCCGGGTAAACACAGCACGCGGCGCAAACAAAACGAGCGCCGCGCAATTCAAAAGGTACATCAAAAAGGTTTTTTAAAAGTGTTTGGTTATTCAACGCATCGTTACCGTGTTCGCCGGCATAACGGGCCGAATACACACCCGGTTCACCGCCCAGCGCATCCACTTCAAGCCCCGAGTCATCCGCAATACAGGGCAGTCCGCTTTCCGCACAGCCGCTTTTCGCCTTTAAAAGCGCGTTTTCCTCAAAGGTTACGCCTGTTTCGTCAACATCTGTCAGCTCCAGCCCCAATTCCTCGGCAAGGCGTACCCGTATGCCAAGCGGCGCTAAAATCCGTTGAAGCTCCTCGCGCTTTTTCATATTTTTGGTCGCTATCAGGTAATCCCTGTCATTCATTGGGCGCAGCCTCTTCCTTTTCTTTTTCTCTTTCTTTTTTTATCCCCTCTTGCTCTTGCTCTTCTTCCGAAACATCTACATCAAAGAGTCCATGCGCAAAAGCAGCAGGGTCAAAAAACTGCAAGTCGTCAATTTGTTCGCCGACACCGATGAATTTAACCGGAACATCCAAATCATTTTTAATCGCCAACACCACACCGCCGCGCGCAGTGCCGTCAAGTTTTGTCAAAATTATCCCCGTGATTTCCGCGACAGATTTAAACTCTCTCGCCTGGTTGACAGCGTTTTGCCCGGTTGTGGCGTCAAGCACCAGCAAAACCTCGCGGTCACTGTAAGGCAGCTCCCTGTCAATAACGCGGTATATTTTGGACAGTTCGTCCATCAGGTTTTTCTTGTTGTGGAGCCTGCCTGCAGTGTCAATCATAATAATATCGGCATCACGGGCTTTACCCGCGGTAATGGTGTCGAAAACAACCGCTGCCGGGTCAGAGCCTTCCTTGTGCTTAACCATGTCAACACCGGCACGTTGCGTCCAAATTTCAAGCTGTTCAATCGCCGCCGCACGAAAAGTATCTGCCGCACCGACGATAACCTTTTTGCCCTGTGCCTTGTACATAGCCGCCATTTTACCGATGGATGTGGTCTTGCCAACGCCGTTGACACCGATGACAAGAATAATGGAAGGGACGGTAACAAGGTTCATTTCCTGCTCGCCCTCAAGCAGGTCGGCAACAATCGCTTTTATCGCTCCACGCACCTTTTCCGGTGTGCGGAGGTTTTCCTTCCTGACGCGTTCCCGCAGGCTTTCGGTGATACCCGAAGCGGTATTAACACCCACATCACCCATGATAAGGATTTCTTCGAGATCGTCAAAAAAATCGTCGTCAATTTCTGTCCGGCCGCGCAGAACAGAATCAATGGCACCCGCCATGCTGTCGCGGGTCTTTTTTAAGCCTGAATTAATTTTTTTGAAAAATCCCATTGTCCGCCTCAGTTTCTATTTTTAGTTGTGTTTGTACCGTTCACCAAGGCCTGATGCCTATAGGCCTATAGGCCCAGCCGCCTGGCCATTTCCTCATAAGCTTCCTCAACACTGCCCATATCACGACGGAAACGGTCCTTGTCAAGCTTTTCATGTGTGGTCATATCCCAAAAACGGCAGGTATCCGGCGAAATTTCGTCCGCGAGGATGACTTTGCCCTTGTATCGCCCAAACTCTAATTTAAAGTCAATCAACTCGACGTTTTTCGTTGCAAAATAGGCACACATGATCTCGTTGATTTTGAGTGCCATGGTGCGTATTATGTCAATTTCCTCCTGCAAGGCAAAGCCGCAAGCGAGCGCGTGGGAATCGTTAATCATCGGGTCGCCCAAGGCGTCATCCTTGTAACTAAACTCAAGCACAGGACAAAGCAGTTCCATGCCTTCTTCAAGCCCCAGCCGCTTGGCCATGCTGCCGGCCGCTTTGTTGCGGATAATCACTTCCAGCGGAATAATCTCCACTCTGCGCACTGCGGTTTCCCGGTCGCTGAGCTCTTCTATATAGTGAGTCGGAATCCCTTTTTCTTCCAGCATTCGGCATATAAAGTTACTCATCTTGTTGTTGATGACACCTTTGCCGCTTATTGTGCCTTTTTTTAAACCGTTGAAAGCCGTCGCATCGTCCTTATAATCAACAATTACAACATCTTTATCCGCCGTCTCATAAACTCTTTTTGCCTTGCCCTCATAAATCATTTTTAGCTTTTCCATGTATAACTCCCTTTCACTTTATCGGTTTATATGCTACCCTGCACAGCACCGTATGGGGTGCTTAACTTTAGAATGCGTCCTTTATCCGCGCAACGGCTTCGCGCGTGCGTTGGGCAGAGTTAAACGCAGTTAAGCGGAAGAAGCCTTCGCCCGCCGGCCCGAAGCCGGAGCCGGGTGTGCCGACCACTTGCACCTTGTTGAGCAACAGGTCAAAAAACGCCCAAGAGCCAATCCCTTCGGGTACTTTGAGCCAAACATAGGGTGAGTTAACACCGCCCCATGTCTGCAAACCGGCGTCGTTAAGCCCTTTTGTGATGGTTTTGGCATTGTTAAGGTAAAAATCAATAGTAGCCTGTACTTGTTGCCTACCTTCAGGAGAATATACCGCCTCGGCCGCCCGCTGTGTGACATAGGAAACGCCGTTGAATTTTGTTGCCTGGCGCCTTGCCCAAAGCTTATTGATACTCACACCATTGACGACAAGCTCCTTGGGAATCATTGTATAGGCGCAGCGCACGCCCGTAAATCCGGCTGTTTTTGAAAAACTTCTGAACTCAATCGCACAGGTTTTTGCGCCGTCGATTTCGTAGATGCTGTGAGGTAAATCCTCCGTGATAAAGGCTTCATAGGCCGCGTCATAAAGGATGATGCTGCCATTTGCGTTTGCATAGTCCACCCATTTTTGCAGTTCTGCTTTGGTAATCCCCATACCTGTTGGGTTATTGGGAAAGCACAGGTAAATCAGGTCTGCATGACTTTTCGGCAGTTCCGGCAGAAAATTGTTTTCGGCCGTGCAGGGCAGGTAGACAATGTTACTCCAACGTCCGTTTTCCAACAGCTCGCCCGCTCTGCCACCCATTACATTTGTATCCACATAAACCGGGTACACGGGGTCACAAATCGCAACTGAGTTTTCCGTACCGAAAATATCGCCTATGTTACCGGTGTCGCTCTTGGCACCGTCGCTGACGAAAATTTCGTCAGCCTGGAGTGAAACGCCCCTGCTCGAAAAATCATATTCCCTGATTTTCTCCAGCAAAAAGTCATACCCGTATTCCGGCGGGTAACCGTGAAAGTTTTTTTCATCCGACATATCGTCGACAGCTGTGTGCATGGCCTTGGTCACGGCAAGCGGCAACGGCTGTGTAACGTCGCCGATGCCCAAGCGGATAATATCTGCATTGGGGTTTTCGGCCTTGTATTCCCTGACCTTTTTGCCCATAGTTGAAAAAAGATAGCTACTTTGAAGCTTTAAAAAGTTTTCATTAATGTTCATTTGAACCTCCAAATTTTATATATCGATTTCACCCGTGCACACCGTTTCGGCAGGGCCGGTCATGTAGATGTCGTTACTCCGGGAATCCCAGCGAATAACAAGCTCGCCGCCCAAAAGGATTATGCGAATATCTTCATCCTTCTTGCAATAGCCGTTGAGTATGGCGGCTGCGACTGTAGCGCAAGCACCCGTACCGCAAGCAAGCGTTTCGCCCGCTCCCCGCTCCCAAACACGCATTTTCAAGGTTTTTGAATCGATTGGCTGAACAAACTCCGTGTTTACCCTGTCCGGGAAAATCGAATGTGTTTCAAACAGCGGTCCGATTTTATCAATCGCCAAGGCGTCCGTGTCCTTTACAAAAACCACGCAGTGCGGGTTGCCCATGGAAACACAGGTAATGGCATATTCTTCGCCACCGACTTCAATTTTGCGACCCAGTACGATGTCACCGTCTAAATTGACGGGAATTTTATTGGGTTGGGTTACAGGTGGGCCCATATTGACACGAGCACTCGACACCTTGCCGTTTTCAAAAAACATGGTGATGGTTTTGATACCGCTCAACGTTTCCAACGCAATTTCCTTTTTTTCGGTCATGGCGTTATCATAGACATATTTTGCCACACAGCGCGTTGCGTTGCCGCACATTTTTGCTTGTGAGCCATCTGAATTGTAAATATCCATTTTAAAGTCGGCAATCGTTGACGGCTCAATCAAAACAAGCCCGTCCGCCCCGATACCAAAATGCCTGTCGCTGACTTTTAGCGCAGTTGCACTCGGATTCGGCACTTTTTCTTCAAAACAATTTACATATATATAGTCATTGCCGGCGCCTTGCATCTTCGTGAATTTCATCCCTAGTGTTCCTTTCGTCTTGCGTCTTACTTAATAAAGTAAATACTGCCCTCTATATCGGCAGTAAACTTGTCTGCTACGTTGCCTTGATGTGCTTTCGACTTTACTGTTCTTCTTGAACGTTTTTCATAATGTCGTTGACCGTTGCTTCTAACGAGCGGTCAACGGCTAGCATCTTTTTCATTTCCTGTAAATTATAGATAACGGTCGAGTGGTCCCTTCCGCTGAATTCCCTGCCGATGGCCTCTTTGGAAAGACCTGTGGTTTCACTGACAACATAAATGGCTACTTTGCGCATTTTTGAGGTGTTGGCATCGCGCTTTTTTGAGCGGATGTCCGTAGCGCTACCGCCAAAGGTTCTCGCCACTTCCTGCACGATTTTTTCAATGGTAATGGGTACCGGCCTGCTATCGCTCAAAATATCTTTAATAGCGTTTTGTGCTGTTGTCGTATTTTTGGGGGCCCCGTGTATGGTGACAACCGCCTGCATTTTTTTAACAGCACCTTCCAGTTGCCTGATGTTGTTTTTTAAACGCTCCGCAATGTACTGCACCACGTCGTCCGGCAGAGGGAAGTCCATATAATCGGCCTTACGTTTTATAATCGCCATGCGCGTTTCAAGGTCGGGCGGCTGAATATCCGCAAGCAAGCCCCATTCGAAACGGGTTCTCAACCGGTCTTCGAGCGTTGCAATTTCTTTTGGCGGTCGGTCGGAGGACAGCACGATTTGACGGTTCTGTTGTGTCAAAGCGTTAAAAGTATGGAAAAACTCTTCTTCGGTGGACGGTTTGCCCGCGATGAACTGAACATCGTCAACAATCAGTAAATCGAGATTGCGGTATTTGTTGTGAAAGTCGCCCATCGTTTTTTTTGCAAGGTTGGACACGATCTCATTCGTAAAATCCTCACCATGGGTAAATATATAGTTGACCTGCGGGTTATTGCGCGTAATTTCGTGACAAATCGCCCGCAATAGATGTGTTTTGCCCAGCCCCGAACTGCCATAAATAAACAGAGGGTTATAGGCATTGCCGGGGTTCGCAGCAACAGCCTGGGCCGCCGCATGAGCAAATTTGTTGGAGGAGCCGACAACAAAGGTATCGAATGTATTCGCAATATGCTTTATTTCTAAACTCTCCTGTTTTTCTTTGGCAGGCTTTGCGGTGCCCGGCTCAACAAGAATAACCTCGACATCAAAGCCAAGCACCTTTTTAAAGGCTCGGCAAAGCACATCATAGAATTTTTGTTCCAGTATTTTGCGTTTAAATTCGACAATAGACAGCACCACTTTGCTGCCATCAAAGCTCTCCAGCTCAAGCTCATTGAGCCAGACATTATATATGACCTCTGAAAGATTCGCTTTGAGCTCTGCTTTTACCATTCCCCACATCTCTACGAAGGACTCCATAAACTATGCTCCTTTTGTACGGCTATACTTGTTTTACTTGCCAAGAAGGTTGATTTCCAGAGAAGTATAGCATATATATTATTGCATTTCAATTACATTTCAACAATCATAGTATAAAAAAATGATTGACATAGACACACCTGCTGTTATATAATGTTACTTCGCAAGGGTATATAAACATAACCATAAACCATCCTTCAATGTTGATGGTATACGGATATATCATGATCGGAGGTCAGATAGATGAAAAGAACTTATCAGCCCAGAAAGCGCCATAGAAGCAAAGTACATGGTTTTCGCCAAAGAATGTCAGACAAAAGCGGACGCAAAGTTCTTGCCCGGCGCAGGGCAAAAGGCAGGAAAGTACTTTCCGCCTAACAACTTGCTCAAATGGATTTCAGTACCTTTTAGCAGACGGGTTGATTGCTTTGGCCAAGATAACCACACTTAAGCAAAACAGTGATTTCCGCCGAGTCTACGGGCGAGGCAAACCACACACACATCCTGCGCTGGTCACTTATGTGTTTAAAAACCGCGCGGGTGTTTGTCGTATAGGTATCACAACAAGCAAAAAACTCGGCTGCGCAGTTGAACGAAACCGATGCCGCAGAATTATCAAGGAAGCGTATCGTAAAAATGCGCCCTTGTGCAGCGGAGGATGGGATATTGTTTTTGTCGCCAGGCATAAAGCCAAGCACTTGAAAAGCACCCGGATAGAGTCCATCATGCTTGACCACCTCAAGGTGGCAGGTGTCATTAAAGGTGCATAATCAACCCTGTGGTAAGGTTATGCAGCCCTATTTCCGGCATATTCTTGTACACATCCAACATCTTTAAATGCTACCATTTTTCGGCACGTTGCGGAAAGGGATGATGCAGTCAGTGAAACGATTCTTTCTTGCCTGCATAAGGTTTTACCAAAAGTATATTTCTCCCCGCTTGCCGGATATGTGCCGTTTTTATCCATCCTGCTCGCACTACGCTGTTGAAGCCATTGAAACCCACGGTGCTTTTAAAGGCAGCGTTCTTGCCCTGCTGCGCCTGTTGCGCTGCAACATCCTTTTTCCCGGCGGCTATGACCCGGTACCGCCGAAAAAAAAGTGAATTATGAACACGGAGGCAATTCATGAACGCCATTTATGATATTTTAGGCGTACCTTTTGGTTTTGTGCTAAAATTGATTTTCGACGCTGTCAAGAACTACGGTGTTGCGCTTATCCTTTTCACGCTCTTTGCACGTCTGCTTATGCTCCCTACCTCTATACACCAACAAAAGGGAACCGCAAAAACGCAAAGATTGCAACCTAAGCTACGTAAGATACAGGAAAAATACAAGGGCGACAACAAAAAGATTCAAGAGGAAACACAGGCCCTCTACCAACGGGAAGGGCACAACCCCATGAACGCCGGCTGTTTGCCCATGCTGATTCAAATGCCCATCATCTTCGGGCTTATCGGCGTTATTTACAACCCCCTGACCTATGCGTTGGAAATACCCAAGGAATACATTGACATGCTTGCAGCCGCTATAAAAGAAACGCTGCCCGACCTTGCAAAAAACACCCGCACCATCCAATTGACTATTATTGACCATATCGGGGAGCTTAAAGGCCTTAATATACCGGCCCACTTCTACAACACAATTGCCGACTTCAACTTTACCTTCTTAGGCTTACCCCTTGGTGCCACACCGGATAAATTGCATTTCGACAAACTTTGGGCAGTCCCTATTCTTTCGGGTATTACGTCTTTTGCGACGAGCATTTTCACTTTCATCAAGCAAAAGCAAACGAACCCCGAGATGTCCAAAAACCCTGCCATGGGTTGTATGACCTTCGGCATGCCTTTGTTTTCAACGTACTTTACATTCCTTTTCCCTGTCGGTATCGGAATTTATTGGATAGCCTCCAACGTGTTTGCCTTTGCTCAGACAGTCATTTTAAGCTATACGCACAGCCCCCAAAAGACAGTAGCAAAACTGATGGTTGAAGAAACCATCCAGCGCCGTTCAAAAGAAAAGAATACGATACTTGTTACGACAAGAAAAGAACAATAGAAAGGATAGAACAGGTGATAATACTTTGTTAAAAGAAGCACTTGGTACAGGAGCCACCATTGAAGAAGCTCAAGCAGCAGCCATTGAACAACTGGCCGCACCGGAAAACGCCGATGTTTCCACAGAGGTTGTCGAAATCCCGGTTAAAAAAACACTCGGTATTTTCGGCGGCAACCCGGCAAAAGTCAGGGCTTATTATGAAGAGTCGGATTATAGCCAGGCGGAGATTTTTATAAGAACAATTCTCAACGGCATGGGTATAAAGGACGTTAAGATTGAGGTTGAAGAGTTAGAAAATGATATCCACATTCAGTTGGATTGTGGGGATGATGTCAGTTCGATTATCGGGCGCAGAGGCGAAACGCTTGATGCCATCCAATACCTAACCCGTCTTAATATCAGCAAAAAAACCGATGAGTACAAAAGAGTGCTCATTAATGTCGGCGATTACCGCGAAAAAAGAGAAGCCACTCTGCGTGAAATGGCCCGAAAGGGTGCAGAGCGCGTAAAAAAATACGGTAAAAATATTTGTCTTGACCCGATGAACCCTTATGAAAGAAGAATTGTCCACACAACCATACAGGAAATTGACGGGGTTGATTCGCATTCGGTCGGTTCCGACAGCGCCCGCAAGGTTGTTATCTCCACTGCAGGGGGCACCAAAGCGTCATGCGAAAGCCGCCCCCAAAAAAGTGGTTTTAGGAGCGACACAAAAAGCGCAGGCTCTTCCCCCGCAAGGAGCGCCACTCCTCCCCGCACAAGCAGCCCACCCCGTACAAGTAACGCGCCGCGCACGCCGAAATCGGACGTATCCTCCGCATCGCGCTACGGCAAAATCGAACCGAAAAAGAATTAGCAAACCTGCGATAACCTATATTTTTTCAGCAGAATCACTCGGGCAGTCATTCGGCTGCCCGTTTATTTCCGATATTTTTTCTTATCCCATTTTCCCATTTTCCCCTTTTCCCTTTCCCCCGTGCTTAAAACCTTTTTTATCATAAATAATAGTTTCAAACTATTCAGAATGGGTGATTGACAGTTGAAAAATGAAAAACTCCAGCTAAAAGTCGAAAAATTCAAATTGTTTTGGTTAAAGAACAAGAAAAAGAACTTAAAAATTCTAATCATTTTGACCGTTACCCTGCTTGTCATTTTTGCGACAGCGGCGGGTATCCGCATTTTCAACCTTATCAGTCATATTGAGCCGGATGACGGAATCAACTTTAGCAATGCCGACGAAAGCTATCTTGATGAGGATACGGACTTTGAGGCGATACATGAAATTAGCGACGCATCTTCCATAGATGACTTGATTTACAACTGGGCCACAAACAACGGCGAAAAAATGTCCAGCAAAAATGTAGTCAATGTAATGCTCTTCGGTGCAGATAGCTGGGGCGGCGCGGCGGACACTGGAAGAACCGATGCGATGATGCTCGTTTCACTTAACAGAAAAACAAAGGCCATTACAATCGTATCCTTTATGCGCGACTCTTACACCTATATGGATATCGATGGAGAAAAAAGGTTTTTCAAAATCAATGCTGCCAACGGTTGGGGCGGCCCCGCTACGGTTGTAAAGACTATCGAGGATAACTATAAAATAGTCATTGATAACTATGTGAGTGTTGATTTTGCCACCTTCCCGAAAATTATCGATTCTCTCGGCGGTGTTACCGTGGACGTTTTGCCTCATGAGGCAAGGCACATTAAAGACCTCTATTTAATTTCGGTGGAAACCGGCGAAGACGTTGTTTTGGACGGTCAGTCCGCACTGGCCTTCAGCCGAATACGCAAATGCGACGCTGACGGCGATATCAGCCGTACGCGCCGCCAGCGTGCGGTTATCATGGCCATTATCGAAAGTGTGAAGGATGCCACCACGATGCAGGTCAACGCGGCGCTGGACTTTATCTTCCCGAATATTCGAACAAGCTACAAGAAGTCCGAAATTTTGAACCTTGGAACACAAGCTTTATTGCAAAAATGGGCGGATTACGATGTTGTGCAGATTACCTCACCCACCGAGGAAAACCGCGCGAGTGCCACGATTAAAACACATTTTGTTTGGGTTGTTGACTACCCACTCGAAGCCCAGGCCATTCAAACGGCACTTTATGGTAAAACCAACATTATTCTTGACGATGACCGCGTGAGTGCACTTAAGATGTTGCCGAAGAAACCCGTACCGACAACCGGCACAGGTGAAAAAGGTGAAAAAGACGAAACAGTCAAAGACACAAATGATACCACCACGGGCGAAACCACCATAGCCGCCGACGAAAAACCAATGGATAAAACAACTTCTTTGCCCGAGGTTCAAACTACAGCAAAAGCGGAGGTCACCGCGAACGAGCAAACCACCTCCAAACCTTAAAAAAATTTTTTGTTAGCAAAAGGGCCGGAGCAATCGCTCCGGCCCTTTATAATTATTTCGGTAAAATACGGTCGGTATAAAAATCCATTACACCCAAGGCATACATTCTTTTTACTGTTTGCGGGTCTTTGACGTCTAAACAGGCAGTCCTCTTTCCCGATTGAATAAGGGTTTTGATTTTATCCTCGGTATTTTCTTTTTCTTGTGCGTCAAAGGCCACGTTTGCCCACTCCTTGTCGCTAAGCCATTCCATTTCCTGTGTCGTCAGCTTTGGGGCAATCAGCCACAGTTCCGTTGAGGGGGTATCTTTTTTAAGGCTTAAGAGAAGTTCCTTGTTGTCGGATAATACGGCGCAACTCTGCGTGTCCAACCTTTGGGTCAGCATGGTGGCAAGCTTTGCAAGGCCTTGTGCACTGCACTGTTTTATATTGATATAGGGCCGTAGCGCAAATTGCGCGCACAGGTCAAGAATTTCTTCCAGCTCCGCTATCCTTACATCGGTGTTCTCTTCAATGTTTGCCCCGTTATCAACGGTAAAATTCAGTAGCTCAAAATAAGTGTACCCTTTGATTCTCCCCCGACCGTTGGTCATCCTGTTCACGGTGCTGTCCTGCATCAGAACAAAGACACCATCGAGCGTTTCGCGAACATCAAAGGCGACAGCCGTAAAGCTCTCCCGCCCTGCCTTTTCGACAGCAAACCTTGTGTTTTCCGGCGCTAAGCCGGACAAGCCTCTTTGCGCTATAAGCCGAACAGGTTCTTGACTGACATCAATCCCCGCGCTTGACACATCAACGCCGGCCACCGCCTGTATTTTTTCGCTACGCAGTGTAATAAACACGCCTATCAAAATTGCCCCCACAACAGTTATGGCAACAAGCGAAATGATGATACTTTTTTTAGTAATTCTTTTCAACTTTATTCCTCCTCGGATTTCACGCGACCCCCTGCACGAGCATGTGTTTGGGCACTTTTAGGGCGTTTTTTTCTTTTTCAAATCAATAATCGTCTGCCCCTCATTTAAACTTGCCCTGATTTGTTTGATACGAGGAGCCTCAAGCGCGCGAACCATTTCTTTGAGTGCCTGTCCACTGTTGTAGCCATGGATAACCACGATTTCGGTCACATCCGCATTGCAGCTTTGAATGATGGCTGCCAAACGGAATTTGGCAGCTTCCACACGCATCCCATGAATGTCGATTTTTAACTGATTTTTGTCCCTTTGGATCTTCATACAAACCACCATTTTTCTATTGAACCCGCACTCAAATAAATCCGTGCGAATACATCGTAGCACGCTAGAGTTGCCAAATGTTATTATAATCTATCACCCCAAAAATGTAAAACCATTTATGCAATGTCTTTTGTGTATTGTGTAAATTTAACTTTACAATTCTTGTGTATTGTGCTATACTTCGTCTTGTAATACCTGTTACTCGGGATCTGGAGTAAGCCACAAATGGCATTCACCTGCCTTTTTCTGGGTTTCAGGCAAATTTAATAGAGGTGAAAATAATGACAAATGAAGAAAAAACCCAAATCATGAAGGATTTTGCCTTGCATGAAGGCGACACAGGTTCCCCCGAGGTTCAAATTGCAGTGCTTACAAAACGCATCAACGACCTCACAGAGCATCTAAAATCCCACAAGAAAGACCATCACTCGCGCAGAGGCCTTTTAAAGATGGTCGGTACCAGACGAAACCTTCTTGCCTACTTACAAAACAGCGAAGTTGAGCGTTACCGCTCCGTTATCGTAAGGCTCGGCATACGCAAGTAATTCGCTTATAGAGCAGGCAGGATTACCCTGCCTGCTCTATTGCAAATTTAAGGCTACAGTTATTCCGAACAGTCGGATCAAATCAAATCCAACAGGCTCAGCATAAAGGTTTTAGCAGTGAATCGACCGTTTAATTTTTTTAAACTGCGGATTTATTGCTAAACACCGGCTACCTGTGGAAATATAAATACCAATCCCCACGGGGCAATCCCTGTCGGCCTTGGTAGAAAAAGAGGTAATCATGTTCGAAAAATTCAAGACATTCGAAACAACCATCGGCGGGCGTCCGTTTGTGGTTGAAACAGGCAAAATGGCACAACTGGCAGGCGGAGCTTGCCTGGTGCGTTACGGTGAGACGGAAATTCTCTGTACCGCCACCATGTCCGCAAAACCCCGCGACGGCATAGACTTCTTCCCACTGTCTGTTGACTATGAAGAAAAACTCTATTCCGTGGGCAGAATCCCCGGTTCCTTCCAACGCAGAGAAGGCAGAGCAAGTGAAAAAGCAACCCTTGCCGGGCGCGTCATTGACCGCCCCATTCGTCCGCTGTTCCCCAAAGATATGCGCAACGATGTTGGTGTTGTGGCTACGGTTATGTCCGTTGACCCTGACTGCCCGCCCGACATCACGGCGATGATTGGCGTATCTATTGCCATCTCCATTTCCGACATCCCTTGGAAGGGTCCTATTGCAGGCGTTAGCGTTGGCTACATTGACGGTGAATACATCATCAACCCCACCGCACAGCAACGGGAGCTTTCCGAAATGGCCGTTACAGTCGCCTCCACAGCAGACCTCGTGGCGATGATTGAAGCGGGCGCAAACGAAGTGAGCAACGACGTCATGTTCAACGGCATCATGTTCGGCCACGAAGCCAACAAGTCGCTGGTGGATTTCATTAACAACATCAAGACAGAAGTCGGTAAAGAAAAAATCGGCTTCCCGTCCAATGACCCGGATCCCGCCATGTACGAAGCCATCAAAGCATTCTGCATTGCAGATGTGCGCTTGGCACTCGATACAGACGACAAACGCGTGCGCGATGAGCGTTTGAAGCCCATATACGAAGCCGTTCACGCAGAGTTTGACAAAGCATATCCGGACCAGGCATTTAAAATGGATGAGTGCCTTTATAAAATCCAAAAATTTGTTGTCCGCCGCTGGTTGCTCGATGACGGCAAGCGTGTGGATGGACGCGGCATAGATGAAGTAAGGCAACTTACGGCCGAAGTCGACATTCTTTCAAGAGTACACGGTTCCGGCATGTTTAGCAGGGGTCAAACGCAAGTGTTGACCATAACCACTTTAGGGCCCATCAGCGCTGCCCAAAAGTTAGACGGCATTGACGAGGAAGAAAGCAAGCGCTTTATGCACCACTACAACTTCCCCTCTTACTCCGTTGGCGAAACCAGACCAAGCAGAGGCCCCGGCCGCCGCGAAATCGGTCATGGTGCATTGACGGAAAAAGCCTTGTTGCCGGTCATCCCTTCAATTGAAGACTTCCCATACAGTTTGCGCCTCGTTTCCGAAGTTCTTTCTTCCAACGGTTCCACCTCACAAGGTGCTATCTGCGGTTGTACACTTTCGCTCATGGCAGCAGGCGTGCCGATTAAGGCACCCGTAGCCGGTATCTCCTGCGGTTTGATAACCGAAGGCGACCGTTTCATGACAATGGTTGATATCCAAGGTCTTGAAGATTTCTACGGCGACATGGACTTTAAGGTTGCCGGTACCCATCAAGGCATCACGGCAATTCAAATGGATCTCAAAATAGACGGTCTTACACCGGCAATCATCAAGGAAGCCCTCGATAAAACATATCAGGCAAGGCTCCATATCCTTGACGATGTCATGCTCAAAGCAATCCCGGAGGCGCGCAAAGAGCTTTCAAAATATGCCCCCAAGATGCTTACTGTTAAAATCCCTGTGGACAAAATCAGTGAGGTTATCGGCAAGCAAGGCAAAGTTATTCAAAAGATTTGCGCCGAGTGCAACTGCAAAATTGATGTGGAGGAAGACGGCACTATCTTTATTTCCTCGCTCGATATTGAAGACGCCGAGCGTGCCTTGCTCATGATTAACACCATCGCAATTGATCCGGAAGTCGGTTCCATTTACAAGGGCGTCGTCACCCGCATCATGGACTTTGGCGCGTTTGTCGAAATTGCCCCGGGCAAAGAAGGTCTTGTGCACATCAGCCATATTGACATCAAGCGCACCGAAAAGGTGGAAGACGCTGTCAACGTTGGCGACGAAGTGATCGTAAAAGTGCGCGAAATTGACGAGCAAGGCAGATTAAATCTTTCCCGCAGAGATGCGCTGATTGAAGTAGAAGGCCTTGTGCCGGAGAATACAGTGTCCGACGCTCCCCGTCCCCCTCGCAGAGATTTCAACCGCGGCGGAAGACCCCCGCAAAGACGTTAACATCTGTTATCAATAAATTTTTAGCTATGAGGTTGCTTTTTTTAAGCAGCCTCATAGTCTTTCTTGGAATAAGTGTGTATTAAAGCCCATCAACCTATGTAACACTTGATCCGTTTGCAAATTAATGACGTTGATTTTTTGATATTTTAAGATTAAAAGTAGACAAGGTTATTGAACTGTGATACAATGAACAAAACCTGTAGGTATAATTTAAAATTTGTGTATGTTTTTAAAGATGCTTTGCTATTCACTTCTTTCCGATTGATTCATCATCCATATGTTCATTTTATGGGAGGGATAAGATTGATAGAAAAATTTCAAATTACGCCTGCCGATGGCTGGATTAGAACGGATATTCCAAACGGGGTACACCTCTTCAAACCAAACGGCGATATGCTTCAAATTCAGATGCTGGCAGACTTTGTGTCCGATGCTGAGGGTAAAGCTATGTTACAAGCCCTTGCTGAAAAATATAACGGTTCGCCTTTGGAAGCACTCGAATTGTTTGGCCTCAGGTTTTACAAAACCACCTACTCCGCTTATGGGAAAGAAATGACTTTTTATTCCGGTGTTAAGAGTGGTGAGCAACTTAAAATCCAGGTTAGCGGCAAAGGTTATCAAGAAAACGACGACATAAAGGCGATGCTCGAAAGCGTTGTTTTTACATTCCATTAGCCCGGGCGACCATCTCGACGCCTACCCCACAATCGAAAAAGTGCAAGAAAAGACCGTCATTGCTGACGGTCTTTTAAATATTAAGGGCATCCGAAGAAAAGTCACATGATGTCGGGTTGTTGGACTACTCTACGGACTTGAGCGATTCGACCATGCTGATTTTTTTGAGTTTATAGTGCATGATGATAATGACAATGATTGAAA
>CAZMSM010000006.1:35298-54852 GCA_964568955.1 uncultured Eubacteriales bacterium | reverse complement strand
ACCTTCGCAATTTCACCGGCGGGTGTAGAAGTGGAATTTAACTTTGCAATTTACGGAAAATTCGAAGTTAAATAGAGTAGAAATCAAAGCATATCGTACGGGGCTGTATCAAAACGCTGATAAATCAGCGGTAAGATATAGCCCTGTTATTTATAATTAAGATATTTTTCAGCAAGTGTATTCCTTTGTTAATAATGCCCCTCGGCAACATCAGATTTCCTTATCCCTATCTGCTTCTCAATCGATTTGAGAGACATATTGTTTTGTCAGTGGAACAGAACAAAAAATACCCCGTGGAAATAAAAAGAGAGGTTACCAAGGGCAGCACAATTACAACAGTCACTATAAAATCAAATTAACTCATCCAGACCCACTAGCCAAATATTATCCGTTTTCGCTTTCTCACAAACATCTTTCGTAAACCCGCTACGTGAAAATATATAGTAGTATTTTTTTGCCCCTTGCTTTTCGGGTACCGGCTTACTTATCAGGCTCTTTAATTCTAACAGGTTAAACGCTGCTTTCTTAAATTTGCACTCGCCCAGCAGGATTTTTTCACCTTTGGCGTCGATAGCCATCATGTCAATTTCGTCGGTCTTATTCCACCAACGGCCGATTTTGGCATAACGAAACGGCAATTCATTTGCTCTGTTTAGCCTGCGGACATATTCACGGCAAACATCCTCAAAAACCAGTGAAGCGTATTCGTCAAGCTTCGGCTTTATAGCATATTTGAAAACACCGCTTGCATCACCCGTCTCAAGCTCAGACATGTTCGGAAAAACAAAGGCGTACCAGAAACGGAAGTAATTATCTGTAATACGGTAAAGTCCCCTTTGCACATTCGCTCGCTCCTTGATTCCGATAAAAACCGGGAACTCACGCTCAATAATTTCCAAGTCGGTCAGATTCCTCAGATAGACAGAAAGCTTGCTCTTTTCAATTTGTGTTTTATTGTGAAGATCGTTCAATTTGGTGTTGCCTAAAGCAACCGCTTGAATAACAGTATTGTAAATAATCGCTTCGCGCAGTTCCTGCCGCATTAAAAATTCTACTTCGCTGTAAAGTATACTGCCACGTTGAAGAATACTCTTTTTAATGTTTTCTTCCAAGGGCATACTATCATCAAATTGTTTGAGGTAGTGTGGAATACCGCCAAGAATAGAGTAGGCCAATATTTTATCAAGCGTTGAATAGTTCGGAAAAAATAGGGCTGCATCATAAAAACTCATTGCTGTCATTTTAAGAATACCGGTGGCTCTGCCATAGAGAGGATTTTTTTCGGCAAGGATTTCTTTCTCAATAAAACTCATCGCACTGCCACACAGGATGATCATGATGTTCTTATTTTTCAGCTTGCTGTCCCATAAGTTTTGCAAAACGGATGGGATGCTGTTATTCCCTTTCACCATATATGGGAACTCGTCAATAACAAGAACCATCTTCCTTGAGGTTGGCATGTCAAAAACAGCATTCAAGGCCTGCTCCCAAGAGGAGAACTCGCTTAAATACTTTTTTGCCGGGTGGTCATTTATCAACACGCGGGCACTGAACGAGCGTAGTTGCTCAATGTCCGTGTACTCGGCACAAGAGTAGAAAATATGCTCTTTATCTTTGCAAAACTCATGCAACGTTTCTGTCTTGCCAACACGGCGACGACCGTACAAGACGATAAGCTGACCGCCGGGCGTGTTATATTTGTCATTTAAAAAACCAAGCTCTATCTTTCTGCCAACAAACATTTCAACACCTCGTTTCATATAATCGTAATTTGTATAATCGTGATTTGTATAATTATATGACAGCTATAAGCATTTGTCAACAGTATTTCCTATGCTGCGGTAGACAAAACCTGAATTGCATCCCTGTGTTAAGCGGTCACCTCGGACAGTAGCTTAGAAATACTATCGTCTGCATTTCTAAGGTCAATGAAAGAAATATCAACCTTAACGTTGTCATCGGATGCGTACCTGATTTCGGTACTGCTAATGCCATCGGTGTAAGGATATATTAAGACGATACCATCTGCCTCGTATTTTTTACTATAAGCATACATTTGGTACATATCGGACTGCGAGATATCGCTATTCCGGGCATTGTCTGAGAGGAGTTTCCATTTGGTGTCTATAACGACTGTATGTCCACCAAATTCCAATACAATGTCAGGGCGCAGGGCAAAGGCACGATTCGGACTATTAAACAAGCTGTACTGTGTGTCCTGAGTCCGTATATTTATGCCCTTGCCGATGTGTTTACGAAATTTCGACGCAACAAAATCCTCGAACACCCTTTCCATTGGAAAAAGAAGCGCGAGCGCAACCTCACTTCCAGCAAAGGATGTGAAACTGTTCCCTCGCAAGAAAATTCGACACCATGATAGCGCCTTATCGTAATGATTCATACTGCGCTCGACAAAACACTTTGATAAGTCCACATCATAACTTGTAGAATAATCCACACCATCAAAGAAAGTCAGCAAACGAGTAGCACGCTGGCGGTTTCGCCCATCGCCTGTAGCCTTAAGCAGAAAATGGAGTGTGGATTTAATTAAGAAGGTATTTCATAAGCGGTTGTTCAGCGGCAAGTTTTTTCATTAAGGAATGAAGCTTATCCCGTGTTTCATTGTATGTAAGCAGTTTATCAGCAAGAGCTTCGTAAAAAGGTACCCATTGGTATGCGTTGTCCATAACTATCAAACTCCCTTGTATATTTTATCGTCATTCAAGCAGTCAACTGTTGATAGTCGCTAAGACTATAGAAAATAATTCTGCGCATTACTGCCGCATCAATCAAAAACATACCTCAAAATTGGATTCCGCACCGCCGCTGTTTCGTCCGGGCGGCCGACGGGTGTTGTTACCGGGGCGTCGTGCAGTGCTTGCGGGTTGTCGAACGCCATGGCGTAGACTTCCTTAAACGCCGTAATCGCATTGTCCAGCGTTTCCCTGCTCTCGGTTTCGGTGGGTTCAAGCATCAGTGCTTCCGGCACAATCAGTGGGAAGTACATTGTTGGCGGATGAATGCCTTTGTCCACAAGCCCTTTGGCGATGTCGGCCGCCGTTATCCCCGTCTGCTTTTTGAGTGGTTCGATCGACAGGACAAATTCATGCATGCAAGGGCCATCAAAAGGTACGTTATAGGTGTCTTTAAGCAGCTCCATCATATAGTTTGCGTTGAGCACAGCGTTTTCGCTCGCTTCCCTGATACCTTGGGCCCCGATGGACATGATATAGGCAAACGCCTTGATATAAACCAGGAAGTTGCCATAAAAACTGCGCATCCTGCCGATTGATTTTTCCGGCTTTGCGAAGGCATATGTTCCATTTTCAAACAAAACGATGGGCGAAGGCAAAAACGGGGCTAGCAAGGCTTTGCACGCCACCGGCCCGCTACCCGGACCGCCGCCACCGTGTGGGGTGGAAAAAGTTTTATGCAAATTCAAGTGTATGACATCAAAACCCATGTCACCCGGGCGCACGATACCCATCACGGCGTTCAAGTTAGCACCATCATAGTAGAGAAGCCCGCCTGCTTGATGCACAATTTCGGCAATTTCTTCTATATCTTTTTCAAAAAGCCCGACTGTGTTGGGGTTGGTCAGCATCAATGCGGCAGTGTCGTCACCGACTGCATTTTTGAGTGCTTCCAGGTCCACCAGGCCTTGTGGGGTAGATGGGATATTGACAACGGTGAAGCCCGCCATAACCGCACTTGCGGGGTTGGTGCCGTGGGCGGAGTCCGGGACAATCAGTTTGTTGCGCTGCGTTTGGCCTTTATCCAGCAAATAGGCTTTAATCATCGAAAGTCCGGTGAACTCACCTTGCGCACCGGCGGCGGGCTGTAGGGTTAAGGCATCCATACCGGTGATTTTGCAAATCCTTTCACCCAAGGTGTGCATGGCTTCCAAACAGCCTTGAACCGTGTGTTCCGGCTGTAAAGGATGTGCGGCAGTGAACCCTTTGAGCGCGGCTACATCTTCATTTATCTTGGGGTTGTATTTCATGGTGCAAGAGCCAAGGGGATAAAAGCCGTTGTCTACACCAAAGGCGTTGCGGCTGAGGTTGGTATAATGACGCACCAAATCCACTTCCGCCACCTCGGGCAGATTCATTGGGGTTTTTCTTTTAACGTCGTCGGGTATAGCCAGGGCGTTCACAACACACACGGGCAATGAGGCACAGCGTCTGCCGGGTTTACTGATTTCAAAAATAAGCTTGCTCATTGTACCGCCTCCTTTAAAATAGCGACCATTCGATCTATTTCCGTTTTGGTGTTCAATTCCGTCACACACCAAAGAATACAGTTTTTACCGTTTTCTTTTATCGGGAGACCGCCTAAAATGTTGTTTTCGGCAAGTTTTGCCATGACTTGTTCCGGGTCAACCGGGCAATCGGTCAGGAACTCATTAAAAAAGAGTCCTTGGTGTGTAAGGTTGTAACCCTTTACAGCTGTAATCTGTTCTGCCGCATAGTGCGCCTTTGCAAAACATTGCTCGGCAACATCGCGCAGGCCCTCTTGCCCGAGTGCCGCACAGTAAATGGTTGATGTGAGCGCGCAGAGGGCTTGGTTTGAACAGATGCTGGAACCCGCTTTTTCTCTTCGGATGTGTTGCTCTCTTGCTTGAAGGGTTAGTACATAGGCAGTTCTACCCGCTTTGTCGCTTGTCTGCCCAACAATTCTGCCGGGCAGTCTTCTGGTGTCTGCCTTTTTTACCGCCATAAAGCCGAGGTAGGGACCGCCGAAGCCAAGCGGTAGGCCAAGCGGCTGCGCTTCACCCACGGCCGCATCTGCGCCGTATTCCGCCGGTGTTTTTAAAACGGCGAGTGCTGTTGGGTAACAGCCCATAATAAACTTGGCGCCCGCCGCGTGTACGAGGTCTGCAATTTGCTGTGCATCCTCCACTAGGCCATAGTAATTCAGCTGTTCCACATAAAAACAAGCGACGGTGTCGTCAAGCGCTCGACTAAGCGCTTGTAAGTCTGTTTTGCCATCTTTTGCGGGGATAATAACCGCTTCCGAGCCGGCGGCAGCGCAGTAGGTCATGATGGTTTCAAGCACCATCGGTTTGATTGTGGCACAAACAATTATCTTTGTCCTTTTGCGTTCTTGAAACATCGCAACAGCTTCCGCCGCGGCGTGTGCGCCGTCATATACCCCGGCGTTGGAAACATCCATGCCGGTTAATTCGCAAATCATCGTCTGGTATTCAAAAATGGGTTGCAACACACCCTGGCTCATTTCCGCTTGGTAAGGGGTGTATGCCGTCACAAACTCCGCCCGCCCCGCAAGGTGGCGCACAACTGACGGGATAAAGTGTTTGTATGCACCGGCGCCCCTGAAACAGGTTTTGAAAATTTGGTTTTTACCTGCCATTTCTTCGAAAGAACCCAGTACTTCTATTTCACTTTTCGCCCCGGGTATGTCAAGCTGACTCTCTACCCTCACGCTTTCGGGGATAGAAACAAACAAATCTTCCAAACAGGTTTTGCCCATGGCCAGGAGCATATCTTCCCGCTGAGCGGGGGTATTAGGAACGTAAGACATCAACAACACTCCTCATCATAATAAAGTTCAGGGCAAGAGCACAGCCCTTGCCCTAAACAGTTTTTTGTAACGCGAAAGCCCACCGCTAATCGTGATTAACGTTATTCTTCTTCGGCAAGAAACTTTTCATAACTTTCCGCGTCAAGCAGCTCATCGTTGCTGACAATGCCGTCGAGCTCAATAAGCCAAGAACCGTAAGGATCGCTATTAATTTTTTCCGGCGCGTCAAGCAGTTCATCATTGACGCTGACAACCGTGCCGCTCACAGGCGTGTAGACATCCGTCACCGCTTTGATTGACTCAATATCACCGATGACATCACCGACACTAACGCTCTCGCCTTCGTCGCAAAGATTAATAAAAGCCACATCGCCTAAGGCATCCTGCGCATGGTCAGTAAGCCCAATAAAAGCGGTCCCGCCCTCCTCAAACCTCACCCATTCATGTGTTTTGGAAAAAAATAAATCTTCGGGTACTTTCATTTTTATTTCTCCTTTTATTTTAGTCTGATTTACGCCTTGTTTCTTTTATAAAAAGGCAGCTTGACAACCTCTGCCTTTATTTTTTTGCCCCTGACATCAATCTCAACCTCATCGCCTTGTGCAATACAGCCCGTTTTGACAAGCGCCATGGCCACCGCCTTTTTTATAAACGGGCACATAGTCCCGGAGGCAACCGCACCGATTTCAACCCCCTGCGAAAACACTTTATCACCGTTTCGAGCGATGCCTCTGTCGGTAATTTCCAGCCCTATTCGTTCCCTTTGCGGTTCACCCATTGCTTGTAATGCCGCCTTGCCGATAAAATCTGCTTTGGTCATTTTAACAAAAAAGCCAAGACCCGTTTCAAAAGGCATAACGGTATCATACATCTCACGCCCGTAGAGGGGCATACCGGCCTCCAACCGCAAAGTATCCCGCGCACCCAAACCGCAAGGGGTGAGACCCAAGTCGGCCCCCGCCGCCATGAGCTTTTCCCACAGTTCAACCGCATTTTCGTTCGTGGTATAAATCTCATAACCATCTTCACCCGTGTAACCCGTTCGGGAAACAAGACATTCCAACCCTGCGACACGAACACCGTCTGTAAAGCTATAGTACTTTACAGGTAGCGTATCGGCATCAGCCAGTTTCGCCATGATTTCAATTGCTTTTGGACCTTGCAAAGCAATTTGAGCAATACTGTCGGACAGATCTTCGAACACGCAATCACCGCTTATGTTGCTTTTTATCCAAGCTGCATCTTTGTCACGGTTTGCGGCGTTGACGACCAACAAATAGTCGTTATCCTTCATTTTATAAGTCAGCAAATCATCAATGATGCCGCCGCTTTCGTTGCACAGCGGTGAATATCTAACCTGACCGTCAACCATGCCGGAAAAGTCGTTTGTCAAAAGATATTGAACATTTTTAAGTGCGTCCGGACCCTTGAGCGAAAATTCGCCCATGTGTGACACATCGAATATGCCGGCTGCGGTTCTTACCGCCATGTGTTCAGCCGCAATACCGGATGGGTACTGTATGGGTAAAATATACCCCGCAAAGGGAACCATTTTGCCCCCGTATTTGAGGTGTATGTCGTATAGCGGTGTTTTCAAATCCAATTTTATCATCCTTCTCGCAATATTCCTAAACCGTTTGGGAAAAGTATAACCCTACTGTTTTGCGGTGTCAACCGAATAGTGATAAATAAAAAATGCTTGAAGCCGCAAACTAAATCCCAAAATATTTTACAGCATTGTTGTAGGAGATATCACGAACGATCTGACTGAGCGTTTCTAAATCGTTTGGATAAAGACCGTCTTCAACCATGTCCCCTATCAGCCCACAAAGAATGCGGCGAAAATACTCATGACGGGGGTACGACAGTAGCGAACGGGAATCCGTCACCATACCGACAAATTTACCCAAAACCCCTGTGTTGGCAAGTGTTTTCATCTGCTCGCGCATGCCATCTAAGTTGTCGTTAAACCACCAGGCGGAACCCAGCTGGATTTTACTCGCTGCTTCATCGGTTTGAAAGTTGCCAAGCATGGTGGCCAGCACATAGTTGTCTTTTGGATTTAAGGAGAAAAGAACCGTTCTTGGCAAATCCCCCTCAACAGCAAGGCTATCCATCAAGCGCGAAAGATTAACAGCAACTTCGTAGTCGGCGACGGAGTCAAAGCCCGTATCCGGGCCGAGTTTGTTGAACATCTCCGTGTTGTTGTTGCGGATAACGCCGATATGAATTTCCATCCCCCACCCCCTGTGGGCATACTCTTTCGCGAAAAATCTCATAAGTTCCGTTTTATATTTATCCAGCTCGTCAACGGTTAAAACCACACCGGTGAGGGCTTTGGCAAATATTCTTTCGAGTTCTTTTTCGTCCGCCCTCGCGTATGGTACATAGGCAAGAGCGTGGTCGCTCGCTCGGCAGCCCATCGTTTCAAAAAAGTTAATTCTCTCCAAAAGTGCCGCTTTGAGGGATGCGAAACGATTGATTTTCTTTTCCACCCTTTGCTCGAGAGAGGCCAGCCAAGGCATAAAGCCGGGCAAATCGATGCTCAAAGCTTTATCCGGCCGGAAGGCGGGAATAACGCGGCATTTAAAGCTTTTGTCCTGTGCGATAAGCGCGTGATATTCCAATGTGTCTGCGGAATCATCTGTTGTACAAATACACGCAACGTTAGAAGCCTCAATCAACTCACGTGGCTTGAACCCGCCGGCGGCAATTTTCGCATTTGCACGCTGCCAAATGTCGTCCGCTGTTTTTTCACTAAGGGGTTCATTTATGTTGAAATAGCACTGCAACTCCAAATGCGTCCAGTGGTACAAAGGGTTGCCGATTAAAAACGGCATAACCTCTGCCCATGCCTTAAATTTTTCATACCCTGTGGCTGAACCGGTTATATATTTTTCTTCAATCCCATAGGAACGCATGGCCCGCCATTTATAGTGGTCGCCTGCCAGCCACAAAGCCGAAATATCCTCCGGCTGCTTGTTTTCATAAATCTCTTGCGGCTGAATATGGCAGTGCCAGTCAAAAATCGGCATCGCTGCTGCCGAACCGTGGTATAGCGCCTGCGCCGTTTGGTTGTTAAGCAAAAAGTCCCGGTCCATAAATTTTTTCATAAAAAATCGTCCTTTCCTACAATCACTTTCCATCGTTCCCTAACGCCCCTGCCGTTCCCCTATCGTTCTCCTATCGTTCTCCTATCGTTCTCCTATCGCTTCTCTACCGCTTCTCCACCAAGTCCCACCGAGTCACCGTGCACCTTTTTCATCATATCCGTAAAGACCTCGGCAATCTTATAGGCGGTGTTGGGGCCCAGCGAATTGGTTTCTTCATAATGCCTTCTGCCGGAGGGGTCCTTCCCGCCGTCAAGGTAGGAGGACACGGGATGAAGGAAAAAGTCATTTGGGGTAACGATATAGCCAATTTCGTCATTGGAAAGCCCAAAAATAAGCATGTTCTTGTCCCCTGCGATTTCCGTCAGCGGTGTGGGATTGATCTCAGGCCCTTTACCTTGTGCGGATTCCTGCGCACTCAGATAACCGCCATAAACAAGCTCCGGAAAAATTTCGCCCGGAAGGAGGAGCATTTTAAGCGAGTCGATTTCAAAATAAGTCATTTCGGTTTGAAGCACATAGCCTGTATATTTTTCGGTACTTACCGCTTTTTTCTTCGCGTTGATGATACCGAGTTTTGCGACCAACAGCAATAAAAAATTCTGTGCTTCGGCATAAAACTCCTGCTTGATAACGCTTATTTTTGCAACTAACTTTACTTCATTATCAATGGCAAATGCCGCTTGTGCAAGTTTACTGCCCGCAATTTCAGTCGACTTAATATTATCCTCATCCAGTTCCTTCATGCGAATCAACCCACCGATGGCACCGACAAAATAGATGACTTCGGCACCGGTTTCTTTCCTGACTTCCTCACGTAAGTAGTGAGGGAAATCGGCACTGACGAGAGAATTTTTGCCAAGCAAGGACTCGGAGTGAGAGGCAAAGTTTAAAAAATAAATCTCCCTTGTGCCGTCGTTTGGCACAAAGCGCAGGCGGGTAAGAATGTCCGAAAACACGATAGGGGGCCTTGAGTCCCTCAAAATATCGGGTGCAGCGTGGCTGCCTAAATATAGTGAGCCTTCGCGCTTATCCGCATACGCTTCTTCCACAACCTTTTTTATGCCGTTAAATATAATTTGCATAAACTTTTCGTTCCGGCCGGAAAAAGGCAGGTTGCCCCACATGCCCATGGTATCGATACCGGCATGGTTGTGCGTGCTTAAAATATTAATCGAACGACAGCCGGTTTTTTTAACAAAGTCGGCCAACAGTGCTTTAGCGGATTGAACATCTTTGCTAAGCATACCGACATTGTCCACCGAAACAAAAACAACCCCACCCTTACCGGAGTTGTCGTCAAGCCAGAAGGCGCTCGCAGTCATCGGGTCCAACACGCCCTGTGCGGGGTTCCACGGTCTGTAACCGGCTATGTAATACTTTTTTTTATCCATATCCGTCGGCATAACATCGGTTTTTGCGAAGCCCGCTGTAAAAAAATCCGACCTTGCTTGTTCGACTTTGTCAAATATGCCATCGGCAAGCGGGGGCGCCGGGGATTTTTTCGCCATTTTCACGCCACCCTTCGCCAAACGTTTGGTCAGTATCTTTGTCAATATTCCCATTGCTTTCATGTAACGTTTTCCTCCATTTCAATTGTACAAGTGATTTTAATCCTATTTTAATATTATATCATATTTTTGGCTAAAAACAAGTTTAAAAACCGAAAATATAAATAAAAATCTTGCAATATTTCAACCGACGGATTATGATATTTGGGTATGATTTTTGAAGGGTTGGGATGCGGATTTGTCCTTGATAAAAAGGTCGGCTTGTGTGCTGCTTTTTTTGCTATTCATCGTAGGATTTCCCCCTATAAAAGCAAGCGCAATAACCGTTGATGGTGACCTTGACCCCCGGGAATGGAAATCGGCCGAAAAGACCGAAATATTCCCCTATGGTTCCAAAACAAATTGTGACATTAACTTTGCTTTTGTACATATCATTGCCGATGAAAAAGCCAACACCTTGTATCTCGCTTTTCGCGTAACGCAAAAGACAGCCGGCGCACTTGATTCAATAGATAATGTTACGGGAATAAAACTCACCACCGATGTTGGCAAGACCATCCTGTGTCGGTTCGACGGCACAAATTCGTTTGACAACACCACCTATTCCGTCGCTCAAAAGATGGTCGTTGGCACCAACGACAACCTTTCGATCGAAATGAGTATCGGCTATTTATTCGGTGTGCCAAAACGCCCGCTTGCGGGCCTGCAGCTGATTGACAGTTACGGTAATTATTCCAATTACTACAAATTCCCCCTTGTGGTTGAAACGACGAGTTCAACCACGCCAGCGACCACCAACCCGACTACGACCAAGCCGCCGAGTCCGCCAAAGCCGTCGAGTCCGGTCCTTTACAAAATTAAGTTTGACAGCAATGGCGGCACAGGTGGGAAAACCCAGTCCTTGCCATATGGTGCAAAACCGCTTCCTCCTGAAGTGAACAGAAAAGGATATACTTTTAGCGCGTGGAGTCCGCAGATTATAACCGTTGCCGGAGCGGCAACCTATACAGCACAGTGGGTAAAAGACAAGGACAAGGATTCGCCAACTTCTCCACCGACAGTTCAAACGACCCCCGGCGGTAGCACCGCCATCACAAAGGGAACAACTGCAAAGCCAAATAATCCGGCTTACACCGGCACAAACCCTTCCTTGGACGGTGAAAACGAAGCCATTATACACGACGAAGCCACGAGCAGTTCCCAAAGCAATTCCGACAAACCGGAAAGCAACTCGCAAGACGACATCTTCCCGAAATATGATACAAACGAAAAAGACACCCGGGACAATAAAAAACAAATTGCAGCTGTTGTAAGCGCAGTTATTCTGCTGTCACTCGCCGCTTACTTTTTCATACTCGCTTCGAAGCATAAAACCGGGCCGAAACCCAAGCAGGAAACCACACAAGGCGAAACGGATGAAAACGACCCCGAGGATGATTTTTAATAAAAAAGGACCCGCTCACCGAATAGGTTGCGAGTCCTTTTTTTACGCCAAATGGTTGGATTCTGTCGTTATTTTTGAGAAACTTTATTGCTGTATTCCCTTAAAATCCGCATAAAAACAGAATAATCTTCCATCGTTACATCGGGTGGGGTTTGGTGATCCACAGCGGGTATATAACCGCCCGAACGGATAACCGGTAGGATGCGCTCAAACTCGGCGCGCATGGCGTCCTCGCCTTTGTGCATAACGGTTTTATCATAGCCGCCAATCAAAATCAAATCCGGGTACTGCCGGCGTATTCTGTTAATATCCACCCCCGCCATGCGTTCAAGTGGGAGAATACCTTGGATGCCACCCTCGAGAAACCAGGGAATCAGCGGCTCAACATCGCCGTCGGTATCAATCAGCACTTTCGTCCCAGTTGCTTTCAATAAGGGCGTCAGTTCTTTGTAGTAGGGTAGCATAAATTCATCATATTTTTCCCTTGAAATCATGGGGCCGCCATTATAGGACATATCCTCGGCAAAAGTCATAAACTTTGGCGTAATCAGTGCATAAACAACCTCCATACACCTTTTATGGTAGGCGCACAAATCATGGTTGATGGTTTGCATCAGTTGGGGATAATCGTAAAAAGCAAAGAGATGGTTTTCAATGCCAAACAGCGTGCGAGGGAACCAAAAAAAGCCGTCCATACTTATCCAATACGCATAATCTTGCCCTTTATTTTCCCGCAAAAAAGCTTTGATATTGTGCTCGATGCCCTTTAGCAACCCGTCCGTGTACAGGTGCTTTTTGATTTTGCTATAATCATTTTCGTCCCATAAAATGGGCGCCCCGTGAGCCGTTGGGGCGGGGCAACCGCCGTCCCTTACCGGCAACCAAAATTGATGTAGTTTGTCCTGCCCGAAATAATTTTTTATGTCTTCCCCGGTTTTCATTTGCTCCGGCAATCCTTGTTGGCGCCAGTTATAAATGGTCTTATCCCACCAGCCCGCCCATTCAATAACGGGTGTTCTGTCCAAGTCCTTGGAAAAGGCAAAAAGCTTATCAAAACGATGTGTGTTTTTCATCAAAATCAGCTCCTTCTAGGTCATAATCGGCTGCGCCGGAGTAACCTTTTCTGTCGGCAATTATACGCCAAAAAGGTAACATCGGCAACCCTTCTCGAATATTTCAAACTTTCACTTTCAGAACTTGAAAGTTTGACTATAATATAGTATAGTCTTAGAGCCTGCCCGCCCAAGAGAATGCTTGATTTTTTTGCAGTCCACCCATCACTTGCGTTTTTTGTTAATTCGTTTTAAGAGATAAGTGTCGTTATTAAAACTTGCCTTTGGGACAATTTCCGACCTTTTTTACCTCTATATTGCAGTTAAACTTCTTTTTTGTGCATTATCAACAAGTCGAGCCTACAAATCTTGTGCATTATTCTGCTTTTATTTTCGGTTTTCTTCTTGTAAATGGGCCGCCTTTATTATACAATAACAGTGCAAGTTTACAATCTTTTAATAAACTTTGCAAAAACAAAAAATAAGGAGGAGACGAAATTGCAAAAAATCATCGCATTCATCATGTCGGTTATCATGCTCATTGGTTCGCTTATACCCGCACTGCCCGGCAGTCAAATTAATGGCGTAACAACCGGCGACTGGCTCACAATGCTTGTTGAAGAGTTCAACATGGAAGCCACAGAGTACGGCGAAGAGCCACTCACAAACGTCACAGCAGACAGCATCTACTTTAAGGCTGTCCAAATTTCCTACATATGGGAAGTTATTAATGATGACGATCTGCCGTTGGCAATCGACGAATTCATCACAACTGAATTTGTCGCAACAACTCTTGTACGTGTGGCCGGTCTTGAAATCATGGCCTCAACCACCACCATCTCCAACGCAAGAAGACTTTCCAGCCCTGCAGAAGTAGCCACAGCAGTTGACAGCGGCCTCTTCGAGCTTGATTTTCTCAACAGATTCGTTGTGAAGAAAATCTCCGCAACAGACGCAAGCGCAGCTCTCGCAGATGCGAAAGAATTGTCGTCGAACAAAACGTTTGGCGCTCCTGTTGCTCAAGCTATCACAGAGGAAGAACTGAACTTCAGTGGCGATTTTGAGCCCGCACTTGAAGTGGCTGAAATCGTTGCCGGCGACGGTACTGTTCTCCAAGACGCTTATGTTCCTTTGGACGATCCGGCCGGGATCACACAGTCCCAAATCGATATCGCAGGCCTTCTTAAAAAGCTTGATGTTGACTTTAGCCTTGGCGGCTTCGACTTCGGCGTGAAGGTAACCGATACCGGATTTAACCTTGATGTTGGTGCCACAGTCACAAACGGCGTTTACATCAGCAAAGCATACAGCGTAACAAACTTTAAAGTCAGCACAAAGTTTGATGGCAATCTTATTAACAAAGACATCCGCGAAGCATATATCCGCGCGGACTATGACCTTAAAGATGTTACCAAACTGACAGGTTCTTATGCAGGTTCCGTAGCTGTTGACCCAAGCCAACTTCCTGCTGACGCAGGTCCGGTTGACTTTATGACAGCTGCAAAAGCAGGCGCACTTGCACTGATGCCGGGCGGCGGCAACAAGATTACTGTTTTCAGTGTCAATGTTCCTATCCCAAATCTTCCGACCGTTACAATTTCTCTCGATGTTAACATCAGACTTACTGTAGACGGCAAGATTGAAATCTCGATCACTTCCAGCAATGTTAAAGGTATTGAGATTATCAACAACAAAGTAAGAATCATCAACGAAACAGTCTATGGCGAACAAATTTATGACATCATGGCTGATTTGCGCTTCACAGTTGGTCTTTGCTTCTCCATCAAAGCGCTCGGTTATACCCTTGTTGACGCCGAGTTTGAAGTTGGCTTAGGCATTAAAGTAAGCGCATACATCAAGTCCGATACAGCAGTCTATGTTCTTGAGATGCCTCTGGACCTCGCAATGAACATTCCTTACCCGACAGGTGGCATGGATGGTGCAGAATTCTGCGGCAACGCAAAAATCTTTGGCATCATGAAAGTTTCCGTCGGTCAGAACTCAGAGCTCCTCAAATTGGTCGGTCTTAAGAAATCTTGGGACATCTTCAACGAAGGCAATGCAGTTCTCTACAACTTCCATATTGAAGAAACCGGCGTTGTTGACCAGTGCACAAGGGCAAGAACATAATTACAAGCAAGTTGCTACTGCAGGGGATGCTTCACACGAAGCATCCCCTGCTTTTTTCTATCTATCTATTCTATCTATATTTATCCATTGCGTCATTTGTGTCCATTATTATGCTTGGCACCCTTTGATAACGACATCCCGATAGGAATGCCTGAGAATAGCCAAGGCGCCCGGAAACGGAACACCTGATAAGCTCAGAAAGCGTTAAAAAGCGTTGAAACGGCCTTCCGCTTCAACGCTTTCTCAAGTTCAATCTTCGGTTACCCTACATAATAGTATGCCAATATTATTATGCTACTCCCAACTATAAAATCTCTAGACCCAACATACACCCCAGTCTCCGCGCAGAGGTTATAGCCTGCTGCTAATTGAGGGGGTTACCGAGCTACATAACACATCAGCCGATATCAAACAGGAACAACCCTGCCTGCTCCAGCAAGGCAACGTCCTCATTATTAATTTGCCCGTCACTGTTTACATCGGCAGCGTCATAAACATAGGCCCCCACATCAAGAAGAGTCAGCATACCGTTTGCAATCAAACTAGCTACCGTCGCATCGCGTCCATCAATAAGACCATCGCCATCTGCATCGCCATATATAATAACAGTGACTTCGTCCACTGCCTCGCCATCCTTGTCCAGCAGTCTGATGACCGAACCGGTTCCGACCAAATCATTTTCCGAAAGCTCACGACCATTGATATCCGTAATCGTAATAACCGCAAAATTTTCAAATTCCAAGAGAACATCGGTAAGCGAGTTTGCACTGCTCATACCGATAATCGAGTTGTTATCACGGTTAATAACAAACGCCGACTCACTCCGAAGTATAAACACAAGCTCAGCAGGCCTTAAAACAAGACCGGCAAACGCGGCATTTATCGCAGCAGCACCCTGGTCAACCGTTGACTGGTGTGTGATTTTCAACATGCGTGAAATACCTTGGCCCGTTGCAAGCGCATTTCTAAACGCAGCTATTGAAGACGGCGTATAGTAAGTGTCGTGAGAGGCAGGGGTTAAGGTTAAGGCGGTATCAAGCGCCGTATAGTCTGCCGACTTTAATGCAAGAGCACTGTACGCCGATACGATAGCCGCCGTTGTGGCATCAATCAGCGGTTGGGAAAAGGTGTTGAGATTTCGTGCGATCCCCTGACCGGCCGCAACTGCATCCCTAAAGGCGGTTATTGTCGGCGTGGTGTAATGGGAGTCAACCCAAGCGGGCGACAGGGCAATAGCAGCATCCAGCGCCGTGTAAACTGCATTGTTTGGGACTACCCCGGTAAGTGTTACATTGTTAACGGCCACAATATTTCTAATCGTATATACATCACGCACCGGTGTCAGCACCGTGCCGTTTGATTTGACTACCACCACCGAATTGCTGTATTGCGGTTGCAAAGTGACCGTAAAAGAGAAGTTGCCCCCGAGGGGTACCGGCGATGTAGAGGAGCCCTCGGGCAAAACCGTAAAGCCTTCACCCGTGGGCAGATTGACGGCGAAACTATTGATAGCATATTGAGCTAAAACAGTCATATTACCGGTGACGACGGAAAAATCCGAGTCCCATCCGACAAAGTGCCAGTTCGGCCTTGAGTTTGGTGGCGGCGGAGCGATGGCCGCAGTGCCGTGCACCACATTCTCCTGTGTTTTAAGGACGGTGTTGCCATCCCAGTCCTTAAAGTAAACTGTATATTTATTGATTGCAAAAGTGCAAGTGAATGAAATTGGCGCGTTAACGGTTGTGCCGACAGGGTTGGCGTTCCAACCGGTAAAGTGGTAGCCATAATCCGGCGTCGGAACGGGCAAGTCGGCGGCCGTGAGTTGATACCCTTCTTCCACAAGTAAGCTTGTTTTCCCGACTAATGTGCCGCCCGAACCGGAAACGGAGTAATTTACCGCATATTTTGAAAGCCCCGCACCTGTGTAAGCAGCTGTAAATGTAGTTACATCGCGCTTGAAGGACGGTATAGTGCTGCCGTTATTGGTCAATACAAAGGTATAGGAATAGCCTGCTTCAAAATTGAAGTTGTTGTACCTACCCGGGCTTGAAACATTCGTGTCCGCTATCCACACCCGGTCACCCGGCTTCGGGTTTGTAATGCAGTAATCATATACACCGGCCGGAATCAATATAGTAATAGAATTATTGACAACGACGTTGGACGTTGTCAAAACGCCGTTTGCGTTCGTAGGAATTTTATATTCAAATTGATTATATATTGAATCCGGAACATTACCGCTGAGGTTAAGCCCCCCGCTTTTTTGAAACAGCCGGTTATAGGTGTCAGCATCCGCGTCAAGCAAGAGCTGGTACCCGGTACCATCGCCCCATACATCGCCCGCAACCAGTGTTACGCTCGCACAGGTGGAAATGTTCACTTCCACCACCTTGACCGAACAAGTGTCCTTAAATCCCCCATCCGCCGTTGTCACCTCAATAACAGCGTTGCCAAGACCCACAGCCGTTACCACACCCGTGGCACTGACTGTTGCGACACTCGTATTGTTTGAGACAAAACTGACACCCCTTAGCTGAGCATCCGCAGGCTCAATGGTATACTGCAGTGTTTTGATTTTATTTAACCCGGCAATTACGGCATCCGTATTAAAGGAGATACTCTGTACTGCGGTATACCCAACACCTACCAATATAGTGGCGGTAAAGCCACCCTGGTCGGTGGTTATCGTTATCAGTGAGCTACCGGAGGAAACCCCGGTCACTTCGCCCGCGGCATTGACGGTTATGGAACCGGGATTGCTTGAGGTAAAGGTAACGCCTTGTTTGTCCGCATCAAG
This sequence comes from uncultured Eubacteriales bacterium, assembly GCA_964568955.1. Taxonomy (GTDB): domain Bacteria; phylum Bacillota; class Clostridia; order Oscillospirales; family Acutalibacteraceae; genus UBA1447. Next base: position 37,264 of record CAZMSM010000006.1, on the reverse strand, counting down.
GGGCAAAACAGAATATGGCAAGGGCAAGGTATAGTTCAAGGGAACCGTAAAAGTGCTCTGATCAAAAACGACTCCTGTAACCGGTATAGGCGGTATTTCACTAACATACAAGTTAAAACTGCCCGCGGACGAAGTCCCGTAACCGCTTACAAGCAGTTTGTAGTTACCGGTTTGAGGAACGACAAACTGTTCGATTAAGCTATAGCTCGACACGCCCTCATCATCATCAAAGGCAAGGCGGTTAAAATTTGAATCATATAAATCAAGATAGGTGTCTGTTTTGGCGGAGCCACCGGTTTCAAATCGGACTTTCGTGCCCGCTTCCAGGTAAATGCTAAACCCTTTGGCGGTTGTCGCCTGCATAAGGGGCGGGCGCAGGTATCGCACATAATGAGAGATATTCCAACCGAGCGTCATTGGCGTTGTGGAATCAAGACTGACCGGCGTATAGGTTAACTGTGTTTGGTTTTTTAGTGCGCTTTCCGCAACAACCGTAATGGCACACGTAGCAAAAAAACCACCGGTTTGAGACCATGCTCTTATAATCACATTACCCGGTGCTTTTCCCTTGACAAGACCGGCGGTTGTCACCTCCGCGACTGTATTGTTGGTAGAAGACCAGGTCGTGTCTCTGTACGAAGCATTTGCCGGTATCAAGGTGGCTACGAGTTGACCCGCATCCCCCACGAGTAAAGTTCCACTCGGATAATTCATCGAAATCCCGGTGGTCTGAATCGGCGGGTTTATCGTGACAAGCATTTCACCCGATGTACCATAAGGGTCAACGGGTGTTGCGACAATATAAGCTTCCCCCTCGGATACACCTGTAACAAGACCGTCATTGTTGACACTCGCAACAGCAGTATTATTGCTCGCCCAAGTAACCTCTTGAATCGTAGCGTCCGAAGGCACCACCTCGGCATAAAACTGAGTTGTAAAGCGAATGTTTGCATTAGGATTAGGTGACGTTACAATAACGGTATCTACCGGTACAAAATCAATAATCTTAACATTATCTACCCAAGCACTGTCACTGCCGCTACCGACGGCACTATCCTTTTCATACATCCACTTAAAGGTATAAAGCCCGTTTGATGGCACAATAAACTTAACCACTGCCCAATCCCCCGTAACACCGCTGAGCGTTTTAATCGGCGTATCGTTTACCGAAAAAAACAGTATGTCTTTGCCACTTTCACTACTGACATCCCACTCAAAATGAAGGACCTTGTTCTTGTTCAAATACCCCGCATTCAGCGTAAGAATCGATTGGGCATCGTTTATGCCGGCAATGTTTGATTTCGCACTTACCCGCCCGGGCGAAGATGTATCATCAACAACCCAAGGTTTATTCGGGTCATTCATAAACGAAAGACTGCCACCCGGCACATTCAGTGCCAGGTCCAACTCATTTATACTCGCAAGGGCCTTATTAGCCCCAAAAGGCAGTATGGTTATGACCAAGCATAAGGCCATCAAAATCGATAGACCTTTTTTAAACCGTAAAGCGTTGTGTTTCACTTTTACTTTCACTTTAACTTTACCTCCCCAAAAACACCGAAAAGTTTATCTGCAAATTTCATTTTAATTCCACACATTTTACATCATTATTCGGATATTGACGTAAAACCGACTCAACACTGCTGATTGTGTCTAAACAACAACAAAACCAACAAAAACGCCTATGGCTCTATTTGAATTATACAATAAATTGTAAATAAAAACAAGATCTTCTCCGAAAATTAGCAGCTGCAGTCAAAGACTTCAATCCTTCTATCTGTTCTATTAGATACAGATTAACCCTTGCTTGAAACGTGTTGATTCAATTGACACAGCAAGGTTTTAGTGTTATGATTATTTTGTGATAGTGTACTCAAAAACAGGTCGTAATTTGGAGGCGATGTTGTGAATATATTTGTTAAACTGTTATCTATGCTGATAAGTTTAATCCTTTCTTTTTCTTTGG
>CAZMSM010000006.1:0-35198 GCA_964568955.1 uncultured Eubacteriales bacterium | reverse complement strand
GCAACCTACATCCGTTTATGAAAAGCCGGAAAACGGCAAGATTGTTACCGGTGCTTCGAGCCAAGGCACTACGGCTGTCCCCTTTGCCGAGGAAATTTCAACCAACGGTGCCTTTGCTGCTGTAATATCTGTACCACCGGTTATCCGTGTTGCAAATGATAATTATGGGCTTCAAAACCAGGCTTTGACAGCAGCCGACAGCTCGACCATACAAACACAGCTTGTCAATTATTCGGCAAGAACCATGCAAGATTATGATACAACTGTCAGCGTTACCGTGCCCACGGGTGCGACAGCGCCCACTTTGACCGCAACCACACAAGGTGCCGGTTTGATTAACCTTGCCGGCCTTCAACAAAGCGGCAATCCGTACACTTGGAAAGTCACAGGGGGCAAAGCTCTTGCAGGTAATTTTGTTGACTATACCGTTACCTATAACCTAAGCGGCAGGCAATACAAACAAAAAGCAGCCAGCTATGTGGACTATGTGGAACTGGCAGCAGGCTGGCAAACTTATGTTGTGCGAAAGAATTTTTCCGACGTTACCCATACGCGCCATGAATACACCGCTACTTTATCCGGCTCGTGTTCAACCGGTGCGGGGTATGCGGTCTATGGTAGTGGCGGAACCGGGTATTACAATATGCTCACAGGTGGAGGCGGGTCCGGATTTATTCCAAACAGCTCTGCCTTTAGTGGGATGAAACTGTGGGATCCCGGCTATTCGGACAGGGAAAACTGCAGTGTATGGTATTGCGGGCAACCGGGTAAAGATAAAAATAAAGATGATAATGTTGACGGCGGGCACCGCGCTTACTTAGATGTGTACTATGACCCTTCCGTGATAACAAACATTAGCCAGTTGGGGATAAAACTGCTGTATTGGCGCAGTACTTCGCCTGAAAAAATATCGGATTTGGCCCAAGAAAAAATGCTTTATCTGCAAGGCAATTCGCTTTTCAGCCACGACGGTTCTTCAAACCCGACTGCACAGTCCTACTTTTATTCAACAAATGCACAAAACAACAATTCTCAATTTATCAACACAAACCCCGGCACCATGACTTTTAATTTTGCAAGCACCGCGCTCCCTCCCGACGGCCAGAAAGTAACTTTTGCCAGTTCAATTTACGGAAAATACCAAACACAAGTGCACTTATCAACCTGGGACGCGTGGCTCATCACTTTCCATGTTGTTGACAAATCTGCACTGCGTTCTTTAATTGCTACGGAAGATATTGCCTTTCGTCAAATGCATGACGGCTACACAGACGCCGGCGGTTCTTTCACCACCTACCTCAATCAGCTTGCCAAATCAAAAGCGGTGCTCAACCAGCCCAATGCCTCCCCCGCTCAAATTTCCGCAGCGGTCAATAATCTTAATGCGGCTAAAAATAATTTCACCTATGTGAGTGCGGATTATACGGCTCTTAACACCTTGACCACAATAGTATATAGTCCGTCACTAGGTTTTAAACCGAGCCCTACCAACGACCCCGACTATCTCGATTTCTATCCGTCAGGCTATTATATCGACACCTCCGCACTGGAGACCACGCTCGCAGGAGTAGTCTATGGGCTTGATACACGCTACCAGACTTATGTCGACATGTCCCTTGACGAAATTAACGCCGTATGGCGCACACTCGTGCTGTTAGATGCCGATTATTCGACCGTCGACTATTATTTGAGTACCATCAATGGTTTGAATCAGGAAACCCAATCACCCGCCGGCAATTATATTCTTGCGAATGCTACAAACTACCCACAGTATGCCGGTGATGATATTTTTTGGAGTCATTTTACCCAGTCTAGCTATGACAATTGGGAAACTGCCGTTCTCGCTGCGGAATTGGGACTTAAAAATCCTGACCAAGCAGCGGTTACCGCTATGGGAAGTGCTCTCGAATCCGCTTATAACAGCCTCACCATCCGCCCTGCCGATTACACAGAACTTGACGCTGTAAGGGCAGACACCTTTACAGCTATTGGCAAGACAGTTTATGTGCAAAACCCGGCAGGTATCGGACACCCCATCGGCTACTATTCCGATGCGAGCGTCAGCACCATGCAAAGCAAACTCGATGAGATGATTGACGGACTTTTAATGCCGGACCAAGACAAAGTGATTTTATGGGCCGACCAATTGACCGTTCTATACAATGCAAGGTCATTGAACGTTGCCGACTACCTCTACGCAAATGAGCAAAAAGCCATCTCGGTGGAATTTGAGGCGCAGGGTGCCGTTTATTACACAACCGACTCTTGGCAAGCGCTTGAGGACGCACGAAACGCAGTTACCTCGGGCAAGTATACGGACGAGCAAACGGTTGTAAACGGGTGGGCGGCAAACATTTTCGCTGCCCGCAACGCCCTTGTCCTCAACGGTGCCGATTATTCAGCTGTTAATGCAGCAATCACAACGGCAAATGCCTTGACCCCTGCCAACTATCATAACTGGTCTGTCGTGTCGGACGCAATTGACACGGTTGTCTATGGTCTTGACATTTTACAGCAAAGCACAGTTAACGGGTATGCGGGCGCAATTACAACAGCAATAGAAAGCTTAGTTTATTTAGATGCCGATTTAGCCGCTCTGATTGCGGCAATCGATGCCGCCGTGCCGTATGACGAGCAGCTTTACACGGCAGTGTCTTGGGGGGTATTCACAGATGCCCTGGCAGCTGGTGTGGCCATTCGCGATGCTTCGCCAATATATAACATTGCTCAACAATCAGTGGTTGACGAGGCTAAAGACACCATCGAGGCAGCAATTGAAAATTTAGTCTATTTAGATGCAGATTTAACCATTTTAATTACGGCCATCGATGCCGCCGCAGTGTATAACGAGGAGCTTTACACTTCGGAGTCTTGGGCGGTGCTTGCCAATGCCTTGGCGGCAGGTGTGGCCATTCGCGATGCTTCGCCGACATATAACATTACACAACAGCTGATGGTTGACCAGGCTACCGCCGATATTGATAGTGCGATAGGCTTGCTTGCAGAAGCCTTTGTTGGCATCGAAGTAACCCTTGCAGGTGGTGCGACTTTGTCGGAGGAAACAGGCTATATTTACGCTTTGCCGGCAAACGGCGACCTGTATGATCTTGCCGCACAAGGTTTTATTGATATTATCGGCAAGGGTCATTTTGTATACACGCCGCGTGCCGATGGGCTTGGAACAGGCACTACGGTAGAACTTGTGCGCAATGCCGACAGCAAAGTGATGGCCGTTTTCACCATCATTATCTTCGGTGATATAGATGGCGACGGGTTGGCTGACGCTCGAGATGCTTGTTTGGCCGATATGCTCGCTTGCGGCATGCTTACACAAAGCGATGTCGGCGATGCCGCATACTTTGCCGCAGATGCCAACCATGACGGTTTGGTGGATGCCGAGGATGCGTTCCTGCTTGAGCAGGCAGGTCTTTTCTTCGCACAAGTCGATCAAGTTTTGTAAACAGCATAGCGATGTTTACAAACTGTTTAGATTCTATTAAAACCCCGGTATAATTTACATACTATAATATTTGATTGAGTGTACATACACATCAATCAAATATTACTTGTGCCGTGTAGGGCACGGACCGGGATTTTTATAAAACATTATAAAATAAATTCATTTTTGAAAGGACGAATAACCATGGCAAAAAAGCAATTCAAAGCGGAATCAAAAAAACTGTTGGACATGATGATACACTCGGTGTATACACACAAAGAGATCTTTTTGAGGGAAATCATCTCCAACGCCAGCGATGCGGTGGACAAACTCTGCTATAACGCGTTGACAGACGACAAAGTCGGTATGAGCCGCAGCGATTTTTTCATTAAAATTACAGTTGACAAAGACAACCGTATTTTAACCATTACCGACAACGGCATTGGTATGACAAACGAAGATTTGGAGTCCAACCTTGGTGTTATCGCGCGCAGTGGCTCAATGGATTTTAAAAATGACCTAGACGGCAAAAAAGACGAAAAGAAAGATATTGAAATCATCGGTCAGTTCGGCGTCGGTTTTTATTCGGCTTTTATGGTCAGTGACGAGGTGAGTGTTATCTCCCGTGCCTACGGGTCAGATAAAGCCTATCTTTGGAAATCAAACGGCGCAGACGGTTATACAATAAAAGAAGCCGAGCGCGAAACAGTCGGCACAAGCATCATCCTTAAAATAAAAGAGGACACCGAAGACGAAAAGTACAGCGAATTTTTGGAAACCTATCGCCTGCGCGAACTGGTTAAAAAATATTCGGATTATATCCGCTATCCCATTAAAATGGATATTGAAAAAAGCCGCTCCGTTGAAACGGATGAAGTGGACGACGATGGCAACAAGAAAACACAGCAAGAAACGTACATTGAAGAAGAAACCATCAACAGCATGGTGCCCATCTGGCAGCGCACCAAAAAAGAAGTCAGCGACGAGGACTGCATTGCTTTTTACAAAGAAAAATATTATGACCAAGAAGACCCGGTCAAGGTCATCCGCATTAGTGCCGAAGGCCAAGTAATGTACAAAGCCATGCTCTTTATCCCCGCAAAAGCGCCCCATGACTTTTATTCAAGGGAGTTTAAGAAGGGGCTACAGCTGTACGCCAACGGCGTTATGATTATGGAAAGATGCGAAGACCTTCTCCCCGACCATTTCCGTTTTGTGACGGGTATTGTCGACTCCGCTGACCTTTCGCTCAACCTTTCGCGCGAACTCCTTCAGCACGACAGACAGCTGAAAATTATCGCCAATTACCTTGAAAAGAGAATACGCGATGAACTGGGCAAACTGCTCGAAGCAGACAGAGAAAAGTACGAAAAATTTTATGCCGCTTTCGGGCGTCAGCTCAAATACGGCATCCTTGCCGATTACGGCATGCACAAGGATTTGCTTGAAAACCTGCTGCTCTTCCATTCTTCAAACGAGGGCAAGTTGGTCACGCTAAAGGAATACGCCGAGAAAATGCCGGAGGATCAAAAGAATATTTATTACGCCTGTGGTGAGACAATTGCAAAAATCAATGCACTCCCCCAAGCCGAACAAGTCAAGGAAAAAGGCTTTGATATGCTTTGCCTCACGGATGAGGAGGACGAGTTCGTCACCAACCTCCTGCGCGAATTTGATGGCAAAAGTTTCCTTTCCGTCAACGAGGCTGACCTTGGGCTCGAGACAGAGGAAGAAAAGAAGGAAGTCGAAAAACAAGCCGAGGACAACAAGGACTTACTGGACTTCGTCAAAGAAGCACTCAAAGGCGAGGTTGCCGATGTAAAGATTTCACACAAGCTTAAAACCCACGCGGTCTGCCTAGCCAGCACCGGCGGCGTTAGCTTGGAAATGGAAAAATATTTCGACATGATGCCCGGCATCGACAAACCCAAGGCAGAAAGAGTTTTGGAGCTCAACGCCGCCCACAGCAGCTTTGCCGCACTGAAAACCGCCTTTGACAGTGATAAAGAAAAGGCCGCCAAATACGCCGAAGTGTTGTATGCACAAGCACTGCTTATAGCAGGGCTCCCGGTTGAAGACCCTGCACACTATACGGAACTTGTAAGCTCGCTGTTGGTGTAATATTTCACACCTAGCCGGCAAAAATCAATCCACAACAATTTAGGGCTGTATCTCTACGCCGCTTTTGCGGTGTTTTGATACAGCCCGTTTTATTTTAATGCAAGGTTGCAGTGAGTTTTTTGTCTTGATTTCTCTTTATTCATTGTATTATGACAGCAAAAGTGATAAACTTTTTACAAATTGTTCGAGTTGTCCCTGTAAAGCAAAGTTATTCAACGGAGGTTCATAAATGCCCAATCCGATTTCAAAAAATAAGCCGCCGTACAGCAATTCCTATTTTCGCCGGCAAAAAGATGGGAAGCGCAAAGAGCAGGGCGAAATTACTTACACCAACGGTGACAAGTATACAGGTGAACTGATTGACGGTGACCGCGAGGGGCAAGGCACCCATCATTATAGCGATGGTGCCATTTATACAGGCGAATGGAAAAACGATATGTATGACGGGCCAGGCACCTTCACTTTCGCAAACGGTGACGTGTACACCGGCATGCACACAAAAGGCATGCGTTCCGGGACAGGGACATTCCATTATGCCAATGGGGACACGTATAACGGCGACGTGGCAAACAGTGTGCCCCAAGGGAAAGGCCAACTCACCTATGCCAATGGGGACATCTATGATGGCGACTTCAAAAACGGGCTGCGCGATGGCTATGGAACATTTACTTATGCCTGCGGTGACTCTTATAAAGGTGAGTGGAAAGAGGGCAAACTGCATGGTCGTGGAACCGCCATTTTCACCAACGGCGAAACGTACGACGGCCAGTGGTGTGACAACATGCGCAATGGCTCCGGCACAGCAACAAATGAAGATGGTAAAATTTATACCGGCTTGTTTAAAGATGATGTTTTCATCAAATAAGTAGGCGTACAATAACCAGTTGAACCCTTAAAGCTTTACGCTTTAAGGGGTTTTTTTAGCTTTCGATTTGACTTGAACACAGATGTTCGTTTAATCGATTAGTCAGTATTTCGATGGCGCCAGATGATAACCGATGCCTCTGATTGTTCTAATCGTCACTTGCGAGCCGAGTTTTGCGAGCTTTTTTCGGAGAAAAGATATATAAACTTCAATGTTATTGTAATCGGAAGAACAGTTTAGCCCCCAAACTTTTTCAACAAACTGTTCTTTGGATATTATTTGTCTTCCGTTGGAAATAAAGAGCTTCATTATTTGAAATTCCTTTAACCCCAACCTTACAATATGCTCATTACACAACAATTCGTTTGTTTTTAGGTCAAGGAATATATCTCCGAACGAAAGAACATCAAACTCAAAGACTTTTTCTTTGCGTCTTGCTAACGCGCGAATCCTTGCCATAAATTCATCTAACGAAAAAGGCTTGCAAAGGTAGTCGTCCGCCCCTTTATCCAACCCCTCAACCCTATTGGCAACCTCGCGCTTGTCGCTTATAACCAGTATGGGCGTTGGGAACTTTTCCTTACGCAAGGCTATAAGCAAGGCCAGGTTGTTCCCCGGGGTAACGTTTGTGTCAATAATAATAACACCGTAGTCCCTAAGTTGTGCATAGCTTAAGCAGGCATCAAAGGTGTCAACTTCATCAACCACAAAATTGCTTTTGGAAAGCATGCCCTTTAGACGCAGAGAAAAAGCTTTTTCTCCGTTTGCAAGAAGTACATGCAAAGTTAACACCTCCTTTTTCATTTATATTAGCATATTCACCAGAATATTAAAAGTATTTCAATACTATTTCAAGGTTTAAACTATATAATAAAATCAATAGGTCTTGTTAATTATTTATAGGAATTGAGGAGTGCTATGATTTTTCCAAAACTGCAAGCATATGATGTTTCAAAACTATTCAGTGTCCCCGAACCGCTGTCTGTAAGCGTAGCGGGTATTATTGACAACCAAACAGAATTAATGCAAAAAATTGGCTCTATTATTCTTGTTCAAAACGGCAACATTCACATTGATGTTAAATTGGATAGCAGTCGAAAAACATCCTATATTGAAAAAACGCAACAGGTCACCGATGAAAAATATATTCTTAACATCGCAAAAACCGAGCTTGGCGCGAATATTGAATTAACCGCTGCCGGTATGCGGGGAATATTCTACGGTCTTTGCACTGTTGCTAAAATGATTGATGCAAACGAATTCATACAAGGCGAAACGATTGACTTCCCATTATTCAAATCGCGCGGATATATTGAGGGCTTTTATGGCAAACCATGGAGCTTTGCACAGCGAAGTGATATGCTTGAACTGATGGCAAAGAATAAGATGAACGCTTTTTATTATGCACCCAAGGATGACGATTACCACAGAGAGCTATGGCGGGAGCTTTACCCGGATAGCGAAATAGCTGCTCTTTCAAGCCTTGTTGCGTTGGCAAACAAAGTTTACATGGATTTTTACTACTGCATTGCACCCGGCCTTTCAATGAAATATTCGGACGAAAAAGAATTTGAAGCATTAATGGCAAAAACCAAACAGCTTTATTCAATTGGTATTCGCTGCTTTGGGCTGCTGCTTGATGATATTCCGGAGAAGCTCAAGTTTCCGGAAGATAAAGCACAATTTGGCGAAACTGTACTTGCGCATATTGACCTTGTCGGCAGATACTACAATGAGTTGAAGAAGTTGGACAGTTCAATTGCCCTTACCGTTTGCCCCATGCAATACAATGGCAAAGGCAATGAATACTTTATATCAAAATTCGGGCAAGGGATACCGGCCGAAATATCAATATTCTGGACAGGGCGCGATGTGTGTTCCCGCGACTTGACCGTTCCCGAAGCCTTCACCTTTATATCAAGCACAAATCACAGGCCACTTTATTGGGACAACTACCCGGTTAATGACGGTGATTTGTTTAACGAAATGCATCTTGGCCCCATCATCGGTAGGGACCCGGAATTATATCGCTATTCGAAAGGCTTAATCTCAAACTGTATGGAATACAGCGAATGTTCAAAAATCCCGCTTTTAACGGTTGCCGATTTCCTTTGGAACAGCGAACAATACTGTCCCGATGAATCATACAAAAATGCGATTGAAACGGTAGTTGGCAAGGCAAATGCAAAAGCATTTGAATGTTTTGCCGACCATTTACGAACATCTTGTTTAAAAGATCAAAATTCAAAAAAAATACAAGGCTTGTTCTCAAGTGCTGAAAAATTATTTGAAACGGGCGATATTCCTGCGGCATTTGAAATCGTTATTGAATATGTAGACAACATGAATGCCTGCTGTGATTTGTTGAAAAGCAAGGAACTGCCGATTTATGCCGAGTTGTCACCTTGGGCAGAAAAATACTATGTCTTCTGCGACATACTCAACTGTATGCTTGAGCTGATAACTTCATATGATGAGCAAGCGCGTGAAAATGTTTTTGCGTTGATTCGCAAGTATAACGCCGACCCAACCTCTTTAACAAAATTTCACATCGCAGATCTTGTTGAGTCCGTACTAAAGTTTGAGTTTTAAAAGGGAGGACTACATGGGAAAGACCCGAAACAGAATTGATAATTTTAAGTATAACTGGAAAAGACCTTCCTTAGAAAACGACCTTTCGTACAGAGAAATTGCAGGTTATTCGGCAAGTGCCGCAGGTCAGGATATTTTTTGGGGACTTCGCGGGCAAGTTAAAACAATTGTTATTGCCGTATTTGGTATTGATCCGATAAAATTTGGGAAATTAGGCTTGTTCGCCGGGATTTGGGATGCTGTAAACGACCCGATTATGGGCATACTCATTGACAGAACCGACACAAAATGGGGCAAGTTACGACCATACATGCTCATTACCGCTTTCCCAATCGCTATTCTCACAATGTTATCCTTTTATAATATACCAATCGGTCAAAGCGGTAAATTTGTTTTTGTGGCCATTATCTATATTCTATGGGAAATGGCTTATACCATATCGGATGTTCCGTTTGGTGCTTTGTCCTCGGTCATGACCTCAAACACTGTTCAGCGTACTCGGCTCGTCACCGTTTCCCGTTACGGCAGTGAAATTGCCATGGCACTCCCCGGCATCATTTCCTTTGCCGTTTCTATAATCGGCATTAAATACATGGGGCCCGTGTTCTTTGTCGGTGCGATCATCCTATCCACCCTTGGGGCAGTGCTTTTTTCAACATCTTTCTTTACAATCAAAGAAAGAGTTCCACCGGCGCCCAACAAGCAAACAGCAAAAGAAATTTGGGGCGTGTTAAAAAATAGCAAACCAATGCTTATTTTAGTGGTGTCTGAACTGATGGGGGTTGTTACTTCGGCTTCGCACTTTACCTCCTGGTACTTCTTTTTGTTCGCATTTAAAAAGGGAATTGGCTGGCCGATATTAAAAGTGTTCAGCAAAGAAGCGGAAGGTGTTGGCCTCCAAAACCTTATGGCCATTGTTCGAGGGGCACCGACCTTTATAGCGATGGCGTTTACGCCGAAAATAGTCAAGCGGTTTGGCCTCAAAGGTCTTGTTGTTATTGCCGGTCTTGCAAAGGCTTTTGCGTATTTCACCATTTATCTGTTAGGGTACGACAGCACACCCAAGTTAATCTATATGATTTTAATTTTGACGGTAACCGGTATTCCGGACAATATGATGATGATCGTCAGAAGAACGCTTTCCGCGGACGCGCTTGATTATGTCGAATACAAAACAGGAGAACGTTCGGAAGGTCTTTTGGGTTCGTTGATGGGGTTTGCCATTAAACTCAAGGACGCCATTGTAGTTTTCATTGATTAGAAGTTTTTTCGTATATATTTATCTAAGTCGAGAAAAACCAGTAGTTACAAGGGTTACAGCGAATTTGAGGAGGAAACGCCCTATGAAAAAGAACAGTAAGCACACAAACGCGCTGCCCATGAGCAGGCGCACACCGTTTGTTCCAAACGGCGTTAAGAAAGGTTTCCGTATCTACGCCGCCGTTGTCATGGTGCTTGCGCTGGTTTTCGCTTTCAGCGTGACCGCGTTCTCCGCGAATAACGACCCTTTATCTTATCTCAAAAAGGAGGTGGTCACTGAATGAGTTGGGTAACGGACAATCTCGAAAACGCGCTCAACACTTGGAAGAATAAATTAGCCGAAATACCACGACGGCGGCAGGGGCGGAACTGCCCAAACGATTCAGTATGCTCGAAGCAAGGAGATTCCCATATACAATCTTTTACCGGAAAGTAATTTTATTTGATTTAATCTGAATACAAGTACTGAAAAAACACCGTGGCATATTGCGTTGCTTTACGCAAACTGCCACGGCGTTTATCATATTTTGCCTAAAAAATTACAACACCACTCTCAGTGCAAACTGCCCATCTTTTGCGACAAACTGGCAGTTTCCGTTCAGCTTTTCAGCGACATATCTGATACTCTGTGTTCCAAGCCCGTGACCGGTTCCTTTTGCCTGTGGGATTCCATCCAGCATATCCACTTTATGTGCGTAGGGGTTTTTGATCGACAAAAGTAGCTTGTCCTCGTTTATCCTCAAATCCAGCGTAATGCTTCTCTTTTCCGGGTCAAGCCCCAAAACCGCATGAATGGCATTCTCTAAACCGTTGGAGAGGATGGAGGTAAAGTCCACATCAGAAACCGGCAGATTTGCGGGGATTTGAATCGAGTGATGAAAGCGGATTCCCTTTTCACTGATTTCATTTTCATAAGAAGAAAGAATCATGTTGACGATTTCATTCTCACAGTATTTCTGTGTAGCGGTCTTGTCCGCTGACGCAATAATCTCACAGATATAGGACTTTGCTTTATCCGTATCGCCATGTTCAATGTACGAGGAAATATTATTCAAAAAATGCCGCATATCGTGCCGCAAAAGTGAAACAGCATATTCGGAGCGCCTGATTGCTTCTATCTCCTTTTCTGACTGCGTCCTTTTCATTTCCATCAACTGGTTATGCCTCTCCGCTTTGCATTTTTCTTCGTATTCCCTGAAATAAATAATGCTGAAAATCAGATACGCCACGCACAAAACAAACGGCAGAAACTCGAAAACAACCTCCGAGCCGCTGTAAAGGAGGTTCGTATATACCGTGGCAATATAGTCAAACAGATAATAAGCCGCAGGCAAAATGCTGAAGATCAAAACGGTTTTCAAGGGTTTTGTTAAAATCACCGAAAGAGACGGTGCAAAATAGCGGATAATCAGGAATCCTAAAAAAACGGTAATCACCGCACGCAACCCGTATTCCACCCATAGCTGGTCGGTAAACAGCAAGGCCAGCATACTGAGCCATTTGCTTAACTGGCAGCAAAGATAGGCCGACATTACGGCAAACAAGCTGTCGACCACACGACGCTTATAATACAGGGAATACAATAAAATCGACGGTAGATGCGTGACGATGGGGTACACCCATTGCGCACCCTTTAACCCGATGCTGGAATAGAACGCAAATTGCAGCGCATTGACGCCGATGCAAAAAGCGAATAGAATGATGATATTTTTTCCCCGAAACGGTATGCTGAGAACCGCTGCCGATACGAACACGCCAAACAGCAGCAATGTACTGTTATTCAGCATTCCCAATAAAAATTGCAGCACCGCATTTCCTCCTTTTCTTTCTCATTCCCGGAACATAACGGCAAAGTATGCATCTTGAAAGGCTTTTCCATATCCTCTGGCAATCGGAATATGCCGCCCCGATTTTGTTTTGATTTCCGTATTGCTGAAATAGTCCACGTTGGGGAGATAGACAAGATAGCTGCGATGGCATTTGAAAAAGCCCTTGCTGTCTGACAGCCCGGTTTCAAAGGTGTAAAGCGGCTGGATTACCTCCACAATCTTGCCCGACTTCAAGAAAAAGAATACCCGTTTATTCTGTGCTTCTATGTATTCAATGTCATGGAGATAAATTTTCTGATATCCGCCCACCGTTTTGAGGGTCAGATTTTCCGGTTCTTCACGGTCGGAAACCGTTAGGTCGTCCATGACCTCTTTGAGTCTTTCGTATTTGATAGGCTTAATACAGTAGTCGGTTGCCTTCACCGAATACGATTGCAGGGCAAACTCCGGCGACGAGGTCAAAAAAATGATTTTCACCGCCTTGTCCCTGTCGCGCAGTTCCTTCGCCGTGTCCATCCCGTTTAACAGCGGCATGACAATATCAAGGAAGATAATATCGTACCGGGCGGCGTCGCTTTCCCTGAGGAGCGAATCACCGTTGTCATAACAATCTATTTGGGTCTGAGAGGATGCAGCGGCAGACCAGCTCTCGATCATGCGTTTTGTGTCGCTTTGACATCTTTCTTCATCGTCACATACGGCGATCCGCAGCATCTGCACCCCTCCCTTTTTCATGATAGTGATTAAGGATAGTTTAACATAAAAACGGAACTTTTTCAACGCTGCCGGCTTACAGTTCACTCCTTAAAAACTGCATTTCGCGCCAAAACCGCAAAAAGGGATTGCTCAGACAAGAGCCTTGTCAACCGTGCCTTTTTGCATTTCACTCCTTAAAAACTGCGTTTCGCGCCGACGGCGTTTGTAGAACGGTCGATCATGATACAATCAGGCAACAAAATGAAGGAGGGGTACCTATGAGCAAAACATCAGCAATTCTAATCACCTTTTTCTGGGCGCGCTGGGGGTTCATCGTTTTATGAGCGGGAAGATCGGGACGGGCATTCTTTGGCTGCTGACCGGCGGCTGTTTCGGGATTGGCTGGATCGTAGACATGGTGAAGGTTTGCACCGGCAAGTTTACAGACAGCAAGGGAAATGTCTGGGGTATCTAATGAAATAGTTTAGGAGAGAATTTTATGAAAAAATCAAGTACAATCGTTTTATGCCTTCTCATGGCTCTTACCATGCTTTTCGGCCTTACCGGCTGCGGCGAGGAAAATGTCGCGCTGACAAACAAAACGGTTAATGGCCTGTCGTTTGATGTTCCTGAGGACTTCACAGATTTTGCGGAAACCCAAGAAGTTATGTTGTCCAAGAATGAGGATTCCACCGCGAGTATCGTTGTTTCCAAAGAATTGGATATGATGGGAATCCGGCCTGAGGATATAAGCGAAGAATATTATATGCAAACGGTTATTCCCAATTATACCGATGTCAATTTTATTGAATTTAAAACGGATGTGGCCGTATCCCATACCACCGCCGTTTATGCGCATTTCACGACGAAAAAAGCTGATGGCTTGGAGGTCGAAGCCCACGCATACTTGATTTACCTCCCCGTCCAAGACGGCGATGGCAAAATGCAAAGTGTGATGTTTTCCTTCACTAAGGATACGGACAGCTCTTTGGAAGCAAACATAGACGCTGTAAAAACCAGCCTGAAATTTGAATAGTGTAAAACAGTAACCAATGAGCCGATTGTATCACAGATGCAATCGGCTTCTTGGCGTTCATATGATTATAGAAAAAGTATGTCTGATTTGCCCCAAACTGCATTTCACTCCTTAAAAACGACATTTCGCGCCGACGGCGCTTTTACCTATATTTATTTTTGTATAATAAAGCGAAAAATTATGTTTGCGGCGCACGATGATAGTAGCCTTGAGGGCGGTGATGTAATTTGCGGAGACTTACGATAACCACAGTCAGCTCAGCGGGAGTATTAATCGTATTGATCGCGCTGTTGATGCTGTTTCCAAGAGACAAGTATTTTGTTGTATCCACCGTTCTGGCGGTCTTATTTTGGATTTTGCTGACTGCAACCCTCTTTCTTGTGTGTTTACTGATTAGGAACATAAGAAAATCACAGCAAAGAATGGTGAAAAGAAATCCCGGAGGGCCGGCGCCACTCATGTCACCGGATAAAAACAGTTTTCACGGCAGACAAGGTGTTAACCACAAAAAAGATAACGATAACAACTGGAGGGGTTTGAAATGAAAAAAATTCAGCAACGGATTATGGCGGGTGTTTTGACGCTCAGCATTGTGCTGACGATGCTGCCGCTTACCGTATTTGCACGGCAAAACGTTCTTTACGGTGACGTCAACAGCAGCGGCCTTGTTGACCAAAACGATGTGAACGATTTAAAGAAATATTTGGCGGAATATAACATTGATATTGACAGAGAAGCCGCCGATGTCAACCTTGACAGACAGATTGATTTAAAAGACCTTTTGCTGATCGAAAAACATCTCACCGATCACAATATCAAGCTGGGCGATGGCGTGACCATTACCTTTGATGCAGATGGCGGCACACCCGTCGACAGTATTTTGCTTTGTAAAGGCGCGATCCTTAGTGACGTGAACCTTACAGAGCCTGTCACCCAAAAAGACGGGTATATTTTTACCGGTTGGGTAAATAAGGACGGCGGCGATCGTTTCTATGCGGAAAGCCCCGTCACCACAGACCTTAATCTAAAGGCCACCTATGAAGCTGTTGATTCCCAGGTGGATGACACGCCGGCGTCTTTTGCGCTGGAGGATCAAAACCCGGATCTTTCTTATGTTGTTGTGACCGCCAAGGATTCCACGGCGGGGGAAGTTTTGGAGAATGTTTCGCTGACCACAAGCGATGGTTCCGACCCGGTAGAGCTTACCGCGACAGCCATTGACAGCAAGCATTTCAACATTTCCGCGGCGGACGGGTTTGTCCCCGGCTGCTCTTATGAGCTGGCTTTAGAAGACGATGGGCTCACCTTTCAAGACAAAGCCGCATCCATTCGTAAAGCCACCTTTATCATCCACAAGGATGAAGTGGATAACATTCAATACAACAGCGATATCAAATACATAAAAGATACCGATCAAATGTCCTACACGATCAGCGGCACCAATGAAACCGTGCCGGTTTTGGATATTTCCCTCATCAGCGAGAACCAAGAGGGTACCGTTACGGGAACCTTTGATTACGCATCCGGCGGTGTATCTGTTGACGACACTTTATGTATTTATAAAACCGTAGATCCGCGCGATCGTGATTATATCAAAAACGAGTACCCGGATGACCCTCAGTCTTTCATTAAAATAACCGGTATAGACGGCGTTACCATTCATTTTAGCGGGCTTCAAAACGACGATGCTTCCGACGTTATTTTCATACCGCAAACCGTACCTTTTTCCGTAGCAACCCTACCTTCAAGCGATAATGCCTCGATAGACAGCACAAGCTACGATCAAGACGGATGGAGCTTTATGGGTCAAATCGACACTCCAAAATTCAGGGTCGGTGATTTTATTGTTCTGTATAGCGGCACTTTTGCGGATTTAACCGATGATTCCACTGTTTATTTTGGTAAAATTACAGCCGTCAGCGGCAGCACCCTAACCTATACCAAAACGACAAAAGAAGCCATTGTAGAATCCAATGATATGTTTTTAAGCAATCCCCTAAGCGGTGACGATCTGCTTGAAAACGCGGATGTACCGGCCATGGAGAATCAAATCGAACAGCAAGCGATGGACAGCGGTTTTGCGGCTGATGCCGTCGACTATTTAATCAATATGGCGGCGACAACCGATAACTTCCAAAATATGAAGCTCAGCAATATATCCTATACCGATGAACAAGGCAACGCGCTTGAGCCTGCTCAAATGCAAGCGCTGGCAAAATTACCGACAAAGCCTGACATTCGTGTCTTAGCACATATCAATAAAAATACCACCAAAATCGATCAGGGCGTGCATTTGGATTTAACGATTGATGCCAGTTTTTCCATTGACTTGGACGACGGAAACGGCGCCATGAAGTTTCAGCTTCATGCAAGCTTTGTAGAAGAAATTTATGTAAAAGTAACCATGCAGGCAAAAGCGGGCGTAAAGTGGTATTTTATTATCCCCGTGCTCAAAAGCCTGACGTTTGGTGCCGATACAGACGTGAAAAATTTCTCGTCAATTGCGATTGATTTGCGGATTTATACCGTTGGCACCGGTAGCTTTCCGGCGTGGGATCAATTCAAGCAGCTCAAAGACAATTACAGCCAGACCTTGAATCAGATTCAGGCGCTGCAAAATATGTTGGCCGATCCTTTTGGAGAAAACACAGACGCAGGCAAAATAAACAGCCAAATAAACGATTTGTGGGGGAAATTACCGGCCGGCACAAAGCAGTCCTATGAAGCGTATTGCGATCAGTTCGGTGAAATCAATATGACGGCAAAATTGCAGGAGATATTGCATTCCACCAGCGACACAGCAATGGCTGACGGCGTGCAGGCGCTGATGGATCGTTACTCAAAGATGCTCAAGCAGGAAACGGACTGGGTAACGCTCACCGAACGGACCATTGCCAAGGTGGATACAAAGAAGTACTGTCCGCTTGTTTATGTCGGCATTGAGATCAGCTTTGTCGTCAAGGCCAACGTCAATATCAGCCTTGGCGTCAGCCTGGACTATTTAGTGGGAAAACGCTATTCTTTCTGGGTCGATATCATCAAGCATACCTCCGGCAATTCGACCAGTGACTTAACCGATGAGAAATATGCGTTCTCGTTTTATGTCATGGGGTATATCGGCCTGAAAATGGGTGTCAAGGTCGAAATTACCGCCGGGGTGCTTTTTGGACTGGCGGAAGCCGGAATCAGCGCGGAATTTGGGCCATATGTAAAATTATGGGGCTATTTTATCTATATGCATACCAAATACCGGCCGGCAAATTCGGACATAACCACCTCTAAAACGCTGTCCATGGGGGCTTTGTATTTTGAATTTGGACTCTACGTTACCGTGGAGGCTGACGTATCCATTGTCGGCAAATCCGTTTACAACCCCACGCTTTGGGATAAAGAATTTCCGCTGCTTCATGCCGGTGTGCGAAACAGCGTATTTGCGTTTGCAACTGCCATCGACAAGGATGAAAGTGTTCTGATTGCCGATGAGGACGGGAACAGCAACACCGGCATCATGATGAAGCTGCCTGAAAGCTATCACTCGATGACATATATCGATTTGGTGCTTGGCGATCAGGAGCAGGCGGTTTACGACCTGTCCCATTTTGTGGCGACGCTTTCCAACCCCAATTTTGCTTTTAACAGCCGTACCGGTAACATTACCGTAACCGTTCCAAACGATGAGGTTCATTACATGAACTGCAATCTGGTACTGACCTGGAAGCAAGGCAAGGTGTCCTTCTCATCAAAAGATTTGCGCATCGTGATTCCCCTGTATTGGACGAATCTTTCCGCCTCCGAGCTGAAACAGAAATTTACCGTTAAGGTAAATGCAGGCAATCCGCAAACCGGCTATACGACCGTTTGGAGCGGCCGCGTTATGAAAGGCGAGGCCTACGACCTGCCGACCGCCGATGAAATGAAAGCGCTGATGAACTACAAGGCGTATGACTGGAGCGGCACAAATCTGAAATATTCCGCCGTTGCGGGATATGGTTCACAGCAGACAACAGGGCTTACCACCTATACCGATCAGGAGTATTTCTTTGACGCAACGCTCAGAGAGTATCCCCTGACAATAAACGATGTTCAAAACGCCGGCGGCTCTAAAGGCGCAAAAACCGTTAAGGCCAATTTCGGCGACAAATTTGATATATCTGAGGTGCTGGGCAGCGGCGCCAATGATGACGCGAACGGCAAATATACTTGCTACTATACGACCGTGGTCAAGGACAGCGGCGGGAATGTCATCCTGTCCGATATCGGCAGACCGCTCGATATCGGCTTTGCCAAAGAGCTGTTAAACGGCGCAAGCTATACGGCGGTCTATGCCAACAATGCCGTCACGGCCACCTATGTATTTACCGGTGATGTGATGGGAGATATCGCGGATAAAACCGTCAGTGTAAAAAAAGGCACAACCCCGCCGGATCTGTTTACGGCGGCCGCCGCAGAGCAAGGGGCGATTGTGACCGGTGTTACGCCCTGTCTTGGCAACATCTCGTCAGACACAGTCTATACGATTGTAGGCAAAAAGAAAAAGATTGTCATGCATACCGTTACCTATGAGACAAACGGGGGTTCCTTAATCGCATCGGCGCAGGTGCCGGAAGAGAGCCTGATGTCGCCGCCCACGCCGCCCGCCAGAAGCGGATATACGTTTGTGGACTGGTACAGAGATCCTTCCCTGCAGGATTTGTTTGTGTTTGAGAGCATGCCCGCACATGACATCACCTTGTATGCGAAATGGGAGGGCAACTCCTATCAGGTTACCTTTGACGCAAACGGGGGAACTTTGCCGGGCGGGGCGACCAATCCGGTTACGGTTAAAAACGGAACCGCCTATGGCACATTACCCACGCCCACGCGCGTGGGATACCGGCTTGACGGTTGGTATACAGCCCGAACCGGCGGGTCGGTAATCCGTCAGGGCGATGCCGTGTCCCTCACGGCAAATATCACGCTATACGCCAGATGGGCGGAGAAAACGGTTATCAATTCCACTCAGGTGGTCTGCTTATCGGGTCAAACCGCAACCTACAATCAAAAAGCCCAGCCGGTAAAGTACTCCGTCACGAATGGAATGGATGTAAGCAGCTTTACCGTTTCGTACAAGCGGCAAAACTTGGACAGCGAGTGGGGCGCAGGGGTCGTCAATGCCGGTACCTATGATATTAAAATCACCAGACCGGAGGATGATACCTATAAATATTTTGAAAGAACATACCCCGGAGTCTATATCATCAAGAAAGCCCCCAGCTCGATTCAAACAAAGCCGAGCATTGAAGAAGTCTATTACGGCAGCGTGAAAGCGAAAAAAATGACCGCAGGCACCGACTATACCGGCGGCGAGCAGCTGGAATATGCGGTAAATATGTCAAAAACCGCAGTGCCGACCTCCGGCTGGTCATCCACCGGTGTGCTTTATAATATTTTTGATTCCGCGCAAAACAACTTTCACAGCGGCTATTTCTACCTATGGGCAAGGGTGCCCGAGAGCGAAAATTATCTGGCTTCTTCCTCTGTGGTGTCTGACAGCAGCACAGCCATATTCAAGCCGAAAGCCCTTGTCAGTTCGACGATCGGTAATAAATCACTCAATTATGTGCTTTATGTTAAAACCTCCGATGTAACTAACGCCGGTACGAATGCCATAATCTCGGTCAAAATCGGCAACGGCGATTATCAGCATCTGGACGCGGCGGGCAACAACGATTTTGAAAGAGGAAACACGGACTATTTCTCT
Organism: uncultured Eubacteriales bacterium; assembly: GCA_964568955.1. Classification (GTDB taxonomy): domain Bacteria; phylum Bacillota; class Clostridia; order Oscillospirales; family Acutalibacteraceae; genus UBA1447. The sequence continues at coordinate 15,620 of CAZMSM010000006.1, read as the reverse complement.
CTTACAATTGACCCCAATCTGACATATAACACCTGCGGTGGAATCATTCCCATCACGCTGAAATATGAAAAGAAAGGCTCTGCCGCGGGGTGGCACTGCGCCTGGGTCCGTCTGGACGTCTACTCGACTACCGGAGGATCCATGGGAGGAACACAGTACAACGTCAACCATTGGTTTGGAGCGGAGGATCATAATCAAAGCACGATTGAGGAAACCTACAATCTGACCGGTTATGAGCGTAATGTAACTTTTACCGGCGGATACTCCCCGACCGAAGCTTTATCACTTACCGTAACTCCTACGTCCCCCAATTATGACCTGAACTGGATAAGTCCCTCGATCACCGAATCAAAAATCGCGGTTTCCTACAATCCTTACGAGTATATCAATGCACCCGAGCTTTCCGTTTCGTTTAGCGATACAAAATACAATAAGTACATTACACAAGGGATAAAATCATTTTCCGTCGCCAGTAAGGATTTGTATCAGGCGATGATTGCCGACGGAATCGCCAGACTCACCCTGACCTATACCTACGAGTTTAAACCGTTAAACGGTGTAAGCAGCGTAACCGCCAATACGTTAAAGCGCACAAGAAGCATTGGCGTGAATGCCAGCGGCGCAAAAAGCGCCTCCTCCATGACCAATGCCTCAGCAAGCCCCATGCTGTATGGCGGCAGCCTTGCAAAAGTCCAGTCCAGCGTCGAGGCGGGTCAAAACGGAACGTTTGATGTGAGCTATCGTTTGGATCAACCCGTATCCCTTTGGGGTACAAAATTCGCTGTCAATTATGACAAAAACAAGGTCGAAATGACCGGCTATACGCTGGGCGACGTATTTTCAGCCGATGAGGTTACCGCGCCCGAAAGCTATACAGGCGGCCGATATGTCTTTTTGGGTACACGGGGTGATTTTACAAACACGGCAGAGACAGGAAAGCTTGTCACCCTGCACTTTAAAATGAAAGACGGGGCACAGCTAACCGATGATACGGTAACCCTTGACACGGACGCAACGCAAGCGATCAATGCGGATGGTCAAACCGTTGCCGCATCGGTAAAATCGAACACGGCCAAAATCAGCGTAAGCGGACATACGCAGGAGCTTCGAAGCGAAGATACCGTTACCGTGACAGCTTCTGCCGGAAACTCCACGGTGCAATGGGTCGAAGTGCAAAAAGGTGACGGCGGGTTTGCTGATATTACCGAAACCTATACACAAGGGTATGTGGTAACGGACAGCGGCACATATACCTTCCGGATCACCACAGCCGACGGCGAAACGGCGACAGCCTCCATTACCTATACAAACCTTGACAGCGCACAGCCTGAGGTTACGATTGACGCCGGCGCCTATACCGAGGGCAAATGGGCGAAGGGAAGTGTAACGCTCACCCCCGGCAACGCCACAAGCAACAAGGGAACAACCGCCTTTCTCTATCGTATCGGTGAACATAGTGAGTGGACAGAATGCCCTGCTTCCGGGGTTACCCTGAATGCCGATGGAGCGGAGATAAACACCGACTACTACTTTAAAGCAATCAGCGAAAGCGGGTTGACAAGTGATATTGTCAAATATACCGTGATGCTCGATAACAAAGCGCCAAGCGGTGAAATCGCCATGGGTCAAAGCAAGTGGAACACCTTCCTCAACAATATTACTTTCGGATTATTCTTTAAAGATACCAAAGCAATTACTGTTGAATCAACCGATATCGGCAGCGGAATGGCTAAGACCGAGTATTATCTTTCGGGTGCAGAGGTAAGTGATATAAGCCGGGTAGATAGTTGGACGGAATATACAGGGCCGGTCACTGTAGAGCCAAACCGCAAGGTGATCGTCTACGCCAAATTGACCGATGCGGCAGGCAATGTGAGCATCATCAATTCGGACGGCGCGGTGCTTTTCACGGACAGCACATCGGGCACGGCTTCGGTCAGCTTTACGAAATCCGGGACGGCTGACATGACCGCTGCCGTCAACTTAAACGGCAACACGATCAAAGCAGTCAGAATCGGCGGAACCACGCTCACCGAAAACACGGACTATACCGTGTCGGGAGACACCATTACGCTGAAAGCCGCCTATTTGAACACCCTCGCCGCGGGGAATTATACCGTTTCGGTCAGTTTCTACCCCTTGGGCGAAACCGGAACGCCGAAAGCCGGCAGCGACACACCGGCAACAATACAGTTTTCATTGGATGTTGTCAAAAATGTTTCTGCCGTATCGGTAAACGCCAATCCCGCAGGCTCTCAGATAAGGCCGAGCAGCGTTATCCTGTCTGCGAATCTTCCCGCTGGGGCGACCGGCACACTGCAATTCAAGGCAAACGGCAACAATATAGGAAACCCTGTATCTGTCGGTCAAACCGTGAGCTTTACCGCAAGCGGCTCGGTCAACGACTATACCTTCGCCGTATCGTACAGCGGCGATGGCAATTATGCCGCCGCGGCCAGCGACGAGCTATCCTACAGCTTTGTCAAAGGTGAGCAAGCCGCCCTGTCCTTTGCGGCGGGAACACCGGCCGCCAAAACCTACGGCGATTCTTCCTTTGCCGTCACCGCCACAGGCGGCAGCAGCACTGGGGCAATTTCCTACTCGGTCGTTTCAGGCCCCGCCACAATCAGCGGAAACACCGTTACCCTGACGGGCGCGGGTTCCGTTGTCCTCCGGGCAACCAAAGCGGCAGACGATGACTACAACGCAAAATCGGCAGACACGACCATCACCGTCGGCAAAAAGCCGGTCACCATCACAGGCGTTACCGCGCAGAACAAGACCTATGACGGCAGTGAAACCGCCGCCATATCCGGCACGGCAGTTATCAGCGGCAAAGTGGATGGGGATGTTGTAAGCGTTTCCAGCGGATCAGCCGCTTTTGCGGACAAAATCGTCGGCAACGGCAAAACAGTCTCGTTTACGGGCTTCACCCTATCCGGGGCTGATGCGGGCAACTATACACTTTCCGATCAACCGGCCAGTGTGACCGCCAATATCACTGCCAAACCTATCATCATGAATGTGACTATTCAAAACAAAGCATATGACGGGTTGAATACCGCCATAATTGCAAGCGCCGCCCTGAACGATGTTGTATCGGGCGATACTATAAACCTCGTTAACCCGTATCCTACGGCAACATTTGAAAGCGTGAGCGCGGCGAACAACATCGCCGTCAGCTTCGGCGGCAACTTTGCGCTGACCGGTACGGACGCGGGCAACTATATATTAACGCAGCCCAGCGGGATTACAGGCAACATCACAAACAACTACAACGCGGTCAAGGGGACGGATTATACTATCAGCACAACCCAGTGGAGTAAAACCGATTTTATTGTTACCGCAAAACCCGGTTTTGAACTGTCCTTGATCGACACCGCAGGCGGTGCATGGAGCGAAACGCTTACAAAGAGCGATGAAACAGCAAGCGGAAACCTTGTTTTTTATGTCAGAAATCAAGCGACCGGCGCAATCTCTGCGGCGGCTCACGAAAGTTACAAAATCGATAAAACCGCGCCGACCGGCGACATCAAAATCGGCGCAAGTTCCATCAAAAAAGCGCTGAACGCCATCACCTTTGGGCTTTTCTTCAAGGATACGCAGAGCATTGAAATCACCTCGGCCGACACCGGCTCCGGTGTGGCATCTGTCAGCTACAAGCTGTCCTCCACGGTTCTGGAGGAAACAGCGGTAGAGGGAATTTCCGACTGGACAACGTATACCGGCGCATTTACGGTAGAGCCGGACAGCCAACGGATTGTCTATGTGAAAATTACCGATACGGCAGGCAATGTCCTCTATCTCGGTTCAGACGGACTGGTTCTGGACAGCACCGATCCCATTATCAGCGGTATCGAAAACGGAAAATCCTATTGCGCCGCCGTTACTGTCACGGTGACGGACGCCAACCTTGATACCGTCACGGTAAACGGCACAGCCGCCGCGCTGACGGACGGTAAGCTGACCCTTTCCCCGACCGGAACAGAGCAGGCAGTCGTTGCCGCCGATAAAGCCGGAAACAGCACCACGGTGAAAGTGACAGTCTATGACGGTCACACGTGGGATGAGGGCGTTATCACCACCCCGCCCACCGCCAGCAAAAAAGGCTTAAAAACTTACACCTGCACCCATTGCGGCGAAACCAAAACGGAGGAAATCGCGATGCTGGCTCCTTCCGTGACCGAGGGGCAGGACGGCACATGGAAGCCGGACGAAGGCGGTACGCTGGCCTTTAAGTCCGATGCGGCATTCAGTGATTTTATCCGTGTGCTGGTTGACGGCAAGGAGACCCCCGCGAAATACTATGAGCTGAAAGAGGGCAGCATCATTGTCACTTTGAAAGCCGATTATCTGGCAACGCTCCCTGCCGGAACACATACATTGGGCATTGAGTCCTCCACCGGCACCGCTTCGACAGAATTTACCGTTACGGCAAAGACAGAGGATAAAACCCCTTCAAAACCCGGTAACACAGATTCCCCGCAGACCGGTGACAACAGCAATAATATGCCTCTATGGATTGCCCTGCTGTTCGTTTCAGGCGGCGCGCTTACCATATTCGGTATCAAAAACAGAAAAAGAAAAGCAATAAGATAGTTCGGAGCGAGGACAATGGCCTCCCTGTGGTGCAAAGCCGCAGGGAGGCTTTTGTTCTCGCTTATAGGATCACCGTTACATAATACAAAGAAAGTATTGTAGTATGATGAAACCACGAAAAAGAATCTGCAATCATTTCGCCGCCCAGTTTGAGAAATCAGACAGGGCGGTCTTTTTTATCTATGCGAAAAATGCCGAGAAATAGCGGACAAAAAAATCCTTGCCAAGCGACCGAAGTTTCGGGGCACGAAATATATCTCCGAAACGATCCTGAAAACCTTGATTATTGGAGAACTTCAATCCTACGCACAGGCAATCACGCTTGATGAAACTTCATTGCTGGAAAAGCTGAAAAAGCAAATGAGTTTAGATGATAGCGATCACCAGAATATGCTTCGACAGGAAGCTAAAAAGCTGGCACATCGTTTATCAGAGCTTACACAAATTACAGCCGATCTCTACGAGGACAAGGTGACAGGCAAAATTTCCGAAGTCACTTTCACCACGCTTATGAACCAAAACGAGAAGGAAAGCCAAGCACGTCAGGCACAACACGATGAAGCGCAAACCCGTCTGACCACCATACAAGAAAAAATCCTCAGCATGACAAAATGGGCTGAGGTAATAAAACGACATATTCACTTAACAGATTTGTGTCGTGCCGCTGTGGAGGAATTGATAGACCATGTAGAAATTGGCGAAAGTGATTATTCAAGCGGTGCAAGACAGCAAGAAACAAGATATACTGGCGTTTTATCGGCTGTCTGAAAACTTAGTAGAGAGGAATGAAAATGTGTACGCAAAAACATACTGTCCTTGGCGGGTATGCTTTAAGCTGGGTAGGGCTTCGCGGTGTGGAAGGTGTTGAAAGAACCGTTGAAGAGTTTTTAAAAATGTCGCCCGATGTCCACAGACTATTTATGCTTTTTGCTTTGTTCCCGGCTATTGGCGCTCTACTCCAAGTTTTGCCCTATCTCTTTTACAACTTTACCGGTGAAAAGAAACAAATGATTGCAAAAGAACTTGAAAAAAGCAGAAAAATCAGGCACGACGACCTGGTATCCAAAGGCTATGTGTTTGACAGAGAAATATCCGTCAAAGGTTTGGTTAGTAATGCACAAGCAGATGTTGAAGACAAAGAGAAAGACAAATAGACTTTAAGGGGATTTATGATGATGAAGAAAAAAATGATACGCACTTTTTGTTTAGCCACTGCCCTTTTGATTTTTTTAAATCAATCACCCCAGGCATTGGCACCTAACCCTGCATGTTCGCCTTCACTGAAAGTGCCCGAGGATGCCGTTCGCTTTAGCACCGAGCTGACCGGAGAATTGGCCCAAAGCCTAACAATTGTCGGTGTTACTGTTATGCCTTTAGTAAAGTCCGGCAAAATCACTTTTGAGGCCAGAGACAATTATTCAAGAAAGACCGATATTGGTTCGCTATTACATATCTATGTAAAAAATACAAGCGAAGGCCAAATCAGCCCGCACCTTACTTTTAACGGCAAAACCGCTACTGAGCTGCTTGACTTAGGGGATAATACCGTTTCCTGGGCCAGCACGCCGGACACGAGGGAGAACAGAAAGTATGACAAAGAACGCATCCTTGAAGAGGGTAAAGAAAATGAATTTGATAATTTTACCCCTTTAACAACCTATATCCCTGCCGGGGCAGTTGACTGTTACAGCCTGAATATATGCGATGCAAAGCTGTTGTACGACGGTATCGATTTAGCCATAACCGCCGATGGAAAAACCGCAACCGCAAAGATTTACGGCGATTATCAGTACGTAGACGTTGCCCGCCTTATGTGGCGTTCAACAAGCAATCAACGGTTTTACCCGGATGAGCTTTTATACTATATCGATAATAGGTCTTCAAAAACCACAACCGTCAACTATATAAATTTTTATGACGGAACCGATGAATATAGCTTGCACTATTGGAACCAGTCGAACGATAAAATTTCTTCATTCAACAACGTCGGCACTATAGAGCCAAATCAACCCGTATGTGCAACCGTGAACTTTGCCCAACCGCTGGACTTTAAGGAATATTTGGTCGAATTCAATGTGACCAATAATGGCGCAACGTACAGCATCATTCAAAAAACAAGACCCATGGTCAATGAGTTCGACATCAGCGTTGGCTGGGCCGGCGGCGACCTTAAACAAGAGACCTATATAAAAGCAATATCCTCTGCACACTTTAACACCGTCATTGGCGCATTCGGCAGCGATTATTACCTAAGAAGTGAGGAATTCAGAAAGCAATATCCCATAAAAATATTTGGTTATAACGAGAGTGGCACCTTTGGGACTGATATGCACATTGAAAACGGCCTTGTCACCGTGTATGCACTTGAAGACGTTCATGCTACGCTACCTTTTGGGGAACCGCAACTAAAAGACAACTCCAAAAATTTTCAGCCCATGCGTGTTTTTAATAAACTGCTTATGTATCGCAATTCGCCTTATCCGACGAATATAACCTTGTCACACGAACCGTTCTTTTACCGTTACGCTGGGCTGTCAGACCTGAACCATTATGATGCCTACAGGGTGGTTTCAGGGTATGCAGATCCTTGGTATAAATATATTGACTATGCCGAAAAGGGCAAGTACGGACTTTATTGGGGGGCTCCCCTGGAAACAAGCGGGTATTATATGCGCACCCTTGCTAAACTGAATTACCCAAACCCGGTAGCCACTTGGACACTGGGGGCAGATTCAAGGAGTGGCGTCAGGCGCTTCACAAAAGAGTCGCAGTACTACTATAGCCCAAACCCTTATGAGCTGAGAATACCGGCATACGAAAACATAGCAAACGGGGCATCTTCCCTATACTGGTTCAATATAAATATCGGAGACCTGCTTTTCTACAAATCCGGCTCGAGAGAGACCATGTACGTTAACCGTGAGTTAAGTGTTGTCAGGGACTATCTTGCACATCAAGTGCCCTACTATTATGCGCGTTCAAACAATTACGAGCTCAACTTGAATATGGGTACCGATTATGCCTTGCTTTATGTTATTGATCTAAACTACGCGGTCAAGGACAGCATGTACCAATACAACGGAATTCGTGCAAACCAATCGTTCGCCTTCGATGTCCCCGCCTATTTGTCGGGTGCGAACAGCCTTATTAAAATCACCAAAGACGGGGTTTCGCAGTGTACCGATGCAGTTTTCGCAGACCAAAAAGTAACTTTGACGGACAATGTGGATATGACCGCCCTGTATATGCTTGGCGATCAAACTACCTATGCAACACTGAGCGCAAAATACAATGAGGTCATGGCACAAGAAACTTTTAATTATTTAGATAATGAAGACTATTATCAGCAATTACAAGCACAGGCCGGTTACAGCGACGAAAACCCCTATGTGCCCCCCGTTTATACAGATCAGGGAACCACACTGCATAAAGTGTTGTATGCAATAGCAAGCCTTATTGTTCATCCAATTGAAGCGTTGATGACAAAACTGGCGGCCACAATTTACAACATTACGAAGAATTTTATGTAGCGAATAAAAAATCACTATGAGGATTGAGCAGAGGTAGTATTAATGGAAAAGAAATGGTTCGTTGGTTTTGACAAGCAAATTGTCACGCCACAAGATTGGCAAAAAACGCCCTATTACCTTGCAGGGTTCGACCGCGGTATGAAAGCAACCGGAGTGCTGGACGACATCTATGTCCGCAGTGTGTTTCTGAAAGATTCTTCAGGCGGTGATGGCGTTGTTTTGGCTGTTATCGACTGCGTCGGTATGTGCAACAAAGATATCAACGATATTAGATTACAAGCTCAAAAGAAACTAAACGCTGCATCCGAAATCAGCATGAACGTAATGGCCACGCATGTTCACGCCTCGCCGGACACGCAGGGGCTTTGGGGCAAGGGTATTCGTTGTGGCATAAACAAAAATCATATGAAACGGCTCAAATCAATTGCCGCACAATGTATTGTTAACAGTATCAACAATGTAAAGTCCGGTAGTCTGTTCTTTGGCAAAGTATTAACACACAACATGATTTTGGACAACCGCTTGCCGTTTGTGCATGATGATTATTTAAACCGGATTCGTTTTGTGGCGGATGATAAAAGCACGGAGCTTTATATGTTGAATATCGGTTGCCATCCCGAGCTCCTGGGTGATAAAAACACTAAAATCAGTGCCGATTGGCCGGTTTATTGCGGCAAAGCAATTTTTGAGCAGGTCGGCGCGGAATTCGTTTTCTTCAATGGTGCTGTCGGCGCTATCACAAGCGAAGGCTTAGGCGAAGTATATCAAGGGACACTTGACGGCGAAGTCACGATGAAGGCATTTGGCAAAAAAATGGGCGAATATGCTTTGTCCATAACCGACGAAATTCCTGTTGATGTCAACCTGAGCATGATCAGGGTTGAAAGGATTTTACCGATTGTTAACAAGACATTTTCTTTTGCCTCAAAAATAAAACTGGTCAACAACGATGTTATTTTAGTTGACGCCGTTGAATACAAAAAGGCTGTCAAAACAGAGGTTGGCCTTTTAAAACTCGGCAAAATAAAAGTATTGTTAGTGCCCGGTGAGCTTTTCCCCGAGCTTGCCTTGGGCGGCTTTTTCCCGGCAGAGGAGTCCGCAACCGGCAATGATTATCAACATCAAACCCTGTTTGAGATGATGGGTGAAGGCGAAAAGCTTATCTTTGGTCTTGCAAACGATGAAATAGGCTATATTATCCCTGACAACGATTTTTATGTTTGCAAAAAACGCCCTTACGCATTTTGGGCAATCCCCAATGACAAACACGGACGAGCACATTATGAAGAAACAACTTGTTCGGGCCCATTTGCGGCCGAAATGATGCGAGATGCGGTCGAACAGCTTGTGAAAATTTCGAACACAACGAGCATATAGTCTTGATAGGTATCATTATTACTTGAAAGAAGGTTAATGGTCATGCAACAACTTGTTTCTACGCTAAAAGGTACATCGTTTGATGACATCTGGTTTTTAAAAAATCTTTTAAAAACCTTTCTCAGCCTGCTTGTTTCATTTGGCATTCTCAGCAGTAACATTGCCATCATAAGCCCGCAACAGGTAACTACAAGTGATTACTTTATGCAAGGCGACCGCTCTTTTGCAACAGGTCCATCACCCGGGAACTATTGGTCTGTCGGTTTTTCGAAAATCGTTGCTACACCGACCGACGTTTTAACAAATTCCGACAAGTATTACCTTGCCGGGTATGGCAACAACACACACCCAACCGAGGTTATGGACGACACCTATGTCAGAACGGTGTATATGGACGATAATTCCGGCAGGGGTGGCGTGATTTTCGCGGTGATTGACGCTATTGGACTGAGCAATAAGGAAGTTCTCGAAATAAGGGCAATGGTGTCCGATTTTACAAAAGCAAACAACATTAAGAGTGTCAACGTTTTGTGCACACATGTGCATGCGGGCATTGACACGCAAGGGCTTTGGGGCAACCTGGGCTTGTTGCAGTCCGGCAGAAATGAAAAATATAATACCTATTTAAAAACACTTGTTGCCGATTCTATTTATGCTGCTTTCGCTGACCGAACAAAGGGGCAATTGCTGTGGGGAGATATTTTGCCCGAAAACGACCTGTTTAGCGACAACCGCAAGCCGGATGTTTACGAAAAATCGATTACCAGAATTCGCTTTTCGCCTTTGGGCACGCCGACGGATAAGAGCGACGATTTATATATTTGTACGATGAACGCTCACCCGGAAAATATGGCGCTCAACAACACCACCGTTACGGCGGATTTCCCCGCTTACATGGGCAGGTATATTGCTGCGCACACAGGCGGAGTCGTTGAGGCTGACGGTGCTGTAACCGGCGGCGCAGATTTTGTGTTTATAAATGGTGCGATTGGGGCACTGATTAATGCACAGGGCCTTGGGACTATCTTTGATATTATAAAAAACAAAGTCAGTTTGTTTGACACGATGCCGGGCAGCGAACAAACAAATGTTGAACTAATGGCAAGCGATATGAGGAACTTGCTAGGCTCGACGGCAACAAAAATTTTCAAAGCACTGAGCTCCCTGACACCAAACGATTTGGATGACCAAGGGAATTTGAATTTTGACAAAAAAACCGAACTTCGCAAAGCCTTCACCCAAAGCTATGGTGAAACCATCGGGCGTTATGTCTGTGCTATTGACAACCGGACCGAGTATGATATTGCCCCCTTTATCAACATTCACTTTAATCCTATCGTTTTACCCGTTGACAACTACATTCTCATACTGGGTGCTAAAATCGGGCTTATCAACATAAACAGTTACAGGAGTGGCCGCTTAAGGCTTGATACGGTCATTACAACCGAAGCCGGATACCTGGAACTCGGAAATTCGCTCAAGATATTGCTGGCCCCCGGTGAGTTGGCACCGGAAAACGCGATGGGCGGCTTCCTTTCCGCCCAAGACAGCGCACGCGGTTTTGACATCACAAGAAAAACCGGGCTTGAATTTATCAACCCCTCAAACACCTCAACTAAAGATGTCTTGCGTCAAAAAAGCCTGGTGTTTGGTCTTGTGAATGATGAAATCGGCTATATCATTCCGGAAAACGACTTTTATGTTCACCGCTTTTTGCCTTATGCCGCGCAGGAATCAGACCAACGTGGAAAAGAGCATTATGAAGAAACGGTTTCCGCCGGCCCGAAAACTGCCGGGATCATTCTTGACCAATGGCAGTGCATCTATAGTTCAACACATTAATTTGTACAAATATTAGGAGGGCAAACAGATGAACGATACTTTGTTAACCGTCGCCAGACTCTTTAAAATACCAAACTTGGTCAGAAAAATATTGTCAATCGTTGTCGCCATTGTCATTTTTGTAATGCCTTCCTTCTTTTTCACAAATGAACAGGCAGCAAACAAGTATATGCTCCCCGGCGACGGGACCTTCAGTAGCACAAGCGGTCGAATTTGGACGGTTGGGTTCGGTAACTCAATTTTGACACCGGACGATGTGACGGCGGACACCTATTATTTGGCCGGTTACTTTTCAGACAACCCTGCAACGGGTGTACTTGATGATATGTTTGCCAGAGCCGTTTATCTTGATGACAACACGGGGCGAGGGGGCGTTGTGCTTTGCGCAGTCGATTGTATAGGGCTCAGCCGTGCCGATATAAATGAAATCAGAAAGATAGTAATCGAAAGTGGGAAAACACCAGGTGTTAAATCCATCAACATTGCAGCTACGCATTCACATTCTGCTGTGGATACACAAGGCTTGTGGGGCAAGGATTTTTATCTAACAGGCAGAAATTCAGCCTTTATGGAATCCCTTCGGCAAAAGACCGCGTCGGCCATCATTAGCGCGTATAACGCAAGGCAAGAAGGCGCCCTTTATATCGGAACGCATGAGACGGAAAATATGCAACTTGATATAAGAACCCCCATCGATTACAGCAAAACACTAACCAGAATTCGCTTTGCCCCTAGCGACGGTTCCAAAGATACGTATTTAGTCAACTACGCCTGTCACCCCGAACTTCTTGGCAAATTGACCAAACAGGTAAGCGCCGATTTCCCCGCTTATATGGGGCAAGAAATTGAAAGGCAGACCGGTGGTGCTAATTTTATTTTCTTCAACGGTGCTATCGGTGGCATGATTTCGTCAAGCAACATCATGGAAGTTTATGAAAACCGTGATTATGACTGTGTGAAATACACCATGGACTTTGGTAAAGAAATCGGTGAAATTGTCATGGGCATTGACAACGAAACGGTTGTAAGACCACTGATAAACATTAAAAGCCAAGGCATAACCGTGCCGTGCGATAATTTTATGCTTATTCTAGCAAGGTTCTTGGGCGTGCTCAATAACGATACCCTTCGGGAAAGCCCACGCACATCGGCTTCCATCTTTTCAGAAGTTTCCTATTTGGAGCTTGGTATTCGGCAAGCCGGCCTATTCTTAATCCCCGGTGAACTTTACCCGGAACTTGTTACCGGTAACTTCCTACCCGCGGAAGATTCGGCACTCGGTTTTGCGGCAAGCTACAAAGTGTTGTCGCAAATGTCGAATTGCGAGCATCAATTTGTCATGGGTTTGTGCAACGATGAACTGGGTTATATCATCCCCGACAACGACTATATGTTACACGAATGGCTGCCGTTTTTAAATATTCCCAAAGACGCCTTTGGCAGGCAGCATTATGAAGAAACAAACTCCACGGGTCCCGCTACCGCTCGTGTTATTCTTGAAGCAATGGATAGCTTAATCATGTCTGTAAAATAACAATTCAAAGAATAAGGGTTGATAGAGATGTTCGAAACCTATTACGGCGAGGGTATCATCAACAAACTGTACGATGAACTCGCCGAAAGAAAAGTGTTGTTTGTAACACAAGAAAACTTGTATGAAAAATACAAAGATTTGATCCCTGAAGAGTATTCTTTCCGCTTTGTTGATAATGTCGAGGAAGAATATCTGGAACAATTGCACCGCGATAGCCCGGGCTTTCAAGCGATTGTTGGTTTTGGCGGTGGAATGAGTATTGATGCCGCAAAGTATTTAGCTTGGAGGGGTAACACGCACTGCTACCTAGTGCCCACGGCTATTTCCGTGGATGCCTGCTACAGTTACCCGATTGCTTTGCGCAAAGAAAACGTTGTGTTTTATAAAGGTGAAGTTATCGCCAAGGGCATCTATGTGGACTACAATATTATTCGCTCGGCACCGCGCGAATTAAATCTTTCCGGTGTCGGGGATGTTTTGTCCTGCTATACGGTGCTTTTTGATTGGTCGCTTATGTCAAACGCGGGTAAAGGTGTTCCGGTTGAAGCGTCGCTATACCGTACCGCGACGGAAATACTGGAAAAACTTTTCGAAAGTGCCAAAGAGCTTGCAAAAGTATCGAACGATGGAATCCGACTGGTTATGGACGCTTACAGGTGGGTAGGCATGAAGGGTTACGAAAACAAATATTGTCATTTTGAAGAAGGTTCGGAGCATTTTTTGGCCTATACCATCGAATCAATCTGTGGCAAACATTTGCTGCACGGTCAACTGGTGTGCCTTTGTGCTTACATCATGTCCAAGCTTCAACGTGAAGGGCGGCAAAATCGAGTGAAAACATTTACCGATGAAATCGGGCTTTCAATCAAACCGGAAGATGTCGGACTAAGCTATAGAGAGATTGAAAGCGCACTCAGGCAGGTCAACCGTTTTGCCGTGGAGCATAATCTTTCCTATTCGGTTCTCAACGAGATCCCCGTGACCGAAGAATTTATATCCGAAACCATTAGGGAGCTGAAATCATTTTGAAAAAAATCACAATCACTTACATCGGCGGCGGGTCAAAAGACTGGGCGCACAAGTATTTTGCGGATTTATTGACCGGCGAACAGGTATGCGGTGAGTTGCGGCTTTACGATATTGACCTAAAAGCCGCCGAAAGAAATCGAAAATATTTTGAAAAACTGAAAAGTCAAAACGCCGACAAAACAAAAAGCGAATGGAATTGCACCGTTCATTTTGATATAAACAAGGCCTTAACAGGTGCTGACTTCGTTTTAATTTCCATCTTACCCTACAGTATGAAGAATATGAAAGTGGATGTCCATTACCCGGAAAAGTATGGCATTTGGCAATCGGTAGGCGACACGGTCGGCCCCGGCGGATATTCCAGGGCTTTGCGCACAATTGCCTACTTTAAGTTTTTCGCACAAAGGATACGGGCAAATTGCCCCGATGCGTGGGTGATAAACTACACCAATCCCCTCGCCATGTGTGTCAACACACTGTACAAAGAATTCCCACAAATTAAAGCCTTTGGTTGTTGCCACGAAGTCTTTGGCTTGCAGTGGTTACTCGCGGCCATCGTCAGCATGTACCTTGAACTATCCCAAGATGGCAAAAAAGACTTTCTTGCCGCCAATCTAAACTCCGTAAAGAAAGAGCTCGAGGCAAAAAAGAAAGACTTTAACAACAAGTATTGCTGCGAAAAGATTGACCGGCATGATATTGTGGTCAATGTGCAGGGCATCAACCATTTCACATGGGTTGACAAGGCATCGTACAAAGAAATCGATGTTTTCCCGATTTATAAATCTTTCATCAAAATGTTCAGAAAAAACAATAAAAACCGATTAGGTAAATTTGTTTTGCCACTTATTAAAATGAAGAGAAACAGCGAAAGCCTTAAGTTTGAGTTGTTTGAGTCCTTCGGCCAAATGGCCGCCGCGGGTGACCGTCACCTGGCAGAATTTGTTCCGGAACTCTACTTAACCGACAAGCATGTTTTGAAAAACGGTTTCATCCTAACGCCCGTTTGGGGCCGAATTGCCTACAACAGAATATTAAAAGCAAAAATAATATTGAAAAACACGCCACTGTTTAAAGCAAAATTGAAAAAATCAGGTGAAGAAGGCGTTTCTCAAATCGCCGCGCTTTGCGGTTTGGGTGATTTGGTAAGCAACGTCAACTTACCAAACACCGGCCAGGCAGAAAATTTGGTCATGGGCACAGCGGTCGAAACAAATGCCCGTTTTACCGACAACGCAATTGAGGCTATGCCCGCAGGCTTGATGAACCCAAAAATTGCAGCTATCGTTAATATTCACGCCCAAAATCAAAAAGACTTCATCAATGCTTTTTTCCAGCATGACAAAGCCGCACTCTGCGAAGTTTTTTGCAATGACCCCGCGGTGAAAAGAATTGGCAAAGAAAAAGGCGCTCAGCTTTTCGAAGAAATGATTCGGGCAAACAAAGAGTGTTTGGATAGCTTTTTAACAAAGTCCCAAGCATAGCCAATTATAAAAAAATATTTGCTTTCCTTTAAAATAAAAACCCCTTGAAATCGCAATGAAATCAAGGGGTTTTTTAATCTTTTCGTATTATTCAATTGTCCAATCATCCGGGTTTAGAAAGGTTCCGCCAATCATTTTATCCATTGTTTGGTAGTAGATGACCAAAATTCTGCCATCTGCAGTTAAAGTAGATGAAGGGTCACCCATGTCAACGGAGCCTGTTAG
>CAZMSM010000005.1:29571-56583 GCA_964568955.1 uncultured Eubacteriales bacterium | reverse complement strand
GGTTTTGCGGAAATAAAAAAAATACTTGCAAATAGTTGGTGTGCGTGGTATACTAACCCGTAATTTCACACGCAATGGATTGGTTTGAGGGTTCGCTGCAAAGCAGTGTTTCAAACTTAATAAGTCCTTGCGGAGGTAAAAACTAAGGAGGAAACAAAATGGCAGTAGTATCAATGAAACAGTTACTCGAGGCGGGTGTCCACTTTGGGCATCAAACAAGAAGATGGAACCCCAAGATGGCCCCATTCATCTTTACGGAAAGAAACGGAATATACATTATTGACCTTCAAAAAACGGTCAGAAAGCTTGAAGAAGCTTATATGTTTATTCGCGAACTTTCAGCGAGCGGGCAGGAAGTATTATTTGTAGGCACAAAAAAGCAGGCGCAGGACTCTATTCGTGATGAGGCAGAGCGTTGCGGCATGCCATATGTGAATGCAAGATGGCTTGGTGGCATGCTCACAAACTTTAATACAATCCAGCGCAGGATTAAGAGGTTGGAGCAATTAAAGGCTTTTGAAGCAGACGGCACATTCAACAAATTACCTAAAAAAGAAGTCATAAAGATGAATCTTGAAATTGAAAAACTTGAAAAATTTATGGGCGGCATTAAGCATATGAAGCGCCAGCCGGCAGCGATGTTTATTGTAGACCCGCGTAAAGAAAGAATCGCCGTGGCTGAGGCAAGAAAACTTGGTATACCGATAATCGCTATTGTAGACACAAACTGCGACCCGGACGAAATCGATTACATTATTCCGGGCAACGATGACGCTATCCGAGCAGTAAAATTAATTTCTTCAGCTATGTCTGACGGCGTTATTGAGGGCAGGCAGGGCGAACAAACAGAAGATACAGCAGATACAGAAATTCAAGAAGAGACAAAGGGGGAATAAACATGTCATTTACGGCTAAAGATGTACAAGCTCTCCGCGAGAGAACGGGCGTAGGCATGATGGATTGCAAGAAAGCGCTTGTTTCTTCCGACGGTGATATGGAAAAAGCAATAGAGTTTCTGCGTGAAAAGGGTCTTGCTGCTGCGACAAAGAAGGCCGGTAGAATTGCTACTGAGGGTGTTGTGGCTGCATATTATGACGAAAAACAACAAGTCGGTGTTATTGTCGAAGTGAACTCTGAAACAGATTTCGTTGCAAAAAATGTAGAGTTTCAAAACTTCGTGCAAAGTGTTGCTAAGACAATCGCCGAAATGAACCCTAAAGATGTTGAGGCACTTTATGGCGAAAAACTCTTAGGGAGTGACAGAACCGTTCTTGAAAACTTGCAAGATAAAATTCTGTCTATTGGAGAAAACATAAAAATTCGCAGGTTTATCAGAAACGAAGGAATCGTTTCCACATATATTCATGGCGGCGGCTCGGTAGGCGTAATGGTTAATTTTGATGTTGACAAAGACGTAGCTGTAACCGACGCATTCAAGGCAATGGGCAAAGATGTTGCAATGCAAATTGCAGCAATGAGCCCGCAACATCTCGACAGAAAATCCATTCCGGCAGATGTTGTTGAATATGAAAAAGGTATCGTTGCCGCACAACTAAAAGAAGACCCGAAGATGGCTAACAAACCTCAAAACGTGCTTGACGGCATAATTGCAGGCAAAATCTCAAAACAATTCAAAGAAATTTGCCTTCTCGAACAACAATTTGTTAAAGACCATGACCTTACCGTAGAGCAATATGTCGAATCTGTTGCGAAGGAAATCGGTGCAAAAATTACAATCACCGGGTTTGTTCGTTTTGCAAAAGGTGAAGGCTTGGAAAAAAGGGAAGACAATTTTGCAGATGAAGTTGCCTGTATGATAAAATGAGGTGAGCTCGTTTATGGAAAAATTCGCTTGGCGGGCAAAAGTGCTTGACGGTAAACTTGAAGAGTATATAAAACGGCATGAAGAAATTTGGCCGGAGCTCTTAGCGGTATTAAAAGAAGCCGGCATCTCAAACTATTCAATCTGGAACAACGGCAGTGACCTGTTCGGCTATTATGAATGTGAAAAAGGTGTTGCCTATGCAGCCCGCGTTCAAGCCTCAAGTCCGGTTGTTGATCGCTGGAACGAGTACATGAAAAGCGTAATGATTATGGAATTGGATTCCAAAACCGGAGCGCAGCCCTTGATGGAAAAAGTATTTTATATGGAATGATAAAATGGGATGCATCAAAATAATGCATCCCATTTTAATCGTTATGGAATCTCTACCGGTTTAATTTTGCGTAAATCTTTGATTGTGTGACTGCCATGGCGTCACATCTTTCGTTTTCCGGGTGCCCTGCATGACCATTGACCCATTCAAATTCGTACTCGTGGTGACTTAGCACATCAAGCAATTCGCCCCAAAGGTCTGCATTTAAAGCAGGCTTTTTATCAGCTTTAATCCAACCGTTGTCTCGCCATTTTTTTGCCCAGTTTTTATTGATGCCATTTGCGACATATTGGGAATCGGTGTAAATCGTAACATGGCACTTTGTTTTCAAGGCTTTTAGCCCCTGTATTACGGCAGAAAGTTCCATTCTGTTGTTTGTGGTTAAAACTTCTCCACCGCTTATTTCAAGCTCACGCCCCATGTAACGAAGTATAGCTGCCCATCCACCGGGGCCCGGATTCCCCGAACAGGCCCCATCTGTAAAAATTTCTACGTTTTTATGTTTGCTCATCTTATTCCCACATTTCTTTCTTAAGTGCATTACACAGTTTAGCATTATTTCTCTGTCAAAGCAATGACAGGGTTGTTGATATATTTGAAAAAGTGTCTTTGCTTGACATATCACCGCTCGGGTAGTAGAATTAGATGGAATTTAAATACGGAAATGTAGCATACATTTTATGGTATGTTTCGCCAGTATTATTATAAAAATACAATTCTTAATCATTTGTTACGACTTGTCTTTTGATTAGCCGATGACTTATGATTTTATAGTATTGTAAAAATTAAGGAGTAATTATGCAAAAAAACAAAGGAGCTGTTATTGACGCCAGCGTAAGAGGAACAGAGAAAAACGTTGCCAATAACAAAAAACAATCAAGACCAAAACGAACGGGGACAGCAAAAGCGGTCACTTTCGGTCAAAAGGAAACGGTAAAAATCACATTTCTCGGAGGCTTGAACGAAGTCGGCAAAAATATGACTTTATACGAATACGCCGGCGAGATGATACTTGTTGACTGTGGTATGGCATTTCCGGACCAGGATATGCTGGGCGTCGATATTGTCCTTCCTGATTTTTCGTTTGTTGAACAAAATGCCGACAGAATCAAAGGCGTTGTTGTCACGCACGCACATGAAGACCATATAGGCGGTCTTCCATACCTGTTAAGAATTATGAATGTGCCGATTTATGGAACAAGACTTACAATTGGCATGATTAAAAGAAAACTCAAAGAGCATGGTTTGCTTAGGAATGCAAAACTCAACGTCGTATCCCCGGGTGATAAAATTGATCTTGGGCGTTTTAACGTTGAGTGTATTCACGTCAACCACTCTATTCCGGATGCCCTGGCGTTTGCTGTGCGTTGTGCAGCAGGTACCATTATCCAAACCGGTGACTTTAAAATTGACAGCACCCCCATCGATGGTGAAATGATGGATTTGGCAAGAATTTCACAAATAGGCAAAGAAGGTGTTCTGTGTTTGCTGTCAGACTCCACAAATGCCGAAAGACCGGGTTATACCGTAAGTGAAAAAAAGGTAGGCGAGGCCTTCGAAACGCTTTTTCCAAAAGCAGAAGGCAAAAGAATTTTAGTGGCAACATTCGCATCCAACATTCATCGTGTTCAACAAATTATCGATGTTGCGTATCGTATGAAAAGAAAAGTTGTTGTTTCCGGACGCAGCTTAGAAAATATGGTTGGCGTCGCTCAAGAGCTTGGCTATTTGAAAGTTCCCGAAGGTTTGCTGATAACCTTAGATAGGGTAAGAAACTATCCGTCGGATGAACTCGTTATAATAACGACCGGTAGTCAAGGCGAGCCGATGTCCACATTGGCAAGAATGGCTTTTTCCGATCATCGAAAAATATCAATTACTGAAAATGACTATGTCATCATATCAGCAACACCGATACCGGGCAACGAGAAAACAGTTAATAAAGTTATCAACGAATTGATGAAACTTGGCGCAGACGTCGTGTATGAAAAAATGTATGATGTCCATGTTTCGGGGCACGCTTGTCAAGAAGAATTGAAAATATTGATGGGGCTTGTCAAACCACTCTACTTTATTCCGGTTCACGGCGAGCAAAAACATTTACAAAAGCACGCCTCGCTTGCCTTGAGTATGGGGATACCCAAAGAGAACATACTCATTGCAGATAACGGTAACGTTGTCGAGATTAACAAAAAAGCAATGAAGGTAACGGGCACTGTGCCGGCCGGAAGAGTTCTGGTGGATGGGTATGGTGTCGGAGACGTGGGAAGTGTTGTACTCAGGGACAGGAAGCATTTGGCGCAAGACGGACTTATAATTGTTGCGGCAGTTATTAATTGTAAAAAACGCACGTTGATTTCAACTCCGGACATTGTCTCCAGGGGATTTGTTTATGTCAAAGAGTCCGAACAGCTGATTGAAAAAGCGCGACAAAGTGCAAAAACAACAATAGAAACCTGTTTCAAAAATAATATTACGGATGCGGGGATCATCAAGGCGAAGTTACGTGATGACGTTTCACGGCTCATGTATGAACAAACCAAGCGCAGCCCAATGATTTTGCCTGTAATAACAGATGTTACATAAAAAGCAGAAGGAGCAGATAAAATGAAAGTTATACTCATTGAAGATTTTAAAAACTTGGGTAAAAAAGGCGATCTGGTTAACGTTTCGGACGGCTACGCTCGCAATTATCTTTTACCCAGAGATATTGCAATCGAAGCGAATGCACAAGCAATCAGCGAAATGAAGTCGAGAGATAATGCAGAAAAAAACCGAATTGAGAAAGAAACCGAAATGGCAAAAGAAGCTGCTTCAAAAATCAACGACGAAACAATAAAAATTTCTGCAAAAGCCGGACAAAACGGTAAACTCTTTGGCTCCATTACATCAAAAGAAATCACAGAAATCATAGTGAAAGAGTACGGAGTAGATGTTGATAAACGAAAAGTAACAGTCGAAGACATCAAAAATTACGGAACATATGAAGCTGAGATTAAATTATACCCGGGTATTTCAGCGCGTGTATATGTCTTAGTAAGTGAATAATTCGTGTTTGGAGGAATAAATTGGACAATAAAATGAATTATTCCGGTACGGACAGCTTTAATTTACCGTATAATCTTGACGCCGAACAGGCTGTGCTTGGCTGTGTGCTTGTTGACTCAACATCCTTAGCGATTGTTTTGCCTTACTTGCGAGCAGAGTGCTTTTATTTAATGCAGCACAGAGCAATTTTCGAGGCTATGATCAATATAGACATGCATGGTGGAAAAATTGATCCTTTGCTTGTTTTGGAAAAACTTAAAAATGAAAATATCTATGATGATGCCGGTGGTAAGAATTATCTTTTTCAACTGGCATCAAGTATACCTTCGGTTGCCAACGTAGAGGTGTACGCTAAAATTGTACGGGAAAAGTTCTATCTGAGGGCTTTGATCGAGATTTCGAGAGAGATTATAGATGAATCTGTATCACAAGAAGAAGATGCCGATATCATTCTGAACTCGGCAGAACAAAAAATATATGATATTCGTCAAGGCAAGACGACAAACGCGCCATCAAAACTAAACGATATTATTACGAATCAGGTTATTGATCGACTAAACAAACTGAATTCTGACGAAAGGGATCAGTATATAGGCATTTCAACCGGTTTTGAAGAACTGGACGAAACAATTGTCGGACTGAATAAATCTGACCTAATCTTGATCGGGGCAAGACCTGCAATGGGTAAAACAAGTTTTGCATTGAATTTAGCGAAAAATATTTCGGCATCCGGCAAGAAGCGGGTATTGTTTTTCTCATTGGAAATGACCAAAGAACAGATAGCGCAAAGAGTTCTTGCGACAGACGCAGGGATAAACGGCAAAAAACTAAGATCCGGTAGTCTTGATAACAAAGATTGGGCAGATATTGCCGAGGCTGCGTCAGGCCTATACAACTGTGAGTTGTATTTTGATGACAGTTCGGATATAACCGTTACCGAAATGAAAGCCAGAACAAGAAGACTCGGCAATGTTGATTGTGTTTTCATCGATTATCTTGGTCTTGTTCGTTCAGGGAAAAAAACCGAGAACAGAGTTCAGGAAGTGAGCGAAATTACCAGAAGTCTAAAAATGATGGCAAAAGAACTAAGTATTCCGGTCGTTGTTTGTGCCCAGCTATCAAGAGGTACAGAGCACAGGGGCAAGTCTCACAGGCCTCAACTTTCGGATATGCGAGAGTCCGGCTCAATAGAACAGGACGCTGACCTTGTCCTACTGCTGTTTCGCGAAAGTTACTATAGTGACGAGGAAGATAATGATCCATCCGACCCGGATGAAAAAGTTATCTTATCAAATGATATAGACGTTATCATTGCAAAGAATAGGCATGGCGAAACGAAGACAATTAAATTTATTTGGGATGCAGATCACACTCGCTTTGTGAGCAAACAAGGTGGATATTGATGGTTGATAAGGTTATTTCGGCAATTGAGCAATACAAAATGCTCAAAAGTGGAACAACCGTAATTGTTGCACTTTCCGGTGGAGCCGATTCCATGGCGCTTCTATATATTTTGAGTAGCATTCAAGACAAGTACAACATTAAGTTAATGGCCGCACATGTCAACCACTGCTTGCGCGGTGAAGAGTCCGACAGGGATGAAAAGTTCGTTCTTGAATACTGTATCAATAATAATATTGCTGTAAAAAGCAAGAAAATAAATATCAGCGAAACCGCGCAAAACACGCGCGAAGGCGTTGAACAATGCGGTCGGCGCATTCGCTATGAATTTTTCGATTCTTTGTCCGATAAGGGCGTTATCGCAACCGCACACACACTCAGCGACAGCCTTGAAACCATGTTATTTAACCTTGCCAGAGGAACAACACTCAAAGGTTTGTGTGGCATTCCGCCCGTTAGAGACAATATTGTGCGACCATTGATTGAATGCACAAGGCAAGAAATTGAAGAGTTTTGTAAAAATAATAATATTCCATATGTGGATGACAGCACAAATTTTGATGATATCTATACCAGGAACCACATACGCTTAAACATCATTCCACAACTGGATAGGATTAACCCAAAGTTTTATGATGCTATTTTAAGGTGTTCCAACAGTTTGTCGGAAGATGAAGACTACTTGAGTAATCTGTCTAAAGCGCTTGTTCGTGACGCAAAGACTGAAAAGGGGTTTAGTGCGGACGTTTTGACCGATGCACACCCTGCCGTGCGCAAAAGAGCTCTTTCCTACATCATCCGGCAAAAAACGGGGGCTCCGCTTGACAATAAAAATATTGAAGCCGTTGATTTGCTGCTCAAAAGAGAAGGCACGCTGCAGATCCACAGCGGTATCGTTGTGGAAGTGAAAGCCGGTGTCCTTTTTTTTCCTTTTATGCAGAAGATTGAGCCTCCTTGGTGTTATGAACTGTCAGCTAAACGGTATACGCTGTTTTCAAAATCTTTTGAAATCGGAATTGTTAATAAAAAAGATTTAGAGAATATACAAATTATTCATAATAACATATTGGATAATTGCTTTGACTATGATAAGATAATTGGCAAAGTCGTCATAAGAAGCCGCATGGAAGGCGACCGAATTCGGCTAAAAAATAGGAACTGTACCAAATCAATCAAAAAGCTTTTCAATGAGCGCGCAATACCCATACCCCAAAGGAACAAGGTTGCCATTATAGCGGATAGATCAGGCGTTCTTTGGGTAGAAGGTATTGGTGTTGCACAGCGGTGTGAAATTGACGAACACACAAAAAAAATACTGGTTATTATCAACGGAGGTAAAAATGTTTGACGATATCAAAGAAGTTCTGATAACAAAAGAAGAAATTGACAAGCTTATCAAAAAATTGGGTGAGCAGATCAGTAAGGATTATTATAATCGAAATCTGCTCTTGGTAAGTGTGCTCAAAGGGTCAATTGTTTTTATGGCAGACCTCATGCGTTCCATCACAATTCCTTGCAAAATTGACTTTATGGCCGTTTCCAGTTACGGTTCCGGCACGACATCGGGGTCCGTGAAGATTATAAAAGATTTGGACATTGACCTTGATGGCTATGATGTGTTGATTATTGAGGATATTTTGGATAGCGGTAAAACACTGAGCTATATACTTGAGCTGCTGCAGGGGCGGCATCCAAAAAGTTTGAAAATATGTACCCTGTTCGATAAGCCTGACCGGCGTCAAGTAGACTTAAAGGCGGACTACAAAGGTACGGATGTCCCCGATGAGTTTATAGTAGGGTACGGTTTGGATTGTGATGAAAAATATAGAAACTTACCATTTGTCGCCGTACTAAAACCGCATATTTATGGCTAAATTATTCGTTTCAAGTTGTTAAGGAGTTGTTTTTCTGTTGAATAAAAAAAAGATACTAACTATATTACCGTATATTATTATTCCATTGCTAATAATAATGGCGGGGTCCGTATTTGCTGACAGCCAAAAAAAGCAAAAAACAGAATATTATGAAATTGTTCAACATTTTGATGAGCATAAGATTCGCGAGTATAATTTAAACCTTAATAGCGGTGCACTTGAATATTATTTTGAAGGGGACGACCTTCCAAATGAATTCATGGTGCCAAATGTAACCATGTTTATTGATGATATACACAACGAGGTTATTAAGTTTAATAGAGAGAATAAAGATAATCCGGATAAAATTATCAAGGCAAAGTATGTGTCCGGAACTGCCGGCGCGTGGTTCATTAATATCATGCCAACCATCATACTTGTACTGATAATGGGCGGCCTTGTTTTCTTTATGATAAAACGTATGAACCAGACCATGTCAAACGAAACCAACAGAGCTATGGGTTTTGGCAAGGCGCGCGTCAAACAGGCGAAAGACGAAAAAAGAAAAACAACTTTTGCCGATGTTGCGGGGGCCGACGAAGAAAAAGAGGAACTATCCGAAATTGTAGAGTTTTTGAAAGAACCTTCTAAATTTGACTCGCTCGGCGCAAGAATACCCAAAGGGGTTCTCCTTATAGGCCCACCCGGAACGGGTAAGACTCTACTTGCGCGCGCTACTGCGGGAGAGGCGAGTGTGCCGTTTTTCTCAATCTCCGGTTCCGACTTTGTTGAAATGTACGTTGGAGTAGGCGCTTCCCGCGTCAGGGATCTTTTTGACCAAGCAAAGAAGAGCTCACCCTCTATAATTTTTATTGATGAAATTGACGCTGTAGGTAGGCACAGAGGCGCCGGAATGGGCGGTGGCCATGATGAGCGTGAACAGACACTCAATCAGTTGCTTGTCGAAATGGACGGTTTTGGAGCTAATGAAGGAGTCATTATCTTAGCAGCAACAAACAGACCGGACATCTTAGACCCGGCCTTGCTTCGTCCAGGACGTTTTGACAGACAAGTTGCTGTAGGGTACCCTGATATAAGAGGACGTGAAGAAATCCTCAAAGTACACGCAAGGGGCAAACCTCTTGCACCGGATGTTGATTTATCCGTTATAGCGCGTTCGACTGTAACCTTTACCGGTGCAGATTTGGAAAACTTACTCAATGAAGCAGCTTTGCTTGCTGCTCGTAGAGATAAAAAAGCAATTACGATGTCAGAGATTGAAGAAGCAACTATAAAGGTGCTTGTTGGCGGCGAAAAAAAGTCGCGTAAAATGAGTGATAAAGAAAAAAAGCTGACTGCATATCACGAGGCAGGGCATGCTGTTGTGACATATTATTTAGACGGACAAGATCCGGTTCATCAAGTATCCATAATTCCTCGCGGGTTAGCCGGAGGATACACGCTGCACATGCCTACGGAAGATAAAAACTATGCGTCCAAGCAAGATATGTTAAATGACCTTGTTGTTCTTTTGGGTGGTAGAGTTGCAGAAGCCCTCGCTCTTGGCGATATATCCACCGGTGCGTCAAACGATATCGAAAGAGCTACCAAGCTTGCGCGAGACATGATAACGAAGTACGGGATGAGTGAAGTGCTTGGACCGATTTCTTTCAGTTCCGGTAACGACGAAGTGTTTCTTGGTAAAGATTATTCGCATATGAGAACCTATTCGGAAAGTATCGCTTCCGCAATCGACAAAGAAGTAAATTCCTTTATTAGCAATGCTTATGAGAGAACGCGTACCATATTATCGCAGAATATTAACAAGTTAAATAAAGTTGCCGAATACCTTCTGATAGAAGAAAAGATTGATGGCGAGAAATTCAGGGAACTAATGGATGAAAATGACGAAGTCGCTGAAGTTGCCGAAGTCGACAAGTCACCGAAGTCGCCGGAGTCGCCGGAGTCACCGAAGCCACCGAAGTCGACGAAGCCGCTGGATCCACCGAAGAACAACATTGAATAATTTATAGTTTTTTAAACGATAACCTCCGTTATTTTATGACGGAGGTTATTTGAATCCATTCGGTTTTGCAAGCGCATTAACTCCTCGAAAACACAAAATTTGCTCATGTTTATTGACAGACTACTATATGTAGTGTATTATAATAAAGGTTTGTATTGTTTTATTTAGGGAGGTTTCATGTTTGATGACTGCCAAAGCAGTGTACGACAACAACAGCATTGAACAATTAGAGGGTGCAGATAGAGTTCGCAAACGCCCGGGCGTTTTGTTTGGTTCTGACGGGCTGGAAGGCTGCCAACACTCCGCATTTGAAATCATTTCAAATGCGATTGATGAGGCACGCGATGGCTACGGTTCAAAAATAATTGTTACTTATTTTAACGATAATTCAATTGAAGTTCAAGATTTCGGCAGAGGTATTCCCCTTGATTATAACGAAAAAATGAAAAGATTCAACTGGGAGCTTGTGTTTTGTGAACTGTATGCCGGTGGCAAGTACAAAGCGGCAGAAGACGGCAGGTATGAATATTCTTTAGGTTTAAACGGACTGGGTCTGTGTGCAACGCAATATGCCTCGGAATACATGGAAGCGGAAATTCATCGCGACGGGTACAAATATTCTCTTTCTTTCAAAAAAGGTAATATAAACAGCAAGATGGTGAAAGAACCGTATGCCGGTAAAGATACAGGGACCAGGATTAAATGGCGCCCGGACATTGACGTATTTACAGACATTGCCATGCCCCAGGAGTACTTTGCGGATACGCTCAAGAGACAGGCCATTGTAAACGCCGGTATCACTTTCGTTTTAAAGTATCAAAAAGACGACACGTTTGAAACCCATGAATATTTTTACGAGAATGGCATATCCGATTACTTACAAGAAGTCGTCGGATCAGATGCGTTGTCTGAAAACTTATATTGGCAAGCGGAAAAGGTTGGACGTGACCGCAAAGACCAAAAAGATTACAAAGTGAAAATTTCTGCTGCCCTTGCGTTCTCAAACAAGGTTAAACTAAAAGAGTATTATCACAACTCCAGTTGGCTTGAGAACGGTGGAGCGCCTGACAAAGCAGCAAGAAGTGCTCTTGTTTCCGAAATTGACAGTTATCTTAAGCAAAGCGGCAAGTATATCAAAAGCGACAACAAAATTACATTTCAAGATGTGGAAGAATGTCTGGTTTTAATTATATCATCCTCCTCAACAAAAACATCTTATGAAAATCAAACGAAAAAATCAATCACCAACAAATTTATTCAAGAGGCCATTACCGAATTCTTACGCCATCAGCTTGAAGTTTATTTTATAGAAAACCGAAATGAAGCAGAAAAAATATGTGAACAAGTTCTCATCAATATGCGTAGCCGTATCAAGGCAGAAGTGACACGGCAAAACTTAAAAAAGACACTTCAAAGCTCAAATGATATGAACAACAGAGTAAAAAAATTTGTCGATTGTCGAAGCAAAGACGTTAGCATACGCGAACTTTTTATTGTGGAAGGTGACTCGGCACTCGGGGCGTGTAAGCAAGCGAGAGATTCAGAATTTCAAGCAATAATCCCCATCAGGGGGAAAATATTGAACTGTCTTAAATCTGACTATGCCAGGATATTTAAAAATGATATCATAACCGACTTAATTAAAGTGCTCGGTTGCGGTGTAGAGGTAAATTCGAAAGCCAATAAAAACCTTTCTTCGTTTAATCTTGACCTTTTGCGTTGGGATAAAGTTATTATCTGTACTGACGCAGATGTAGACGGCTATCAAATCCGTACGTTAATTTTAACGATGATATACCGACTGATGCCAACGCTTATACAAAAAGGCAAAGTGTTTATTGCTGAGTCGCCACTTTATGAGATTAATTCTAAGAGCGACACATGGTTTGCCTATACGGAAAAAGAAAAAATAGATATGCTTGAGCAAATCGGCAAAGACAAGTTTACGATTCAACGTTCCAAAGGACTTGGCGAAAACGAAGCAGAAATGATGTCGCTCACGACCATGAATCCTTCGACACGAAGGCTGATACAAATTAAACCGAACGAGACCGAAGAAACTGCGGATATGTTTGAACTGCTTTTAGGCGACAACTTGGCGGGGCGCAAAGAGCTCATAGCGACAACCGGACATTTGTATATTGATTTAGCAGATGTATCATAACAGAGCAGGAGATAATAATGGCCGGTAAAAAGAAAAAGTCGAAAAAGGATACGAATATAGAACAGGTGAATTCTCACGCTCATATATTTGGCGCGGGGGAAGTTGTTGACCAATTAATAACCGAGACACTTAAAATCAATTATATGCCTTACGCAATGAGCGTTATTATGTCCAGAGCAATACCGGAGATAGATGGCTTTAAACCCTCGCACAGGAAGATTTTGTACACAATGTTTAAAATGGGTCTACTAACGGGCAATCGCTCGAAATCAGCCAATATTGTTGGCCGAACGATGCAATTAAATCCGCATGGCGACGCTACCATATACGAAACAATGGTCAGGCTTTCGAGGGGTTACGAAACGTTGTTGCATCCCTTTGTAGACTCCAAGGGTAACTTTGGTAAGGCGTACTCAAGGGATATGCTGTGGGCGGCCTCAAGATATACCGAAGCAAAACTTGACTCAATTTCTGCCGAACTTTTCAGAGACATTGACAGAGATACTGTTGATTTTATTGACAACTATGATGGCACGATGAAGGAGCCGACCTTGCTGCCGGTTTCTTTCCCAACGGTGCTTATAAACGCAAATACCGGGATTGCCGTTGGCATGGCGAGTTCAATTTGCTCTTTCAATTTAAATGAGATTTGCGAAACAGTTATAAGCCTTATCGATAACCCCGACCATACTGTTTTGGATACGCTCAAAGCGCCCGACTTTATTGCCGGAGGACAAATCATATATGACAGAGAAATAATTGAAGAGATTTATAATACCGGCAGAGGCGGCTTTAAAGTACGTGCTAAATATACTTATGATTCTGAAAACAACTGTATCGACATTATACAAATACCGCCGACAACAACAATAGAAGGTATCGTTGAAAAAATCATTGAACGCGTTAAGGTGGGTACCATAAGAGAAATTATCGATGTGCGCGATGAGACAGACAAGGGCGGTCTAAAAATCACCATTGATTTAAAAAGAGGAACCGATGTCACAAAGCTTATGCAACGTTTATTTAAAATGACACCTCTTGAGGACACCTTCTCGTGCAATTTTAATGTTTTAATAAATGGTTCACCACAAGTTCTGGGTGTCGCACAGTTATTAAAAGAATGGTTGAAATTTCGTATAGATTGTGTAAAAAGAAGAGTGTTTTTTGATCTCAACAAAGCAAAAGAGCGATTACACCTTTTGAAGGGCCTCGAAAAAATACTTCTCGACATAGACAAGGCCATAAAAATTGTTCGTAATACGGAAGAAGAAAGTGAAGTTGTACCCAACCTCATGATAGGGTTTCAAATAGATGAGATTCAGGCCGAGTTTGTTGCGGAAATAAAGCTGAGACATCTAAACCGTGAGTATATTTTAAAAAGAACACAGGATATTGAAAAGCTTGAAAAAGATATTCTGGAAATGGAAAGTATCCTGGCCAGCAACACAAAAGTCAGAAAAATAATTGTTCACGAAATTAAAAATGTAATGCAAAAATACGGCAAACCGCGCTGTAGCGAAATTATCTATGCTACGGACATTGAGACGGACGATACGCCGGACGAAGTGCCTGATTATCCGGTAAATTTCTTTTTCACGAAAGAAGGATATTTTAAAAAAGTCACGCCATTGTCTTTACGCATGAGTGGAGAGCATAAATTTAAAGATGGAGACAGTTTGTTGGTTTCTATGGAATCTACAAATGACAGAGAGCTTTTATTTTTTACCAATCAATTTCAAGTTTACAAATCCAGAGGGTCTGATTTTGAAGAAACAAAAATAAGTGTCCTTGGGGACTACGTGCCGGCAAAGCTTGATATGGAACAAGACGAAACCGCAATATATATGGCGGTGACGCACGATTATTCCGGATATATTTTATTCTTTTTTGAGAATGGTAAGGTCGCCAAAGTTGACACGAGTGTATACCGGACAAAGATGAACCGAAAAAAACTGATAAGCGCTTACTCGGACAAAGCAAAGATTGCTGCAATCATACAAATCGAGTCGGACTGTGAGCTTGTTGTTCAGTCCTCTGCCGGCAGATATTTATTGTTCAATACCGGTGCGATTTCGCCCAAAAAAACGAAAGATACCGCCGGCGTATCTTTGATGACTCTTAAAAAAAGTCAGCGTCTAGTGAGCGTGAAAACTTACGAAAAGGGAGATTTTGCGAAACCGTATCGATATAAAACGAAGAACTTACCGGCATCCGGAGCGTTGCTAAGCGCTGAGGATGCCGCAGAACAACTCGAATTGCCTACAGAATAAAATGAATAAAGGTGTTTTTGAGTCGATAAGCCCCAATCGTACGATAAAGGGCAAAAATAATCTTGCATTTTATGAATCAATGTGCTAAACTTCATAAGTAATAAATCTTGGAGGTCTAAAAATGGAAACGCATGAAATTGTTCTTGGCATTCTCTTGATTATATCTTCGCTTCTCATTATAGTTGCCGTTCTTTTGCAAGAAAGCAAGACAGCCGGTCTGTCAGGCGCTATTGCGGGCGGAGCCGAAACATTCTTCGGCAAAAACAAAGGCCGGACAATGGAACAGAAGCTTGTTAAGTGGACAAAGTACATCGCTATCTTTTTCTTTATTATTTCGCTGTCTACAACATTGCTTCTACTGTTTTTCTAAAATTCATCTTTTAAACCTCGCTTCGGCGAGGTTTTTTTATTTTAAGATGCTTACAAAGATTGACGCTGTAATCCGGCTAAGGTATAATAACCAACAAGGATTAATAAAATAGTAGGAGGCAAATTGATGAGTAAGAAGAATGCTTTGATTGTTTATGGTGGCTGGGACGGTCATGAGCCCGAACTGATAGCGCAGCGGTTTAAACAAATGCTTGAAAAGGAAGGTTTAGTTGTAACACTATCCGACACACTTGAATCTTATGCTGACCTCGATTTTTTAAAGAGTCTTCACCTTATTGTTCCAATATGGACAGGCGGTAAATTATCCGGTGAATTGTGTAGCAATGTCAGCAAAGCTTTAGCTTCCGGGGTCGGAATGGCAGGCAACCACGGCGGGATGTGCGATTCTTTCAGAGAGAATACCGAGTGGCAATTTATCACAGGCGGCAACTGGATTTCGCACCCCGGTGGGTTAATAGATTATAAGGTAAATATTGTTAAAAATTCTTCGAGCCCTATTGTTGAAGGCATTGAAGATTTCGAAGTTTTTAGTGAGCAGTACTACCTTCATGTTGATCCTGCCATTGAGGTGCTTGCAACAACTAGGTTCCCATTGGCCACTTACTACCATAGCTCAAACAAAACGATCGACATGCCTGTTGTTTGGACGAAAAAGTGGGGGCACGGCAGAGTGTTTTACAATTCTTTAGGGCATACGGATATTGTTTTTGATGATGCTCCGGCATCGCAAGAACTCATGCGTCGGGGGATGCTGTGGGCAATAGAGGGCAAGGATATTGCAGTGTCAAGAGGTTTAGACTCCGGTGTTTTTGAAAGTAAAGCGAAGATGTATTAACAAAAAGGGAGATTAGTATGGAAAAGGTCATTGTCGGCATCGTAGGCAACGGTAATATCAGCCCAATTTATTTGAAGAATCTTACAACCGTGTTTAACAAAATCGTTACGGTAAAGGGCGTTTGTGATTTAATCCCCGAACGCTCCAAGAAAGCTGCGGAAAGTTGGAATATCCCCGTCATTTATGAAACTATGTATGACATGTTTAAAGACGAGAGCATTGAGATTGTGCTGAATTTAACAACCCCAAAACAACACCACGGGGTTGCCATTGAAGCACTTAAATATAATAAAAACACCCACAGTGAAAAACCAATGTCCGTATCATTAAAGGATGCAAAAGAACTTTTTGATATAGGAAGGGAAAAAGGTTTGCTTGTTGGTGTTGCGCCGGATACTTTTATGGGTGCCGGTATTCAAACGTGCAGAAAATTGCTTGACGACGGCTACATAGGCACCCCCATTGGTGCTGCCGCGTATATGACAGGCCATGGTCACGAGACGTGGCACCCGGACCCGGAGTTTTATTATGAACCGGGCGGCGGTCCGATGCTTGATATGGGCCCCTATTATGTAACCGCGCTTGTCAACCTTCTCGGCCCTGTGAAACGCTTGACCGGAACTTCGTGCAGAATGTTTGAAACGAGAACGATTACAAGTGAACCTAAATACGGCAAGGTGATTCCGGTTGATGTTGATACTCATGTTAATGGAATAATGGAATTTGAAAATGGAGCAGTCGGATCGATCATTATGTCTTTCGATATGTGGAAAAGTGAACATCCATGTATTGAAATTTTCGGTACAGAAGGCACCATACAAGTTCCGGATCCAAACGGTTTTGGCGGACCGGTGCGTTTACAGAGGAAAGACGGAGACTTTTATGAAATGCCTCTGACCCATCAATATAAAGAAAATTGCAGGGGAGTAGCGGTTGCAGATATGGCTATGGCTCTTCGAACAGGCAGACAGCCTAGAGCAAACAGTGAGCTTGCTTACCATGTGTTGGATATTATGTTGGGTTTTGGCGAAAGTTCGAGGTTGGGCAAACATTATGAACTTCAAACCTCGTGCTCCCGTTCGCAACCCATGCCGATGAACATCATACCGGGGGAACTCGATTAAACAATCAACACACGAATAAATAATCCGGGCACTCATCAGATGTGCTCGGATTTTGCTTGATAGATTTAAATCGTAAAAAGGCTAAACTTTTGATTTGATTTGTGCTATAATATGTTGATATAGGGAGGGTAGCCTGTAATGAAAAATAGTTTTAATAAGAATAATAAACACAAGGTTAAGCAAAGTGAGCAAACTGAACAAAGCAATAAAGCAAGCAATAAAAGCAAGGTAAAACTGATTATGACAATCGGTTTGTCCTTGGTATCGGTTTTTATTTTAACATCTGTTTTGGTTGTTGCGTATGTACTGGGTCATATCGTTTCATTTACAAATGCAGATGCCGAGATTAATTTGGATGACTACAAAAAGGACCAAAGCAAAACATCTTTTGTCTACGCGAGGGACAAGGCGGGTAAAGATGTTATGATTGCCAAACTGCACGGTGAAGAAAATCGAGTTTGGGCAAATCTTGATCAAATGTCCCCCTATTTGTCGAAGGCTTTTGTTTCCCTTGAGGACAAGAGATTTAATGACCACAAAGGCGTCGATTGGGTAAGGTTTATGGGCGTTGTAACAAAGTATGATTTTGAACAAGGTGCATCAACCATAACCCAACAACTAATAAAAAACTTAACGGGCGAAAAAGATGTTACAGCTGTTAGAAAGTTCAAAGAAATACTCTTGGCCTTAAACCTTGAGAACCATTATTCAAAAGACGTCATTCTTGAGACATACCTTAACACGGTTGCTTTGGGTAATGGTTGTTACGGTGTGGGAACAGCGGCCGAAAAGTATTTTGGCAAAAAAGTTATAGACCTCAACCTGGCCGAGTGCGCAGCTATAGCTGCTATCACCAAAGCACCATTTTCATATAATCCGCTTAAAAATCCCGATAGAAACCGAGTCAGACAAAAACTCTGTTTAAGAGAAATGCTGGAACAAGGTGTCATCAGCCAAGAAGAGTACGATGAGGCTGTTGATTACAACTTAGTCCTTTCAAACAGTCCCGACTTTGTCTCCGAGTTGGTCGATGAAGCTCCTGCAGCAGAAACAGCTGAGATTCAAAGTTTTTATATTGATTTTGTAATCAATAATGTAATCGCCGACTTAGCAGCAAAACACGGCTATACGATTCAGCAAGCAACAAGGAAGATATATTCCGGTGGGCTTAAGATTTATGCGGCTGTTGATATGGATATTCAAAAGTCACTTGAAGATGTTTACTACAATCGTATTACCTTCCCAAAAGAAAGCAATAATAAGCCTGCTGTTCAATCGGCGATGACCGTTATGGACTACGAAGGCCGTGTGGTAGGGATAATCGGGCAAGCCGGTGCAAAGGAAGCAAATCGGACGCTCAACAGAGCGGCAGACTCACCCAGGCAACCCGGGTCGACTTTTAAACCGCTTGCCACCTATGCTCCTGCGATTGAGATGAATTATGTTAATTGGTCAACAATGGTTCGAGATTACGCATTTCCATACCAAGGCTTAAAAATGTGGCCGAAGAATGTTGACGGTTCTTTTGGCTCAAACACGAATGTGACCGTTCAGAGGGCCGTAGAAAAATCTTTAAATACTGTTGTCGCACGAATAATGGTTGATATGGTGACACCGCAAAAAGCAATGGAATTCTTGACAAATAAATTTCATTTCACGACATTAGACAGCAAGAATGATCCCTTTGCATCCCCAATGGCCGTGGGCGCATTAACCAAAGGTGTTACAACATTAGAAATGGCAGCGGCTTATGCAGCATTCGGCAATGGTGGTAAGTATTACAAACCATATTCTTATTATAAAGTGACGGACAGCGAAGGAAAGGAAGTATTGCTTGAAACGAACCCGGTTGGTGAACAAATTCTTTCGCCCGACACATCAGACGTTATGTGTGAACTTCTTCAAACCGTTGATACAAAGCTTTATGGGACGGGCAGTAATGTCAGAAAATTTCAAATAATGGCCAAAACAGGTACAACTTCGGACGATAAGGACAGATGGTTTTGCGCGGGAACGCCTCATTACATTTCTTCCATTTGGTATGGATACGATAAGCCGAAGAATCTTCCATCGGGTTTAAATCCTGCAGCGAAAATTTTTATTGAAGTATTTAACCGATTTCATAAGGACTTAGAGCCCAGGGAGTTTCCCAAGAGCGACCTTGTGGTTCAAAGAAGCTATTGCCTTTCTTCCGGTCTTTTGGCAGGCGCTAATTGCACTTCAACAAGTATGGGCTGGTATAAAGTAAGCAACATGCCACGAGTTTGCACATCCTGTAAGGGGGCTCCGACTAGTGTTATCGAGGATATAATTGATAGTGTATTGGATCAGATTATCCCAACGACATCTCCCGTTCCCACTCCCGACGATTAAACAATTTTATTTTGAACTATAAAAATCGAGGTGGCAATTATTGAGTAAAATACTTATTGAAAATGCAAGAATCATGAAACTGAGCGATGAGTTGGATCAAAATGCAGACATATTTATCAACAACGGGTTAGTTGTGCAAATAGGCGACAATATAACATGCGATTCGGATTTTACTTTTGATGCCACCGGGATGATAGCAGCGCCGGGTCTAGTGGATATGCACGTTCATACCCGTGACCCCGGCTTTACATTTAAAGATAGTATTGATACCGTTAGTGAGTGCGCGGCAGCGGGTGGTGTAACTTCGCTTGCTGCGATGCCAAACACAAAACCCGCAACGGACAACACGGATACAATCCGTTATATTATTGACAAAGCAAGCAAAGCAAAGACAAAAGTTTTCCCCGTTGGGTCGGTTACCGAAGACCTAAGAGGGGAGAAACTTGTAGACTTTGCCGCGCTTAAGGCTGCCGGTGCAATAGCCTTTTCCGATGACGGAGAACCCGTGGCCAGTGCAAAACTCATGTCAGACGCGATCAGAGCAACTTCGTTGTTGGATAGGGTCATATTGGCTCATTGTGAAGATAAAAGTCTTTCAGGTAACGGCATCATTAACAAAGGCGTTATTTCGGAAATGCTTGGCGTAAAAGGAATTCCGTTCTCTTCCGAAAGTGTCGGGATATCGAGAGAAATAGCTGTCGCAAAATCCTTGAATGCAAGGGTTCACATTTGCCATGTCAGCTGCGCTGACTCCGTTGACCTTATTCGTTCGGCAAAAAAAATCGGCGTAAAGGTAACGGCGGAAACTTGCCCGCATTATTTCATGCTAGACGAGGAACAGCTTGTTCTTCGAGATGCCGATTACCGAATGAACCCGCCGCTGAGAACCCAAACCGATAAAATGGCAATTATAAGAGGGATTATGGACGGCACAATAGATACCATAGCGACAGACCATGCGCCCCATACAAGGCAAGAGAAAAGCGATTTTCTAAACGCACCCAACGGGGTCGTTGGTTTGGAAACACTGCTTGCGGCGGGTATCACCGGTCTTGTCAACGAGGGGTATATCAGCCTGTTCAAACTCTTGTATATGATGAGCACGCTGCCCGCTCAAATACTCGGCATTGATGCCGGTCATCTGGAAATCGGAAAACCGGCAGATATCGTTGTTTTTAATCCGGCTGAAAAGTGGGTTGTTGACCCGGATAAATTACATGGCAAATCACGAAACACGCCTTTTAAAGGGATGGAAATGTGCGGTAAAGTGAAACTCACTGTCTGTAGAGGCGAGCTGGTATATAATGATTTAGAAATGAGGGAATCAATTGTCTTTTAACAGATTAATAGAAAATATTGTACTCAAAAACAATCCGACAGTCGTCGGACTGGATCCAAACCTGGATTTTATCCCACAGTTCATTAAAAATGAATCAATTGAAAAGTTTGGCAATACGCTTGAAGCCGCGGCAGACGCAGTCCTAATTTTTAATAAAGGGCTAATAGATGCTCTGCACGACATAATCCCCGCTGTTAAACCACAGTGCGCCTATTATGAATTATTGGGTTGGCAAGGCGTTAAAGCCTTAGCGCAAACAATCGCATATGCGAAAAGCAAGGGACTTTTTGTTATTACAGACGGCAAGCGTAACGATATAGGCTCAACCATGCAAGCGTATGCAGATGCACATCTCGGCACGGTTTGTGTAAACAACGAGGTGATTGAGCCTTTTGGCGCCGATGCGCTGACGGTTAATGGTTACCTTGGAACCGATGGTATAGCACCGCTGATAAAAATATGTAAGCAAGGGGATAAAGGGATTTTTGTGCTATGCAAAACATCAAACCCATCCTCCGGCGAGCTGCAAGACAGAACGATTGACTCCAAACCCGTTTACGCGATCATGGGTGAAATGTGCGAAAAATGGGGCGAAGATTTTGATTGTAAATATGGTTATTCCGGCGTTGGAGCTGTTGTTGGGGCAACTTATCCGCAACAGTTGCAAGAGCTCAGGGCTTTGATGCCCAAAACGTTCTTTCTTGTACCCGGGTATGGTGCACAAGGTGGGAATGCCCAAAATATTTCATACGCATTTGACAAAAGAGGCCTCGGGGCAATCGTAAATTCATCGCGTGCTGTTATGTGCGCATATAAACAGTCCGGTTGTGACGAGCGCGAATATGCGTCTGCCGCAAGAGCAGAAACGATCAGGATGAGGGATGAAATCACCGGATTTTTACCCAAGTTCTCACTTTCTTAGGAAAAATTGCTTTGGTAGACAAAATTATTACCATGATTGAAAGGAGCCAAAAAGATGTGTGATAAATTCAAAAGCGTTCTAATAATCGGCTCCGGGCCTATCGTAATCGGACAATCGGCGGAATACGATTATTCTGCGGTCCAAGCATGCCTTGCGCTTAAAGAAGAAGGGATAAGAGTTATCGTCGTTAACTCAAACCCCGCTACCGTTATGACCGATAAAGAATACGCCGATGCCGTTTATATAGAACCTTTAAATATTGATGTCGTAAAAAGGATTATTGTCATTGAAAAACCCGATTGTATTCTACCCACAATGGGCGGTGAAAAAGGTTTCGAAATCGCCTTAGAACTGCAACACAATGGTTTTCTGGATAAAAAAAAGATTGTATTGCTGTCGTTGAATAATGATTTTGTTAAGAACCTTGACAAGAAAGAAAGCTTTAAAAAACTCTTAACCTCTATCAATGAACCATTTGTAGAATATAAAACCGTAGACAGCGTAGAAGATGCTGTTCACTTTGCAAACGAGGCTGGCTACCCTGTCATTATCAGGACAGCTTATGAGGTTGGAAATAAAAGGTTCGAAATTTGTTATGACCTTGAGCAGCTATCCTTGAAAGCAAAGGATTACCTGGAAGTATCGCTTTTGCGTCAAGTCATTATTGAAAAATGCGTTTCGGGTTGGAAAGAAATTGAATATGAAGTGATTCGTGATGGAAATGGAAATTGCATTTCGGTTTCCAACATGGAGAACCTGGACCCTGTCGGTATAAACTCGGGGGACAGCATTATCATCATACCTGCTCAAACGATTTCGCATGAAGAAAGCGAAAAATTGCGTGCTGCCGCATTAAAGATAATCAATAGCTTAAACATTATCGGCAACTGCGGTATACAATTTGCGCTAAATCTACAGGGTACCGAATATGTTGTTTTGTCAATAACACCACGTTTCAGCAGGGCGTCCACCCTCATATCCAAGGCATCGGGTTATCCTATAGCTCGAATTTGTGCCAAATTAGTCGCTGGATGCAACTTGTTTGACATTGTAGGTTGGTCAGCCGCAAGCAAGGAACCTGCAATAGATCACTGCGCGGTTAAATTTCCAACATGGTCGTTTGAAAAATTTGAGAATGTCGACAGAAAACTTGGTTCCGAAACGCAGGCAACCGGCGAAACGCTGTCCTTCGGAAAAACGTTCGAGCACGCTTTTTTGAAAGCTATCCGCTCGATTGATGCAGGTTCTTGTTTGTCCGGTCTCCAAAAGTATAAAACAGCCTCGGACGCCCAGCTGCTTGAAGTCATAAGCGAATCCAATGACGAACGGATATTTGCTGTTTACGAAGCAATCAGACGGGGATTGTCTGTTGATACCGTTTGTGATATGACTAAAATTGACCCGTGGTTTCTTGAAAAGATAAAAAATATCACATGGATGGAAACGTTGATAGCATCACATTATAGCCAAGACACCTATCACAAAGCGAAAATAATGGGCTTCTCGGATCAAGTTATTGAGTCAATTTCAGGGTGTAAGAGTAAAAACATCATGAGACCAAGCTTTACCGGGGTCGATGTGAGCATGCCCGGGGTTGACTCGGCAGGCCCATACTATTCTTACTTTGAAGGTGAAGCCGGAGCGTTTAAAACTGCGGTCTATGATGATAATTACGAAGAAGGAAAAAAGAAAATTCTTATTATTGGTGCAGGGCCGACAACTATCGGTCACGGCAGTGAACTTGAGTTTTGCTTGGTGCAATGCATCACAGCGTTAAAATCTGCGGGCTATACGGTAATTGTCGTAAATAACAACCCTCAAGCGGTTTCCACCGATGATTCACTTGCCGACCGACTTTACATAGAGCCGTTGAGCTCAGAAGATATTGAAAACATAATCATTGCTGAGCGTCCCTTTGGGATTATTACTCAGTTTTCGGGAGAAAATTTTTACAGATTGACAAATGCATTGTCAAAGTCTGATGTAAAAATAATCGGTGCCGACAGCGAACTTATCGATATCTTGACAAGTACGGAAAAAACAGGTGCTATGCTTGCCGAATTGAAAATTCCTTTTTCAGCCGAAAATATTTTTAATGCGACAGGAATTGAAGTTGATGCGATTGGCGACGGGGCACAGTGTTTTATTCCCGGCATATCGGAACATATTGAAAAATCAGGCATTCATCCGGGCGATTCAATTTCTATTTGCCCGCCAATTAGTTTAAATGATAAACACAAACAACTCATTGTTGAGTATGCCGAAAAAATTACGCTTGCTTTAAAGATTCGAGGAATCATTAATATACGGTTCATACTCAACGACAATCGTCTGTATGTTACCGGCATTTCATGCAACTTGATGCACAACATTCCCTTTATCTGCAAAGCAACAGGTTTGCGGACAATTGAACTCGCGCTCAGGTGTATGCTTGGGGAAAAACTTGCTCGTATGGGGTGCAAGGGCGGGGTAAATCCCGGTAAAAAACTTTTCGCCGTAAGGGTACCTGTTTTTAGTTTTGATAAATTAAGCGGTACGGATACGCAACTTGGTAGCGAAATGAAGTCAACAGGGGAAGTATTGGGTCTTGCAAGTACATTTGAAGATGCTCTTTTGAAAGGACTTATTGCTTCCGGCGTAAGAATTAAACGCTCGGGCGGTGTTCTTGTCACCGTGAGGAACTCAGACAAGCAAGAGGCAATACCTGTTGCGGAAAAATTTGCGCAGCTCGATTTTAATTTACATGCAACTGCGGGAACGGCAAAGACACTAAACGCCAATCATGTTCCTTCAAGCTCAATACGAAAGATACATGAGGACTCGCCGCACATTCTTGATTTAATTAACAGCAATAAGGTGGTTTATGTTATTTCAACATCCGAAAAGGCCGAAAACGCCCACGGCGATGATGTAAAGATAAGAAGAAGGGCAATTGAAAAACAGATCCCAACCTTTACCACACTTGAAACAGCAAACGCACTTGCCGGATGTCTTAAGAAAAAGCGTTCGCTTGAAGATATTGACCTGATTGATATAACAAAAATCTAGGAGGACTCTACTCTATGCCATACTATCAGGATGACTACAAAATAAGAACAATTGATTCCTTTAATTCTTCTTGCTTTGATATGCGCGTGCACTGCCCTGAAATTGCAGGCCCAGCAAAGCCGGGACAATTTGTACACGTTCGGTGTGACGGCAAAACCTTACGACGCCCAATATCAATATGTGAAATTGATAAATCTGACGGAACAATCAGGTTGGTATTTGATATAAGAGGCGAGGGGACACGCTGGCTGTCCGGTAAGAAGAAAGGCGATATGCTCAATGTTCTGGGGCCTCTCGGCAATGGATTCGATTTGAACGATACCAAAAAGAAGGCTCTGTTTGTCGGCGGTGGTATGGGAATTCCACCTTTGCTGGAGGCTGCAAAGGCTTTTAACGGCAAGGCAGACGCTATACTTGGTTTTAAGTGTATTGATAATTCTATGCTCATCGATGATTTTAACCGTGTATGTTCCGACGTAATAATGATGAGCGATGACGGTAGTCTGGGAGAAAAAGGGTTTGTAACTTCATTGCTGTGTGATAGGATTTTGACCAATAAATACGACGTTGTGTATTCCTGTGGGCCATGTGCAATGCTCAAGGCTGTCAGCGCAATCGCGTTGGAAAATAACGTTGCCTGCTTTGTGTCCATGGAGGAACGAATGGCCTGCGGTGTCGGCGCGTGCCTTGTTTGTGCATGTAAAGTTAAAGTCAATGACCGGGAAGCGTATAAGCATGTTTGTAAGGATGGGCCGGTATTTAATGCAAAGGAGATTGTTTGGTAATGGCGGATTTAAGGATAGATATAGCGGGGGTTCCATTTAAAAACCCGGTTATTACCGCTTCGGGCACATACGGCTTTGGCAAGGATTATATTGATCTGTTTGCGTTAGAAAAACTAGGCGGTATTGCGTGCAAAGGAACAACTTTACTTGAGAGAATGGGCAATCCGCCACCAAGAATTGCAGAAACATCTTCGGGCATTCTTAACAGCGTCGGCTTGCAAAACCCGGGAGTAGATCATTTTATTGAAAACGACCTACCTTGGCTCAAAGAGCAAAATACCGTAGTGATAGCAAACATTGCCGGGAGCACACACGAAGACTATTATGAAATCGCTCGACGGCTCGACACAACGACAGTTGATATGATAGAACTGAATATTTCATGCCCCAACGTTCGTGAAGGCGGGCTGTCTTTTGGAACGAGTTGCCAAAGTGTTGAAAAAATAACGAAACTCGTAAGACGAGCAACCGGCAAGCCGCTAATCGTCAAGCTATCTCCCAATGTCAGCGATATCGGTGAAATAGCGGCATCTGCGGAGGCTTCGGGTGCAGACGCCATTTCATTAATCAACACGATTACGGGAATGAAGATTGACATCAAAACACGCAGACCGCTACTTAAAAATAATACCGGGGGACTGTCCGGACCCGCTGTTTTACCTGTTGCTGTGAGGATGGTATGGCAGGCAGCCGCAAGAGTCAGCGTTCCCGTTATCGGAATGGGTGGAATCGCAACTTGGCAAGACGCTGTTGAAATGCTTTTAGCCGGCGCAAGTGCTATACAAATCGGAACCGCCAACTTTACCGACGGTTATACACCACTGAACATAATCGATGGCATAGACGCTTATCTTGACGAAAACGGGTTTAAAAGTGTTCGTGAAATAGTGAAGAAAGTTGAGATTTGGCAATGAGGATA
Source organism: uncultured Eubacteriales bacterium (assembly GCA_964568955.1). Lineage (GTDB taxonomy): Bacteria > Bacillota > Clostridia > Oscillospirales > Acutalibacteraceae > UBA1447. Next base: position 29,930 of record CAZMSM010000005.1, on the reverse strand, counting down.
TTAGCGGTTGATTACGGTGATGCCAGAACCGGTCTATCTATCTGTGACAAATTTGAAATGCTTGCAGTCCCATTATGCGTCATACATGAAACCGGGTTGAGAAAGCTTGTTGAACGAATTGCTGAAATCGTCGAACAAGAAAAAGTGGAGCTTATCGTTCTGGGCTATCCTAAAAATATGGATTCAAGTATCGGTAGCAGAGCACAAAAAAGCGAAAAATTGTCAGACTCTTTAAAAAACGCTACGGGGACAGTCCGTCGGTTTTCAGGAAGAAGACGCGAACCCCTTTATAATAAAATGTTAAGTTATAGCATATTGGGCGAAGCCCCCGGCGTAAAAAAATCACTCATAATACTTGA
>CAZMSM010000005.1:0-29561 GCA_964568955.1 uncultured Eubacteriales bacterium | reverse complement strand
GTTTCGGCGCACACGTCACTGAACGATACCACCGTTAATGGAAAAAAACGAAAAAACATTATTGACGCGGTCGCCGCAACAATAATATTACAAGATTATTTGAATTACAGAAAAATGAACAAAGATAAATGAGGGATACTATGGCGCCAAAACAAAGGAATGTTTATGTATGCGGGCAATGCGCCTACGAAAGTGCCAAATGGTACGGTTGCTGTCCGGGCTGCGGTGAATGGAATTGCATGACTGAGGAGTTTCGAGCACCGCAGGCAAGTAAGGCTAAACGACAAGCCGGCAGAACCCCGTGTGTTCTTACACTTGAACAGATAAATTCGGATTTGACCGTACGCTACAAAACAGGGCTTTCGGAGCTGGATAGGGTATTGGGCGGTGGAATTGTCTGCGGGTCAATGATCCTTTTAAGCGGTGACCCCGGTATCGGAAAATCAACCATACTCTTACAAATTTGTGAGAGCCTTGGAAAGCAACTTAAAATATTATATGTATCGGGGGAAGAATCCGCCCACCAGTTAAAAATCAGAGCTGACAGGCTGGGGGTAAAAACAAAGAATTTATCCTTCATGTGCGAAACGGAAGTACAAACGATTGCAGATTATATTCAAAGTTCCGAGACCAATTTGGTCATCGTCGACTCGATACAGACGGTCAACATAGCGGAGTTAACATCTTCGCCCGGCAGTGTCACGCAAGTGAGAGAGTCAACAAATTATTTAATGAGATGCGCGAAGGATTTAAATATACCGATTATTATTGTCGGCCACGTCAACAAAGACGGGAATATTGCCGGGCCCAAGGTTTTAGAACACATTGTTGACGCTGTTCTATACCTTGAAGGGGAGCGACACTTATCTTACAGGCTTCTCAGGGCTGTGAAAAATCGTTTTGGTGCTACCAACGAAATCGGCGTTTTTGAAATGTTCGACAAAGGACTTGCCGAGGTACAAAATCCATCGCTTATGTTAATCTCCGGGAGGCCATCCAATACTTCGGGGACATGCATTGCCTGTGTCATGGAAGGTTCAAGACCTATTTTGGCGGAGGTTCAGGGTCTTGTTACCCCAACCGGCTTTGGTACGCCCAGGAGGATGGCAACCGGGTTTGATCACAACAGGATGTCCATGCTACTTGCGGTTATGGAAAAGCGTGCAGGTTATTTTTTTGGGAATATGGATGCCTATATCAACATCGTCGGTGGATTGAAATTAGATGAGCCCGCCAATGACCTACCGGCAGCTATCGCATTAATATCAAGCTTGAAAGATGCACCTCTCAGGGATGATGCGCTCGCTTTCGGGGAAATCGGTCTTGCAGGCGAACTTCGTTCTGTCAGTAATTGCGAACAAAGGATAAAAGAAGCTGCAAGACTCGGATTTAAACTTTGTGTTTTACCGCATCACAATCTTCAATCCTTAAGCAGCGGTGCCAAACAATCGATGAAAATTGTCGGAGCTAAAAACATTCGCGAAGCCTTCGATGCTATCTTATGAAACTTTCGGGGGTTGAATGCTTGATGAAGCCGCTAGACATGCCCCATCTGCCTTCAAAACCTGTAAACACGGTCATAATGGCAGGGGATGCCCAAACGTATATAAAGGCCCTTCAAACGCTTAATATCGAAGTGTTGGCGACCCAAAGGAACAAGGTATTGGAAGAAACCATCTCTTATCACGCAGATATGCTTTGTTTTCACATAGGCTGTTTGGATATACTGCTTGCCCTAGAACAAATGTTCTTGTATGAAGAATTATGCCGGCTGGGGTTCAAGCCACAAATAATGAGCAAGCCCATAAAATCACCTTATCCAACAGACGCCTTACTCAATAGTGCTAGATTAGAACGATTTTTAGTTTTTAACCCTAAAACAGCATCAGAGCTAATCCTGAAAGATGGATTAATTAAGAACCTTGAATTAATTGAAGTCAAGCAAGGCTACACGAAATGTTCTGTATGTATCGTCAATAAAAGCGCGATTATAACGGAAGACTTGGGAATAAAAAAAGCGTGTGAAAACAAGGGGATTGATACGCTGTTAATTTCCAAGGGGTGTGTAAAGCTGGGAAATTACGCATATGGTTTTTTTGGCGGATGCACCGGTCTGATTGATAAGAACAAACTTGCTGTGTGCGGCAATATAAAAAACCATAAGGACTATCTCATAATCAATCAATTTTTAAAGAAGTATGATGTAGAACCCATTTGTCTTAGCAACACGGAACTTATTGATATTGGCGGAATACTACCAATTGCTCAAACATTTTAAATGAATGGTATAACGGGGAGAGGCAGAACCGTTGGAATTGCCTCTTAAAAAAATAATACCCAACTTCGCAAAATAAATGTTTTGCGAAGTTGAGGGGATTCAAACCATGAAAGGGGCCTATACTTCAGTTGAAACGAGAAGATTTTGAATATTTGCCGCAATTGGTGTTGAAATACATTCAATACCTTGAAGTGGTAAAAAATAAGTCACCTTTAACGGTATTGGAATACGCTTCCGATATCAGGACTTTTTTTAGATTTTTATTAAAGGCCCGTGGGTTGGTTCCTGCAGATGTTCCGATTGAAGAAGTAGATATTTCACAGCTGGATATTGAGTTTATGAAAACTGTAACCTTAAACGATGCCTATTCCTTTCTTTCCTATTGTCGTTCGGAAAGAGAAAACAATACTTCCACACGTTCCAGAAAAGCAGTTGCTTTGAAGCGCTTTTTTCGTTACCTATCGTTGCAGTCAAAACTCATGGATGAGAATCCGCTCCAGGAGTTGGAATCGCCCAAACTTAAAAAGTCTTTGCCAAAGTACTTAAGCCTTGAGCAAAGCCTCGAATTGCTGGGTTGTATTGACGGCAAAAATAAGGAAAGAGATTATTGTATTATTACGCTTTTCCTTAATTGCGGGCTGCGCCTTGCAGAGCTTGTGAGTATTAATGTAAACGCTGTCAGAACGGACAATACGATGAAAATTGTCGGTAAAGGCGACAAGGAAAGAATTGTTTATTTAAACGATGCGTGTGTCAAGGCGATAAAAATATACATGACGGTAAGACCGGTTGATGGTGTCAAAGACAAAGATGCTCTTTTTATCAGCCGTAATATGAGAAGAATCAATCCACGCACCGTACAGAATATTGTAAAAAAATTCCTTGAAAAATCCGGACTTGGTGGGCAAGGATATTCCGTGCACAAACTTCGTCATACGGCCGCAACGCTTATGTATCAATACGGTGATGTTGATATACTATTGATTAAAGAAATCTTGGGGCATGAAAACTTGTCGACAACCGAGATTTATACGCATATTGTTGATTCGCAGCTAAAAACGGCTGTGGACAATAACCCTTTAAGCGGGGTATCACAAACCGATACCAACCGTAACATATCACAGGCAGAAACGGAAGAAAATTAAGAGGGTACTCCCCTCTTAATAGTGTAAATAAGAATATATTTAGTGAAACATACTCGTTATTTTGCAAGAGCAACGTTCATCATAATAGCGCATTCAAGGCGCTTTTTTTCGATTTCGCATGAAAAATGATGTGGTGACAGGATACTGCCGTTGTAGGTATAATTGTTTGCGTTACAGCCACCGCTGCAATAAAATTTTGCCCAGCAATCCTTGCAGGTTTCCTTCTCAAACACAGTTGCTTTTGAGAAGCTCTCTTTTATTTCACGGTTTAGCGTGCCTTTAAGGACATTACCCATAATCCAGTCGTCGTTGCCGACAAACTGGTGGCACGGATAGATGTCGCCCTTTGGGGTTACAGCAACATATTCGTTGCCACAGCTGCATCCTCTGAGGCGTTTAAATACGCATGGCCCTTGTTCAAGGTCCAGCATAAAGTGGAAGAAATTAAAGCTGATTCCCCTCTTTTTGATTGCAATGGTGATTCTAGCGAGTTTTTCATACTCTTTAAAAATGGTCGGCAAGTCACTTTCAGTCAATGAATAATCCATTGTTCCGTCTGTAATTGCCGGCTCAATAGAGATTTGATCAAAACCGTTATTAGCCAGGTCCATAACATCCTCTATAAAATCGAGGTTATATTTGGTGTAGGTTCCTCTAACATAATAATCTTGTCGATCTTTCTTGTTTCTTCCCGATACCAGTTTATTGAATTTTGGTAAAATAGAATCATAAGTTCCGCTTCCATCAGCCCTTGTACGTAGGGCATCATTCACTTCTTTCCTTCCATCAATAGAAAGAACGACATTTGACATTTCACGGTTAATAAAGTCAATAATATCGTCGTTTAATAGCAGCCCGTTGGTTGTTATGGTAAAGCGAAAACATTTGTTATGCGCCTTTTCTTTACTACGGGCATAACTTACGATTTCTTTAACAACTTTGATATTCATAAGCGGCTCTCCGCCAAAAAAATCTACTTCCAAGTTTCGTCTTTTACCGGAATGTTTCAATAAGAAGTCAATAGCTGCAATGCCTGTTTGTGCCGACATCAAGCTTTTATCTTGACCGAAATTCCCTTGTGACGCAAAACAATAACCGCAACGCATATTACAGTCATGCGCAATGTTCAGGCACATTGATTTAATCGGCGCCGGGCCTAACTTGTCTGCAAACGTTTCATAGTTAGACTCCGAAAATAAACTGTCACTACAGAAAAGCGAATATAACTCATCATAAGCTTCCAGAATATCTTTAACTTCATAAAGTTCCCCTACAGCTTCGATAATATTTGCGGGACATTCTTGGGTCATCGGTGTTTGAACGTAATCAACAACTTCATATGCACATGGGTCGACAGAAAACACAGCTCCGCTGTTTACATCGGTGATGATATAAAAACCATTTAAATAAAACTTATGAATCATATATTTAACCTCGTTAATAAATTAAGGGACGAGGCATAAGCCCCGCCCCTTTTGTTTGAAATGCTTATTTTTCGCACTTTTGGTTTGCTACAGTGCAGGAAGTCTTACATGCGGACTGGCAGGAAGCTTGGCATTCGCCGCAGCCACCTGTTTGAGCGCTTTTTTTAAGGTTAGGCTTGTTGATGATTTTTATATGCTTCATATAAATCGCTCCTTTCAAAATCAAATTTCGACGATAGTATACCACATAAATCGTTGAATATCAACCGCTATTTTGTGCCGAAAATTCTATCACCCGCATCACCAAGCCCCGGGACTATGTAGCCATGGTCGTCTAGCTTTTCGTCAAGCGCAGCAAGGAAGATGTCAACATCCGGATGTGCTTTTTCGAGTGCTTTCAACCCTTCCGGTGCCGCAATAATGCCCATAAACTTAATCGATTTGGGGTTGCATTCCTTTATTAGATTGATAGATTCTATTGCAGAGCCGCCGGTTGCAAGCATGGGGTCTAGGACAATTACTTCTCGATCGTCGAGATCCGCCGGAAGCTTGCAATAATACTTTACCGGTAAAAGGGTTTCCGGGTCCCTGTAAACACCGACGTGCCCCACGCGCGCGGAGGGAACAAGCGTGAGCAGGCCTTCAACCATACCCAGCCCCGCCCTTAATATCGGTATAAAAGCTTGCTTTTTACCGGATATGACTTTTGCTTTGACGAAGGCTACCGGGGTTTCGATTTCAACTTCCTTTAAGGTTAAGTCTCTTGTTGCCTCATAACACATCAGCATGGATATTTCCGCAACCAGACTGCGAAGCTCCTTTGAACCGGTATTTTTATCCCTTAATAAGGTCAATTTGTGCTGAATAAGCGGATGGTTGGTGATGGTAATATTACCCATGTTACTTCTCCTTATTCATTTTCTATCTGCGTAATTTGATCAATTCTTCTTTGATGCCTGTCTTCATCTGAAAAATTGGTGTCCAAAAATATGTCGACGAGTTCATCCGCCAGCCCGTAGCCCACAACACGCCCACCAAGGCAAAGAATATTTGCATTGTTATGTTGCCTTGTCAATTTAGCGGAAAAATAATCAGAACAACAAGCGGCCCGAACCCCTTTGACTTTATTGGCCGCAATGGATATACCAACGCCGGTACCACAAAACAGCAACCCCAGCCCGGTTTTGCTTTTTACCACAGCGTTTGCAACCTTCTCCGCAATCTTTGCGTAATCACAGGAATCATGGCTAAAAGTGCCTAAGTCTTGATATTCAATTGCGCGTTGTTCAAGATGAGACTTAACGGATTCTTTTAGATCAAATCCACCATGGTCGGAGCCGATAAAAATCATACTATTCCTCTCACTCTCTTTAATTCTCTTTCTGCCTGGGGAGCGCGTAAATACACCGGTTGAAGCGTTTCAAACGAAGACGACATATTACTTGACAAGGACGATAAAACAGCCATAGCGACACCGTACGCGCGTTGATAACGCATCGGATACAATGCCTTGACAACATATGGATTACCCTCAACAAGGGTATCGTAATAAATATCCGAACCGTCACCAACCAAAACGATCTTTGATTTTTGTGAAATGTCGGACAGGATTTCCTTCAGATCCACTACGGTAATAGCCGAATCGGCGCTGAGTCTGATTACTTTATCTTCTTTTACATTGAATAATGCCGTATAAACTTGCTCGCGCCGTGCATCCATAACAGCACAGACCGTGCAATCCTCCCCTATAAAGCTGTAAGCCATTGCCTCTAAGGTTGAGACACCATAGCACTTGATGTTAAGTGACTGAGCAAGGCCTTTCACCACGGCTATTCCGATTCGTATGCCGGTAAATGAGCCGGGTCCCTTTGCAACCGCTAAAGCGTCGATTGATGAAAGGCTTAGCCCGGCAGAGGTTAAAACACCATCAACCATTTGCATTAAAGTTTGGCTGTGTGTTAAACCGGCATCGGTATAGAATTCGGATACAAGTCTACCATCTTCGATAACAGCAGCGCTACAGCATTTAGCGGAGCTTTCAACTGCGAGTATTCTCAAGTTTATTCCCCTCCGTAATACGTATGTGTCTTTTGTCAAAATCTTGGTCTGCAATAATATCTACCCTGATAAAGTTTGAAGGTAAAGCCATTTCAATGTTTTCGCTCCATTCGACAGCGATAACTCCGTTTAGTTCGCAATACTCGAAAAAGCCTGTGGAATATAAATCATCCCATGAATTTATCCGATACATATCGAAATGGTAGAGCGGAAGGGTTCCTGCGTATTCATGTACCAAGGCAAATGTTGGGCTGCTGACAGCATCAAGAATACCCATACCTTCGGCAACACCATTTATAAATGTTGTTTTACCTGTCCCCATTTCGCCAAACAAGGCAATCATATCACCGGGTTTTAATCGACTACCCAAGTCGACACCAATTTGTTTGGTTTGTTCGGCACTATGCGTAGTATACTCGCTCATTTTCCACCTTCACAAGAGTTTTGTTAAAATATATCATAATTTTGTATTATTAAACTGTTTGGCTTGAATTGAAGGGGCATTCCGTTTATAATAATAAAAAACAACGGAGGATTGAAGTTGAAAAGTTTTTTTAAAGCTGTTCAAACATTTATAAAAAACACGGATAAAGTGTTGTTGGTTATGTGCCTTGTCGCCTCCGGGTTTGGTTTGGTTGTTGTTCACAGCGCAACATTAAACTCGATTTCCGAAACGCAGCTTATTTCAAGAGAATTACTGGTAATGATCATATCGATTTCAATCGGTCTATTGCTTTGTTTTGCTATATCGTTGATAGGATACGAAGCGATAATAAAGATGTGGCCTATTTTTGCGTCTGTTTGCCTTCTTTTGATGTTTTCATTGTTTATTTGGGGCGACGGGCCTTCGAACAGAAGTGACGCAAAATCATGGTTATCCATTGGCGGCGTTTTTTTTCAGCCTTCCGAGCTGCTCAAGATCGGATTTATCTTGACATTTGCGTTACATTTGGACACTGTAAAGAGCAATGTTAACCAATTCAAAAATTTTTTACTCCTTGGTCTTCATGGTGCGGTGCCGATAGTGCTTGTCATCGCAACAGGTGATTTGGGGTCGGCACTCGTTTTTGTTGCACTTTTTATCGGGATGCTTTTCGTCGCCGGTCTCAACCTGCGGTATTTTATCGGAGGCTTGGCAATTGTTTTGACTGCTTTGCCCATGCTTTGGATTAAATTTTTCTCAGGCTTTCAAAAAAATAGATTTTTGGCAATATATTTCCCGAAATTATTATCTGTTTCTGATTATAAAGCGTTAATTTATCAGCAACAGCAAAGTGTAAATGCTATAGGTTCCGGCCAACTGTTTGGGAAAGGTTTGTTTAAAGGCACATTCACACAAAATAATCTTATTCCCGTTGATGAAAGTGACATGATATTTTCTGTCATCGGTGAGGAATTGGGTTTAATAGGATGCACAGTAGCAATGATTTTGTTGGTGTGCATTATACTGCGTATCGTCATGACGGGTTATCAATCAAAAGACAATATCGGGAGCAGTATCAGTTACGGTATTGCCATGCTGATTGGTGCCCAGGCAATTATCAACATCGGCGTTAGTTTAAAGCTCTTGCCTTGCATTGGCATTACCTTGCCTTTCTTAAGCGCCGGTGGTTCATCAAATTTATGCGTTTATATCGGTATCGGCATCGCCATGAGTATTTATCGGGCAAGTCGCGAAGTCGGTCCGGTAAACTTTAGGTTAAGCCATATACGCACACCGTTTTCCGAAATCTAAATGTGTTTGCTATCCTCACTCATGGCAATATTTGCAGTTTTGCGAAATTTGCCATGAGTTTTTTTGTCCCTGTTTTTTCAAATGCAATCTCAAGTAAAGTGTCATTACCTACGCTTTGTGCCGAGAGCAAAACCCCTTGGCCGAAAACGTTGTGGACCACAGTATCGCCGGCTTTATAGGCTATCTGTTTGACAGGTTGTACGGTGCTTTTTGAAAGACCGCGTGAAGGTGTGTACGGTTTGCCGGGAACGTTCGTCGCACCGCCAAATCGAGTTTGTTGGAATGCTTTAAATGCGGGGCTGACAACTTCAATTAAGTGCTCGGGAATTTCCCGGATGAATCGTGAGCTTCTGTTGTGCGAGGTAGAGCCGAAAAGCATTCTTGTTTTAGCGTTTGTCAAATACAAACGTTTTTTTGCTCTCGTTATCGCAACATAGGCAAGCCGCCGCTCTTCTTCCGTATCACTTTTTGAATAGTTTGATTGCATGCTTGGAAAAATGCCTTCTTCTAACCCGACAATAAAAACCGAAGGAAATTCAAGACCCTTTGCGGAGTGTATAGTCATCATAACAACAGTGTCTGTCCCCGTGTTATAATTATCAATGTCCGAAATTAAGGCAATATCTTCAAGGAAGCCACTTAAATCAGCGTTTTCGTTTTCCTGCGTATAGCGAAACAGGTTGTTAAACAACTCATCAAGGTTTGCCAATCTGTCGCTGTAAGTGGCGGGATCCAAAGCGATAAACTCAACATAACCCGACATGGTTAGCATCAGCTTAAAGAGCTCATGTAGTGGGAGGGTTTTGGCTTTTTCCGTCAACTCTTCAATGATTTTTGAAAACTCAATCAGCTTGGACGAGGGTCGGGAAAGCGCTTGATATTGGTCGGCGGTCTTTACCACCTCATACAGACTGAGTCCTTGCGCTAAAGCTATCTCCGCCGCGGCATTTACCGACGCTATCCCTATACCTCGCTTGGGTTCATTTATTATTCTGCGTAATCGGGTGTTATCGACGGGGTTGTTAATAACGCTCAGGTAGGAAATAGCATCTTTTATTTCTTTTCTGTCATAAAATCGATGCCCGCCAATTATTTTATATGGCACACCCGACCGAGCAAAGGCGTTTTCTATTGTGTTGGATTGGGCGTTCATTCTGTAAAGTACCGCATGCTCTTTCCAACTGCCCCCGGCGGCAACGTTTTTTGAGATGACGTCTGCAATATACTTGCCCTCATCTTGTTCGTCAGAAGCCGTATACCACGCAATTTTTTCGCCGTCTCCATTTTCGGTCCAAAGGTTTTTCCCTTTTCTGTTCTCATTGTTTTTTATGACACTATTGGCGGCATCTAATATCGTTTGAGTGGAGCGGTAATTGCGTTCCAGCCGAATCATTTTTGCGTTCTTATATTGTTTTTCGAAGTTTAAGATGTTCTCAATGGTTGCGCCCCTAAACTTGTAGATGCTTTGGTCATCGTCACCGACAACGCAAATATTCTTGTGTTTTAAAGCAAGCAAGGCGGTTAAGCGGTACTGTGCATAGTTCGTATCCTGGTATTCGTCAACCAAAATGTATCTGAATTTGTTTTGGTAGTAGGCTAAGACGTCACTGTGGTTTTCGAACAAACGAACCGTATTGTAAATAATATCATCAAAATCCATAGCATCGGCTGCTTTTAAAATCTTCTGATACGTCTGATAAGCTTCGCCAATTTTCTTTTTTCTAAAATCGCTTCCGACGGTTTCAATATAGTCTTTAGGTGAGATCAGGGAGTCTTTAGCGTTGCTGATTTCCGAAAGAATCGTCTTGTGCGAAATCATTTTATCATCAATGCCTAAGATTCGCTGACATTCCTTCATGGTTCGTTTTGAATCGTCCATATCGTAAATCGTATAATTGGAGCTGTAACCCAACAAAGCAGCCTGGCTTCTTAGTATTCTGGCGCACGATGAGTGAAATGTACTCGCCCAGATGTCGTTGGCCACATCCCCAAGCATGGCTTGTAGACGTTCTTTTAGTTCGTTTGCTGCTTTATTGGTAAACGTTATCGCAAGAATCTGCCAAGGTTTGACTGTGTTTATCTCTAAAGGATAACCGATTTCGCTGATATCCGAAAGCTCACCGGAAAGATATTGTTGCATTTCTAAAAGATCATTCGCACTTGGAACCGTCTGCACTTCATCCGAACTGTGGGCATTGCCAAATTTAATAAGATTTGCAATCCTGTTAACGATTACTGTAGTTTTTCCACTTCCTGCGCCTGCAAGGACCAATAGCGGTCCTTCTGCTGAAAAGACCGCTTCAAGCTGCGAAGCATTCATTCTGTTAAAATATTTTTCAATAACTTTTTTGCGAAGCTCAATAAAAATGTTTATATCCATTATATCGAAATCTCATGTGCCATTTTGTATAAATTAAGATCAATTGATTTTTTCATGTTCAAGGCCTCGACAATATCAAAATCAACAATTTGATCCTTTTGCATGGCGACGACACGATTTCCTGTTCCCTTTATAAGCAGTTCAACCGCCCTGTGACCCATTTGGCTTGCGACAACTCTGTCTCTGACGCTCGGAGATCCACCTCGTTGCACATGACCCAAAATAACGGCACGGCTTTCAACTTGTGTTTTGCTTTCGATCGTTTTGGCAAGCTCTTCAACACCGCCTATTCCTTCGGCAACAATAATAACAAAATGACTTTTTCCTGTTTTTTGAGTTTTGCGAATTTTTTCAATTACATCTTTTTCAATATCATGAGGAACTTCAGGAATCAATATCGCTGTCGCCCCGACAGCAATACCGGCATTTAAAGCAAGATAGCCGACCGAACGGCCCATTACTTCAACAACACTGCATCGATCGTGCGATTCAGTCGTGTCTCTAACCCTGTCTACCATTTCCATAATCGTGTTAAGACTGGTATCATAACCAATCGTATAGTCGCAACAGGCGATATCGTTATCGATTGTCCCGGGTACCCCAACACAGGGGATTCCTTTGGATGAAAAGTCGAGTGCTCCTCGGAACGAACCGTCTCCACCGATAACAACGATCCCTTCAATTCCTTTGTCATAACAAATGTTAGCCGCTGTCTGCATGCCTTCTTGTGTACGGAACTCTTTGCTTCGCGCACTATAGAGTATCGTGCCTCCCCTGTGAATGATATCCGAAACACTGCGAACAGTCATTTCTTCAAGGTCACCACTAATCAAGCCGGAAAAGCCTCGTTTGATTCCATATACCTTCATTCCGTTAACACATGCCGTGCGTACTACCGCTCGAACAGCTGCATTCATTCCCGGGGCATCTCCCCCACTCGTTAAAACACCGATTGTCTTCAAAATTTTATCCTCCAGTATGAATTATTACAAGCGTTATAATACGCTTTTTAAGGGTTAAAGTCAAACCAAACAGGCTTTTAAAAAGTTTTGATTGTGCGAAAAAAACAACTAATTTTGCAAAACAACATTTTCTTTACCAAGAATATTACCTAGTTCTTCAACTAACACGTCGTTTACAAAAACCCAGCTTTTTTTGGGTTGAACGGTATATTTATTATTATCCAGAAAGTAGAAATACACGGCCGTGTTGCCTTCGAAAATACTAAGCAACTTATTTACAGCAAGTATTTCTTCGCAATTCGAAGAAGGGAATCGAAGAAAAAGACCTTTCTTTTTTTGCGACTTTACCGGAGCATCGGCAGAAGAACGGTTATTAAAACCTTTGCCTTTGCTTTGGCGTATAGAGTCGGTTTCATCTTTTGTGGGGCATGGCTCAATAACCTCTGCGACAATTTTTGCTTCGTCGTCCTCGCGCAAACTGAGCTTTCCGAATATCTGAACGACCCTTCCGTTTTGAAGCAAAAGAGCGTTGTCCGAATAGGTTCTCGAGAACACAATCACCTCGATCGAACCATATAAATCCTCAACGGTCAAAAAGGCCATGGTGTTATTTGATTTTGATACCTTTTTTTTGACCGAGGTTATAATGCACAAGAGTTTTATTTTCATATTATCGGCATATTTTGACTGCGGGTCACTGCCGGACTCAATCAAATCAATTGTTCTTGCCGAGTTCAATTTTTTTGACAGTTGATCATATTCGGCCATTGGGTGCCCTGAAAGATAAATTCCGGTAATCTCTTTCTCAAAAGCGAGCATTTCCGAGAACGGCATTTCAGCGACATCGGGAAGCTCAGGCTCGGAACCGTCCGAAAATTCGGAATCTATATCAAAAAAGCCTATTTGACCATCGATGTTTTTTCTCTTTAGTGAATCTAAACCGCTGATAATAACCGGCATACCTTGAAGCATTTGCCTCCTATTAGAACCAAGGCCATCAAGGGCACCGCATTTAACTAAACTTTCCAATCCACGGCTGTTAAAGTCCTTGCCATGCATTCGCTTGCAAAAAGAGTAAAAAGATTCGAAAGCACCGCTTGTCGTGCGTTCATGAATAATTTCTCTGATAAACCCTCTGCCAAGGTTTTTCACCGCAAGCAAGCCGAAAAGAATATTCCCTTTGCTCACTGTGAAACTTTCAATGCTGCTGTTAACATCCGGGGGCAAAACCTTTATTTTCATCCTATTGCACTCAGCAATATATGCTGAAACTTTTGTGGTATTGTCCAAAACACTGCTCAGCAGCGAAGCCATGTATTCGCGGGGATATTTATTTTTTAACCACGCTGTTTGGTAAGAAACAAGCGCATATGCGGCGGCATGTGATTTATTAAAAGCATAATTGGCAAACGATATCATTTCATCAAATATCTTCTTTGCCGCGTCTTCGCTGACATTTCTGTTCGTAGCACCGTCACACGCCGGAGAGCCATCTTGCCCTAAACTACCGAATACGAATCTTTTTCTTTCGTTTTCGAGTTCATGGTTTTTCTTTTTGCTCATGGCACGCCGTACGACATCTGCTTGGCCAAAGGAGTACCCTGCCAGCTCTCGGAAGATCTGCATGACCTGTTCTTGATAAACAATACATCCGTTCGTCACGGACAATATCTTTTCAAGTTGGGGCGTTATATACTCAATTTTTTCCGGATGATGTCTATTTTCAATATATTTTGGAATTGAGTCCATCGGACCGGGTCGGTACAACGATATGACTGCAATTAAATCTTCAAGACTTTCGGGTATGAGCCCAACCAGAACATTCCTCATTCCCGCGGATTCAAACTGGAACACACCTTCCGTTTGGCCCTGAGACAACATCTCGTAAACACTGTTGTCCGTTAAAGAAATTTTTTCAATGTCAAATTCAGGCACATATTCTCTGATCATCTTCTGCGTGCTTTCAATGACAGTAAGCGTCCGCAGCCCCAAAAAGTCCATTTTTAGTAGACCAAGGGCTTCGATGGTGTTCATTGCAAATTGAGTGACAACCGCTTCGTCGTTTTTTGCCAACGGCACATAGGTGTTGACCGGTTCCCGCGTAATCACAACACCCGCAGCGTGCGTCGATGCATGGCGAGGCATTCCCTCTACCTTCATGGCGGTGTCAATCAGGTCCTTAATTTCTTCGCTGTCTGTATATTGTTTTTTGAATTCGTCGGATTCCAATGCTTTTTTAATTGTCATCTGAAGTTCATTTGGGATTTTTTTCGCGACTAGGTCAACGGTTGCATAAGCAATTCCCATCGCTCGCCCAACATCTCTTATGGCTGCTTTGGCAGCCATGGTGCCAAAGGTAATAATTTGAGCAACGTGGTCTTCACCGTATTTCTCAATAACATACTTTAAAACTTCGCCGCGGCGTTCATAACAAAAGTCAATGTCGAAGTCAGGCATACTGATTCTCTCGGGGTTGAGGAATCTTTCAAAAAGCAAATTGTATTTCATCGGATCTATTCCGGTAATTCCTACACAATACGCCGCAATACTTCCTGCCCCGGAACCTCGACCGGGACCAACAGGGATGCCTTTGCTCTTTGCGTAGCGAATAAAGTCATAAACAATCAGGTAGTAGTCAACATACCCCATTTTATTGATGACATTGAGTTCGTAATTTAATCTCTCATAATACTCTTCGGGTGGGTTGTCACCGTATTTTTGCGCAAAACCGGTTTCGCACAACTGTGTGAAATAACTGAAATGATTTTTATTGTCGGGCACTTCAAAGTGCGGCAATACGATTTTACCGAATTCAAAGCTAACGTCGCAACGCTCGGCAATTAGATGTGTGTTGTCCACAGCTTCCGGACACTCTGCAAAGAGAGAGCGCATCTCATCTTCACTTTTCAAATAAAACTCATCCGTTCCAAATTCGAAACCCGTATTTTCCCCCAGGGTGTGATTTGTTTGGATGCATATAAGAATCTGCTGAATACGGGCGTCTTCCTTATAAACATAATGGGTGTCATTTGTTGCAACCAAGGGTATCCCCGTTTCTCCGGAAAGTTGTATCAGCAAAGGCAATATTTGTATTTGTTCACTTAATCCATGATTTTGGATCTCAATAAAAAAATTACCTTGACCTAAAACTTGATTGTACCAAAGCGCCGTCTTTTTAGCTTCTTCATAATCGCCTCTTAATAAGGCCTGTGGTATTTCGCCCGCTAAGCATCCGGACAAGACTATAATTCCCTCGTGATGTTTTTCAATCAAATCACGATCAATACGAGGCTTTGTGTAAAAACCGGTAGTCCAAGCTTCCGAAACCATAGCGATGAGGTTTTTATAACCGATATTGTTCTCACACAAAATCGTTAAATGGTTACGCTCGCTGTCCAGATTATGCATTTTGTCATGCCTGGTTCGTGCTGCAACATATACTTCACAACCGATAATCGGTTTGATTCCCTTTTTTTGAGCAGCCTTATAGAAGTCGATTATGCCATACATTGCGCCGTGGTCGGTTATCGCCAATGCCTGCTGACCAAGTTCAATTGCTCGGTCAATTACTTGTTCAATTCGGCAAGCACCATCCAGCAAGCTGTATTCAGTATGAACATGAAGGTGCGAGAATGCCATTTCACTCCCCCGTTTCCTGTGCGATTTTTACAATTCTGTCTAACCTGTGATTAACGCCTGAACGTGAAATCGGCGGATCAAGCAACCGCCCTAAATCGGATAAACTCAAATCCGGGTTTTCAAGTCTCAATATTGCCACGTCATAGAGCGGTTTAGACAGTTTCCTTAGTCCTATATGCTTGTCAATATGTTCTATGGCCCTTACTTGATTCCTCGCTGCTTCAACGGTTTTTGAAATATTGGCTAGCTCAAAATTAATTTTTCTGTTCACTCTATTTCTCATGCTCTTCTGCATTTTTATGCCCATTAATTTAAGTGACGAATCGGTTGCCCCCATATTAGTTAACAAATCTTCAATGTTTTCGCTGTCTTTAAAATAAATAATATGATACCCGCTTCGCTGTGTGTGCTTTGGGTTCAGGTTCATCTCTTCCAAAACGGTAATCAAGTCGTTACAGAGCCTTAAATACGCAACGACAAACTCTAAATGATAGTTCTTGTCCGGTGATGTGACCGACCCGCACGCTAAAAAAGCACCTCTTATAAAAGCGCTGAAGCAGCATTCTTCATTAATGTTTGCTCTGTTAACACGTAAAACGAGCTCATTTTTCGAATGCCCGAAATATTCCAACAGCTGCGTTCGTTCAGCTAGGGTTTTAATTTTCGCTTTTGTGTTTTTGGCTGTTCCGGATTCAATATTGACGACTATTCCTGCTGTTTTGAAAACGTTGTCTTTATAATAGTCTGCAACGGCGGGATTCTCCGTAAAAAATGAGATCTGCCGATGTGAAAAAGATCTGCCAAAAAGAACAAGCCCGTAGGCCTGTGCTTTTAAGCAACATTGCGATACTATCCGGTCACCGGTTAGTTCGTTTTTTACATCGGATGAAAATGAAATGTTGATCACCTATTTCTTTATGTCGCGATGATTGATACTCAGCAGCAGTCCGGCATCGCTGAGGTGCTCCCTGATTAATTCGGAAAAAACAACCGAACGGTGCCTTCCGCCGGTGCAACCGATTGAAATAACGAGTTGGCTTTTTCCTTCAGCACGATATAAGGGAACAAGATAGTCGATTAAATCATATAGCTTATCAATCAGTGTCTTGGCTTGTTCCCATTTCATAACATAATCAATTACAGGTTTTTCAAGACCGGTATGTTCTTTAAGATGGCTTTCGTAAAATGGATTTGGCAGGCAACGTACATCAAACACAAGGTCTGAATCAGTTGGAATGCCGTACTTAAAGCCAAACGAAATACAGTGAATACTCATTGATTTTGTTGGATTATCCAAAAATATGCCGGAAACTCTTTCTTTGCACTCTTTAACGGTTAAATTCGAAGTATCAATAATATAATCTGCAATTTGTCGAGCAGGCTGAAGTGTTATTCGCTCAGCGTCAATCGCTTCGATTAACGACCCGTTGTAACTGTCTACAAGGGGGTGCTTGCGCCTTGTCTCTTTGTATCTTCTTATCAGAACCTCACTATTTGCATCAAAAAATAAAATTTTATAGGGGCAGTCCATCGCTTTGAGTTCATCCAAAGCATTAAACAAATCATTGAAAGAACCGCCGACCCTTATGTCTGTGACGATTGCCACGCGTTCTCTAACCTCTTTTGAATTCAGGATAAGGTTTGTAAAAGTTGGGATCAATTTAGGGGGCATATTATCGGCACAAAAAAAACCGATATCTTCGAGGGCGTTTACCCCCCCTGACTTTCCTGCGCCCGAAAGCCCGGTGATTATTACAAGTTCCAAATCAGTTCCCTCCCTGAATAAATATCTAATACAGTGTTTTATAAAAATTCAATTTCGGTTTCGAGCACGATCCCTGTTTTTTTGAATACCGTATCCTGAATAATTTCAATAAGTTTTTTTACGTCTTCCGCGGTGGCTCGACCCGTATTGATGATGAAACCCGCATGCTTTTCACTCACCATCGCTCCGCCAACGCAATAACCTTTGAAGCTGCACATCTCAATAAGTGCGCCGGCGTAGCTCCCTTCGGGTCTTTTAAAAACACTGCCTGCGCTGGGGAATTCGAGAGGCTGTTTTTCTTTTCGATTGTTCATAAAGCGGTTCATTTTTTCTTCAATATTTCTTTTATTGTCGCACCTTAGTTGTAGCCTTACAGAGGTAATGAAAAATCCGTTGGTTTTATAAATGCTGGTACGATACCCCAAGTTGAGCTGCTGATGTTTAAAAGTGCCGATAGTTGAGTTAGCGTCTAAGTGATTACATGCAAGCAAAGTGTCCTTCATTTCGCCATCGTATGCGCCGGCATTCATATAAGCCGCCCCACCCACGCTACCCGGTATGCCATAAGCAAATTCAAGTCCTGACAATCCTTCTTCCAGGGCGAATTTACATAAAGTTCCGAGTTTTAGGCCTGCGCCACATTCAACAATGCCATCGCCCTTGTGCTCGCAAGAATCAAGCTCACATGTGCATATAACGACCCCTTTAAAGCCTGAGTCCGATACCACCAGATTGCTTCCCCTACCCAGAACAAAGCAGGGGATATCAAGCGACCTGCACATATTTAGCAGTACAGCAGTTTTTTTAATGGTATCCGGCTTTATGAGCAGTTGAGCAGGGCCACCGATTCTAAAGCTGGTGTATTCACTCAAGGGAGCATTTTGAATAACTGCACATCCAAGGGCCAATGCCGTATTACTGATTTCGTTAAAAATAGCCATCACTTCTCCGACAAACAAAAAACGAATGTACTAAGTTAATTATCCAAAAGTGCCGCTCCGATTATCCCCGCATCGTTGCCTAAAACTGCAGCACAAATTTGAGTCTGTTGTTCGGCATAAACACTGTATCTTTCTTTTTCAACATGTTGTCTGATAGGCCCGAGCAAGTTTTCACCTTCGTGACCGATGCCGCCTCCGACACAAATAATTTCCGGCTGTAGTGCATTGATGATATTGATAATGCCGGTCGAAACATAATAAATATACTGTGTAACGACTTTTTGTGCCGTCTCGTCACCTTGTCGCATAGCGTCAAAAGCGGTTCGTCCGGATACATCTTGAATATTGCCACTTACCTGTTGCCACATGAAGCTTTCAGGGTTTTCTTTCATTGCTTGTTTTGTCTGCGCTGTTAGGGCATTGGCGGAGGCGTATCTTTCCCAGCAACCTTTTCTGCCGCAGTTACATTGTTCACCGCCTACAACAATCACCATGTGCCCCATCTCACCGGCCGCATAATTGACTCCCCCGACAATCTTGCCATCAATAACAATTCCGCTTCCGACTCCTGTCCCAAGTGTTATCGCAACAAAGCTGGCGACCCCCTTGCCAACCCCCGCAGTTGCTTCACCGAGCGCCGCGCAGTTCGCGTCATTGTCTAAATATACGGGTCTGCCAATCATTTTTTCAAGCATTTCTTTTGCAGGCACCTTGTTGAAATCAAGGTTATTGGCAAATTCAATCATACCATTGGCTTTGTTTACAGATCCCGGCGTTCCAACGCCAACGGACACAACTTCGTCCAGTCTTATCCCTGCATCTTCAACAGCGATCAAAACTGCTTTTGCAATGTCGGAAAAAATTTCTTCCGCCGGGCGCGGTACATTTGTTTTAAGCTTTGCCCGACCGATAACCTTAAGGTTATTATCAATGACCCCCACAGCGATATTTGTTCCGCCTAAATCCACACCAATTCTATACATTCCTTAACCTCCAAAATTATTATTAAAAAGTATGCCAGGTCTCCAGCTCTTTTTCTTCCGGTATAATGTCATCTGTCATGCCAAGATTATGTAAAAGCTCGCGTGCCGCATTGTAGCCCATCTTTTTTTGCCTGTTATTCATGGCCGCCGCTTCAACAATAATTGAAAGGTTCCTGCCCGGTTTAACGGGTACCACGACGAGAGGCACTTTTATGCCGAGTATGTTGACATATTCATTGTCAATTCCCATTCGGTCATAAACCTTTTCGTCATCCCAAAGTTCCATCTGTACGACCATATCAATTTTTTCCGTAATTTTTACCGCACCCATACCAAAAATTCTTCGCGCGTTGATGATGCCGACCCCTCTGAGCTCTATAAAATGTCGGATGTTGTCCGGTGCGGAGCCAACAAGGGTCCTTGCGGATACCCTTCTAATCTCAACAGCATCGTCTGCAATCAGTCTGTGCCCACGTTTGATGAGCTCAAGCGCCGTCTCGCTTTTGCCTACACCGCTGTCCCCCAATATCAAAACACCTTCACCGCTTACCTCAACGAGCACACCGTGGCGTGTAATTCTGTCGGCCAATTCGATACCTAAATACGCAATAATGGTCGACATGCAGCTTGATGTCGTTTCGTGTGTTCTCAGCACAGGCACTTCATATTTCTTTGCCAATTTAAGCATGAAATCCGAGCAATCAAGGTTTCTCGTAATAATAACACAAGAAGGCTGTGTTGCGAAGAAAAGCTCTAAGCTGACTTCACTCTTTTCCGGTCCTGTGCTGGCTAAATACTCCGTTTCGGCCAAACCAAGGAATTGTATTCTTGCAGGGTCAAAATAGCCGGTGTAGCCTGCAAAAATTAACCCCGGTCTGTTAACATCTTGTGAGACAATGTATATATCCTTTGTGTCCTTTGGGGCATAAAGCATTTCGAATGAGTGGTCGGTGATCATTTTTGCCAGAGAAACCGAATATTTACTTTCCAAAATTTTCACACTCCTGTTAAAAAATACCTAAGCAAGTATTATATGTTAAAATATGCGAATTTATATTAAAATAAAGTAACAAAATTAAAAATGCGTTGTTGGTTTGACAGTTATACCAAACCCTCAAAACGAGAAAGAACGCTTGGTAATTTTTTGATACATGCCGTGGGGGTCAATCCCCGGTATGATGAACTTTCAACAGCAACGTCAGCTGTCAAGCCGTGAATATAAACAGCAGCTTTGGAAGCCTCCCAGGCAGTCATACCTTGTGCGAGCAAGGAAACGAGAATGCCTGACAATAAGTCACCGCTCCCGCCGGTAGCTAAACCGGGGTTGCCCCTTGAGTTTACATAGGTTTTATTGCCGTTGTGCTGTGCGACAACGGTATTGGCACCTTTGAGCACCAATACAACGCCATATGCCTGTGCGAACTCTACTGCTGTTTTTACGCGGTTATTTTGAATGTCAGAGATACTTAAGCCTGTTAATCGTGACATTTCACCCGGATGTGGTGTTAAGATAAGCGGATGGCTTGCATTTTTAAGAATTACCAAATTGCCGCAAACAGCGTTTATTCCGTCTGCATCCAGTACTATCGGGCAGTGTGCATTTTTAATTATTTCTTCAACAACTGTGCTTGTATCCTTATTGTTACCCAGCCCACAACCAATTAAAATAGCGGTTGCCTTTTTGGATGCCTTCAGAATTTGCTTTATTGAAAGTGTTGAAAGGGTCCCCTCTCGATTTGACGCTAAGGGCAAAAGGAGAGGTTCCGTCAGATTGCTTGAGATTGCGGCATAAGCGCAGTCCGGGAAAGCAGCCGTTACAAGACCTGCACCACTATAAACACTGCCGTTTGCCGCTATTACAGCAGCACCTGGCATACTCCTGCTGCCGCAAACGCTCAGAACATGACCAAAATCACCTTTATTTGCTAAAAGATTAATCGGGGGCAACATTTGTTTCGTTTCTTCATCGCTGAGCGTGTAAAGATAATCGTTTTCCCACTGCGAATAGAATTTTTCGGAAATACCGATATCCGCAACCACTACTTCGCCGCAGTATTTTGCCGCAGGTACAAGTATGTGCACGGGCTTTAATGAAGAGATTGCAATTGTTAAGTCCGGCTTAATAAAATGCTCTGTTTTGTCACCACTGTTGCAAAGCAAACCGCTTGGGATATCAATTGAAACACTCACTGCACTGCTTTGGTTCATCGTGTCAAAGACCAAGGCATGGTTTTCTCTTGCTTGGCCGTAAAATCCTGTCCCAAAAATGCAGTCAACGAGAACATCGGCATTCGATATTTGCTGTTGCGCAGCTTTTATATCAATACCAAAATCATAAATATTAACGGAAAGTCCCTTGAGCATTTTCATCATTTCGATTGCATCCGAATCTTTCGGATGGCCAAAAACGAGAATAATGTTCACGCTGTATCCTGATTCATATAGTTTTCTTGCTATAACAAAGCCATCGCCACCGTTTTTACCACTACCGCATAGAACAACAATTTTTTGGTTTTTAAAAGGAACGACAAGTAATTTATCTTTTATTATTCTTGCGCAAGCAGCACCGGCGTTTTCCATCAGCCGCAAAAACGACATGCCGTTTTCAGCAGCTGTTTGCTCGACAACTTTCATTTGCCGGTCACTTAAAATCCTCAAGAAAAAAACTCCCATATCAATACTTGTTTTAATCATTGCCCACCATTATAAAAAGAGACTCATTGCGTTAAATTATACCATAGTATTTTAATTTTGCCAATAGTAACAAAACTCGATTTTTTGCTGTTTGTTCAAGAATAACCTTGCATTATTGCGTCAAATATGGTATATAATTACTCATACGCATTGATGGAGAGAGTAAACGAAGTGTAATACACGTGGTTGTCTATTACCGACTATGCTAAGAGAGGGTACATCTCGGCTGTAAATGTACCTGCATTTTAAATTCGTTGAAGTTCACTCCGGAGTGGTACTGCTGAAGCTGTTTATGATGACAGTGGTAGGTTGTAACGGGGGCCGCCGTTATCCGGCTAAGAGTGTTTGCTTTTGTGCCGGTGCACTGCAGAAATGCTGGGTGGTAACGCGGAGATTTTTCTTCGTCCCTCATATCGTAGGGACGGAGAATTTTTATTTTTATGTTAAGAGGGAGAATTTTATGAGACAACAGCTTGAATTGATTCAAAAATCAACAGAAGATGAATTAAAAAAAGCAGAAAGCCAAATAGATATTGAAGCGATTCGCATCAAGTATCTCGGCAAGAAGGGCGAGCTTACTGCCGTTTTGAAACAAATGGGCTCCCTTAGCGCAGAAGATCGTCCAATTTTCGGTCAACTTGCAAACGAAGTCAGAACAAATATTGAAAACTTAATTGCAAATAAAACCGTTGCTATCAAAGCCGTTGAAATGGAAGCTCGTTTGCAGTCGGAGACGATTGATATAACGGTACCTGGCATAAAACCATGTATCGGGCATAAACACCCTTTATCCATCGTTCTTGATGAAGTCAAAGATATTTTTCTGGGGCTTGGGTTTACCATTGCAACAGGACCCGAAATTGAATGGGACTATTATAATTTTGAGGCATTGAATATTCCCAAGGACCACCCTGCCAGAGATACACAAGATACATTCTATATAACCGAGAATATGCTTTTGCGCACCCAGACCTCCCCTGTTCAAATACGAGTGATGGAGAAGCAGGCGCCTCCAATCAGAATCATTGCCCCGGGCAGAGTTTATCGCTCGGATGCAGTTGATGCCACACACTCCCCTATTTTCCATCAAATTGAGGGACTCGTTGTTGACAAGGGCATAACAATGGGGCATCTCAAAGGATGCCTGGATGCCTTCGCAAAACGTTTATATGGGGAAGATACCAAGATTCGTCTTCGACCGCATCATTTCCCGTTTACAGAGCCGTCTTGTGAAATAGATGTTTCTTGTTTTAGGTGCGCGGGCAAAGGTTGTGCGATGTGCAAAGGTGAAGGATGGATTGAAATATTGGGCGGCGGCATGGTTCATCCAAAGGTGCTTAAAACCGGCGGAATCGATCCGGAGAAGTACAGTGGGTTTGCTTTCGGCGTCGGGCTTGAACGCCTTGTAATGTTCCGTTTCAATATTGATGACCTGCGTCTGTTTTATGAAAATGATTTGAGATTTTTAAGTCAATTTTAGGGGGATTAATTGTGAATTTATCAAAAAAATGGTTAAATGATTATTTTGACGCTTCTGTTTCGGATAAAGAGTTTTCCGATATAATGACCATGAGCGGTTCAAAGGTTGAAGGCATTAAGCATGAAGGTCAAGAACTTTCAAACATCGTAGTCGGTAAAATATTAGAAATCCAAGCACATCCCAATGCCGATCACCTATGGATTTGCCAAGTAGATGTAGGGTTGGCTGAAAAGGTTCAAATCGTAACAGGTGCACAAAACCTGACCGCCGGGGACTTTGTTCCTGTTGCCCTGGATAATTCCGTCGTTTTTGGCGGTAAGACAATAAAAAAAGGGAAACTCAGAGAAGTGGACAGTGAAGGAATGTTGTGCTCTTTGGGCGAGCTTGGCTTGACTGCGCATGATTTTCCCTATGCCGCAGAAGACGGTATTTTTGTGCTTGGCGACGATTGCGAAAAAATAATAGGTCAAGACATCAGAACCGCAATCGGCCTTAATGACACGATAATCGAGTTTGAAATTACTTCAAACCGTCCCGACTGCCTTTCCGTTATTGGACTTGCCAGAGAAGCTGCGGCCACTTGTGGTGAAAAGCTTGAAAGCCGCACGCCCACATTTAAGGGCGGTACCGGCAATGCAAAAGAATATTTAAAGGTTGCAATCAGTGAGCCGGAAAAATGTTACCGTTACATCGGTGCTGTTGTTAGCGATGTAAAAATAGAACCCTCCCCACGCTGGTTGAGGGAGAGGTTAAGAGCAAGCGGCGTACGTCCCATCAATAATATTGTAGATATAACAAACTATGTAATGCTTGAATATGGGCAGCCTATGCACGCCTTCGATATTCGATACCTTGATAATAATGAAGTGAATGTTCGTTGTGCGCGGGAAGGCGAAAAAATCGTAACGCTTGATGGTGTTGAAAGACTACTTGACACGGAAATGCTTGTTATTGCGGATGCCAATAAACCTGTTGCCCTTGCCGGAATAATGGGCGGTGAATATAGCGGCGTTATGAATGAAACGAATACAATTATTTTTGAATCGGCCTGTTTTAACGGCGCAAGTGTAAGAAGCACTGCAAAAAAGTTGGGCATGAGAACGGAATCCTCGGCACGCTTCGAAAAAGAACTTGACCCGAACGGATGTCTGAATTCAATTACGCGTGCCTTGGAACTTGTTGAGGAGTTAAATGCGGGTCATGTTCTTAATGGATTAATTGACTGTAACTGTAGCCTGCGTGAGCCGGCTGTCCTACCATTCGACTGGAAATGGGTGAACCACTTTGTCGGTATTGATGTGTCTGCTCAACAGCAAAAAGAGATTTTGGAGCGAATTGGTTTTACGGTAGAAAATGAACTTATCACCGTACCTACTTACAGAAATGATGTTGCACATTTGGCAGATATTTCGGAAGAGATTGCACGTTTTTTCGGGTATGAAAATATACCCAACTGCCCTCTTATGGGCATAGCAAACGGAAAACTTTCGGAAAGACAGCAATTCGAAAAGCTGATTAACGAAGTTCTGCTGGCCTGCGGTTTGTCGGAGATTCAAACTTATTCTTTTGCAAGTGAAAAATGCTTTGATAAGATATGCCTTTCTGCAGAAAGTGAAATACGCCAATGCATTTGCATATCCAATCCAATGGGTGAAGATACCGGAATCATGCGTACGACTTGCTTACCTTCGATGCTTGAAGTAATCTCGAGAAATTATAAATACAGAAATTCCGAAGCCATGTTTTACGAGATTGCAACCGCATACTTATCAAGAGGTAAAGAGGAACTACCCGTTGAAAAACAAAAAATAATGATTGGCATGTATGGCGAAGCAAGCAGTTATACCCTAATAAAAGGGATGGTTGAGAAGGTTTTGGAAGTTGCGGGTATTGAAACGGTCGATATTGAAGTGTGTGATAACAATTCCGCCTATCATCCCGGCAGATGCGCGGCAATAACAATAAACAATGAGAACCTCGCTATTCTGGGTGAAATACATCCCAAGGTGCAATCAAATTATGATATCAACACAAAAGTGTACACGGCAGAAATTGATTTTGAATTGCTGTCAAAACATAAAAATTTAAAAAGAATTTACAAACCATTGCCCAAATACCCCGCTATTGACCGCGACTTATCTTTTGCTTGTGAGAAAAGTATATCTGTCTTGAGTCTCAAAAGGCTAATCGAACAGGCTGCAGGCCATCTGCTGGAAAGTGTTTCGCTTTTTGATATTTATGAGGGCAGTCAAATTACGCAAGGAACAAAAAGCCTGGCTTTTAGTGTCCGCCTGCGTTCAGCAGAGAGAACACTTACGGACAAAGACGCTGACGAGGCAATGAACAATGTGGTACATGCGCTCAACAAATGGGGCATTACCTTAAGAACATAAAATATTATTGTGTTATTTTAGATAATGGTGTATAATATCAATGAATACGGAGGTGGCATAAATGACGGATCCAACAATCGAATTTTCTATTAAAGATGAGAAAGAAACAGAAATGCTGCGCATTTTGCGAACAGTATACGATGCTTTGGCTGAGAAAAATTACAATCCCATAAGCCAAATTGTCGGCTACATCTTGTCCGAAGATCCGACATATATCACGACACACAATAATGCGAGGAACCTTGTCCGCAAAATTGATCGAGACGAGTTGTTGTTGGCTTTGGTTAAAAACTACCTGCAAAAATAACAGTATGAAGTGGAGATTATTAATAATATGGCAGTGAAAAAAAAGGAAAACGACTTTCTTCTCTATAAGGGAAAGCCGTTGGTTCGAAACGAAAATACAATTTATTATGGCGATATGAATGATCCTTTTGTCTTGGTACTGCAAATTACCAGCACAAAAAATGTAAAAAACCTTGTGGTTTCAGACAGGGTTATTGTTCAATTGGTCAGCACAGATCCGGATGTTCGTCCCCGTGACCGCATTATTAAAAAAGCGGAAAAACGAGGATTATACAGCGCTATGGATATCGGAACAGTTTGGCTTGAGCGTGAGCTTGAAAAATCCCTATAGTTTACACCATAATTTAAGCAGGGGCGATTTAAATCGCCCCTGCTTTTTTGATCCTAATAACAATATAGCCGTTACTCTCTGCGAAGTGCCTCAATAGGCGGCATTTTTGCAGCTCTTTGTGCCGGATAGATACCGAAGAATATGCCGATTGCGCTTGAAAAACCAATGGCAATAGCAATTGTTAAAAAGCGAATTTCCATTGGAATATCCATATATTCCGACACCAATATCGAGCCGCCAACTCCTATTATTAAGCCAACCAGACCGCCAATGAAACACAGTATGACCGACTCGGTAAGAAACTGGAACAAAATAGTTGATGTTTTAGCGCCAAGTGCTTTACGAATTCCGATTTCTCGTGTTCTCTCGGTGACGGAAACGAGCATAATGTTCATGACACCTATCCCACCAACGACAAGAGAGATTGCACTTACCGCGGCAATAAATGCGGTGAAGATTTTTATAACGCTGTCCAATAAGTCGATAAATGTTGCCATATTAACAACGGAATAATTTTCGCTACCGCCATTGTTGTGCCTCGAATATAAGACATTCAAGGCCGCGTTTCCCGCACTATCCAAATTGTCGTCCGTATTGGCCATCAGGTAACACATTTCATAATAGCCCTGGCTGTCCATCATAGCATTAATTACGGAACTGGGTAATGTCAGCAGGCTTGTTGGCATAGCAGACGCCCCCATCAAAGGGTTGCCGCCGCCCCCCATTGTAGATGTAGCAGACCCCATGATGTTTGCAAGGTCATAAACGCCTATCACCTTTAAACGAATAGTTTTATTGTTCAGTGAAAAATCTAAATACTGACCCACACAATTTTCATAGCCAAACAAGGTGTACGCAGTGCTGGTATCAACGAGGGTAACCGGGCGAACGGCATCATATTCGTCTTGATTAAAAAACCTGCCATGTTTTACCGGCGTATTCATTACTTTTACAAAATCTGTTGTACCTGACAGAGCGATTGACATTGTTTGCTCTTTGTTGGTCTGAGCGTTTCCTATTGAAAACACTATAGGCGATATATACTGAACCGTGTCTAGATTCTTAATCGCTTTAATATCTTCATCTGTAATATACTCGCTGGGTGTTGCGGTAACTGTATTCACATTAATACTTACTGTATTTGAACCCATCTCCCTAATCATGCCGACAATGTAATCCCGCCCTCCATTGCCGACAGTGACTATCGCGAGAACTGAGGCAACGCCAATAATGATTCCAAGCATCGTAAGCAGTGAGCGCATCATGTTGGTGCGAATGCTGAAAATGGCAATTCGAATGTTCTCTTTAATGTTCACGCATTGTCCTCCGAAAATTTATATATAGTCTTCTAATCAGTATTGGTGGCTGTGCTTGATTTTTCCGTTGTAGTGGTCGCAGAGCCATTTGTCGGTGTTGTCGTCGACTGGATTGAGACTTTATCGCCGTCCTTTAGCGTTAGTGGCGGTGCCTTTACAATGGTATTGCCCACCTCACACCCGGAGACTATTTGATACATTGAACCCGAGAATATGCCTGTTTTAACTTGTATACGTTCAACTCTCTTTGTCTTCGCATCATATGTAAACACATACGAACCTTCACTATCAAACTGAATGGACTCCGCAGGCACAAGGGCCGCATTTTCCGCTTTATCAACATCGATAGAAATCGCGACATCGAAACCGATTATAACGGATGTATCGGGATTGTCGATGGAGACTTTTGCTTCTACTCCGCTCGAAGAGCCTCCGCCGCTTCCTAGGAGTGAACTGATATTTATGCTGCTACTTGAAGATGCCACAGGACTAATATAAGTTATATTTCCCTCAAAAACATTTCCATCGGCAGCAATTATTTTTGCTTTTTGATCCATTGTTATCTTTAACACATCGTATTTACCAAGAATGAAACGAGCCGCAAACGGATAGTACTCAACAACCATACCGTTTTCGTTGGGTGCTATAAATTGTTTTACGATATCGACAAGATCGGCACTTTCGCTACCGCTGGATAGAAGATTAAGCATGGCTGATAAATCAAGCGACGTATCAATAGCAGATGCGCTTTTGTAGTTTTGCCCGGCAACTATACTGATTTCCCGTATAATGCCGTCACTTTTTGCAACCCAGCCTTTTTGTAGCTCGTCAACCGCACTTTTGGTAACTTTGTAATCTTCAAGCGCGGATTCATAAAAAGATTTCAGGGTACTATCGAGCATTCCGCTCGCTTGAGCATCGGCAATTGTTTGTTTTGCCTGAAGCTGAATCAATTCGAGCTGTAAAGATGCCAATTTCGTTTGCTCCGAAGACATCCCGGTCATAGAGGATAAATCAAAAATCTCAACGCTCTCACCCCTGAGCATTTTAAGAATGATGTTGTCTTTGAATAAAGAGTTGATTCTATCAACAATTGATTCGGAACCTTTGTCGGGCTCGACTTCATCTTTTTTCGCAGCGTCAGCAATAGATTTCTCCAGCTGTTTAATTTCAGACTCCAGTGAAGCAATATCCTTTTTCACAGCAACAAGTTCAGCTGCTGATGTTTTGGTTGCATTTTTTGAACTTATATACGTTTCGTACGCGCTCTTATAAGCCTTTTCCTTTTCGCCTATTAAGTTACTTAATGAGGCTGTATCAAAGGTGGCAAGTAAGTCCCCTTCTTTTATTTTGTCGCCAACGCGAACATTCACGGTTTTAACTTTTGTACCGTTAAAAATTGGAAATGCCTGTTGATTGGCTGATTCAACCGTCCCTGTAGCGTCAAGCGTTTGAACAACGTCGCCGCTGGTAACGGTGGTCATCATAACCTTTGGAGGTGGCTCAGGTTTGAAAAGATAGTACAATAATCCCGCAAAAAGAGAAATGATAACCAATATAACAACAGTTACGACTACTTTCTTTTTTGCACTCCATTTTTTTAACATAAATAGACCTCTTCCTTTAATGTGTGGTTTAATATATAAATAGCTTTACTCTAATTATAGAACAAATAGAAAGATTGACAAGTTTAATAATGTAAACATATTATGAACAACTTATTACCGCACG
>CAZMSM010000004.1:0-58524 GCA_964568955.1 uncultured Eubacteriales bacterium | reverse complement strand
TGCCAAGCGCGTAGCGGACTTTCACCGCCAAGTTATCGCTCATGCCGAGCGCACTATAGAAACAGGAGGGCTGCACATTGGCAGTCCTCCTGTTTTATATGCGCCCCGCCACCGGCGGTGGCTCACACTTTATATTTCATAAACTCTTTCGTCATCAATGCGCACGCGGGCACCTTCTTGTGCCGAAAGGTAACACGCCAGCACCATGCGCAAGGAATCCCTTGCCTGCTCGGCACTGCACAGCGAAGGGCGAAGGCCGTTCAAAAATTCCGCCAGCGGCTTTGCTTGGTTTTTGATGCGCTCCCACTGGCCACCCGGTAGGGGAATTTTGCTCAGTTGCCAGTCTTTGTCGCCTTCCAAAAACCACTTTAGTGCAGGTAAATTTTCATGCGGGAGCCTTGTGGCGGGGCCGTCACCGCCGTAATGCTGCAAAGCGCCTTTTTCAAAATAGCCCTCGGAGGTGATTTCCGCCGCGGCGCAGCAGGAGGAAAACATCATTTCAACAATCAGCCCGTTGTTATACTTGAAAAGTGCAACCCCGGTGTCATTTTTCACCTGCGGGATGTGCATGGTGGACAGCTCACAACTGACCGTTGCCGGCATACCAAAAAGCGAATACAGCCAATCCACCGCATGGGCGCTGTCGTCCGCAAAAATGTCTCTGTTTAACTTTTCGTCCGTGTGCCACATATTTTTAAAGTCGGGGTTTGTATGCATCCCCAAACAGTGACGGCGACGGAAGAAATATGGTTTACCCATTACACCGCTATCAATGAGTTCTTTGATCTGCATATTCACGGGGTCAACCCGCATCTGCCAAGCAAGGGTAAAAGGCACTTTGTTCTTATTGACCGCATCAACAATGGAGTCCCCTTGGGCAAGGGTTAAAGCCATCGGTTTATAAAGGATGATTTGCTTTTTTGCGTTTGCGGCTTTTATGGCAAGCTCTGCGTGGTAAGCCGTTTGGGCCGTAATGATAACGGCCGTGATATCCGCACGTGAGAGAAGGTCTTCGGCAGATTCCGCTTGCCCCAAACCAAATTCTACGCAACTTTTATTACAGCGCATTTTGTCATGATCCCAGCCGCACACTAATCGAACGCCATATTCGGGGTTTTTTATCCATTCCCCTGCAATGGCGGAAATATGCCCGTGGGCAAAGCCCAAAACGCCAACGTTAACCATACACTTTTCCCCCACCGTTGAAATAGTCTTACGGGAAGAAGCCGCGGATTTTTCTCGCGGCCACGAGCCGTCCTATGGCGAGCATATAGGCCCCCACGCGCAAGGTCGTGTTATTTTTTTCTCTCATTCCGATTACTTCGTTGAAGGCTCTGACCATGATTTTCTCAAGCGAACTGTTCACCTTGTTCAAATCCCAGATCAGACCATTGATGTTCTGCACCCACTCAAAGTAGGAAACGACAACGCCACCGGCATTTGCCAATATATCAGGAACAACGATGATGCCTTTTTCATTGAATATTTCATCCGCTTCCACAGAGGTAGGACCATTGGCCGCCTCGACAATAATTTTTGCTTTCACGTCATTTGCATTTTCAGCAGTCAGCTGATTTTCCATCGTGGCAGGGATCAGTATATCACACTGGGTGGTAAGAATTTCGCCGTTTGTCAGTTTTACAATCCCTGGCCCTTCGTAGCTACCAAGCGCCCCGCCCTTTTCCATATATTCCTGAATTGCAGGAATATCAAGCCCGGCGTCCGCGCGTATTGCGCCTGTTATATCCGCAACCGCTACTATTTTGAACCCTTCTCTATAAAGCAAGCGAGCAGCCGCGCCGCCAACATTGCCCATACCTTGAATAGCAACACTAAGGTCTTTTGCGTTGAGCCCCATATGTTTGATAAGTTCCCGCGTAACAATCCGAACACCGCGACCGGTTGCCTGCGACCGGCCTAAGGAACCACCGATTTCAACCGGTTTGCCCGTCACCACACCGGGCATGTTAATGCCCTTTACCATACTGTAGGTATCCATAACCCAGCCCATAATTTCAGGCGTGGTGTTGACATCCGGTGCCAAGATATCTTGCTGTGGCCCGATGATAGGTAGAATGGATGACGTATATCGGCGCGTCAATCGCTCCAATTCTTTTTTACTCAGCGTGCGGGGATCCACTTTTACGCCGCCTTTTGCGCCACCGTAAGGAATGTTGACAACCGCGCATTTGAATGACATCCATGCCGCGAGTGCTTTCACTTCATTCATATCAACATCTTGATGATAGCGGATGCCGCCTTTGCATGGCCCGCGGACACTTGAATGCTGTATACGATAGCCTTCAAATACCCGTACGCTGCCATCATCCATCGCAACAGGGATGGACACCTGCAAAATGCGTTCCGGATATTTCAGTGTTTCGTAATCGTTTTCCTCTAACTCAAGCATACTTGCCGAGCGTTCGAGAATCGACAACATATTTTCGTAAGGATTGTACTTTTCCATTTTTAAAATTCCTCTCTCTTCCTTGTGTCCGGTGCAGTATTTATGCACACCGCTTTTAAAAAGTAACCAAATAATCAGACAGTCTTAATCAGGGAATACCGTCCCGCTTTAAGCTGTGTAACCAACTGCTTTGAGTCCCGAATATTGTTTTGAAAAATCACGCCGCCCCGTGCAAGGTGCTGAATACCGTGAAAATCCGAACCCGAAATCTTGTTCAATTCAAATTTTTCAGCCCAAAGCTCTGCCATTTCGTTCCTGTCCTCACTCGTGCCGCCGTTGAACACCTCAATGCCATATAACTTCTTTGGGTCTGTTACCGTCATGCCGTTGCGGAAGGGGTGTGCCTGGTAAAGAATGGCGTCAGGGGGCAAAATTTCCAAAAAACTGTCAAGATTTAAGGTGTTCAGTAAGGGTGACTTGTATAAAAAGTCTTCGTCCACACCGTAGACAAGGTAGTCATTGATTGTGCCGTCAAAACGCAGTTCCAACCCCATAAGCACCGTCATACCGATTGCATCCCCTGTTGCTTTGGCCTTTCGGTAGCCTTTCAGATAATAATCGATAACCCCACGGTGGTCACAGCCGGCCAGTTCGTCTTTGTACCACTCAAGCGATAGGTCAAAAAAGTGGTTGGTAATAACAATTCCGTCATACCCGGCCCCCTTATATGCTTTTACGATTTCGTCCGCCGTCATATTGGCACAAATATCGTTTTCTTTCGTGTGTGCATGTAGCTCAAATTTTATCATCTGAAAACCTTTTTCCTGTACCCTTTCACCAGCCGAAAAGCTTGTTTCAACCGTGTATTCATTGCACTTGTGCTCAAGCTTAGGAATGATTATAATACAATGCACAGCGCATTTCAAGACAATTTGAAAAGTTTTTTTTGCAACTCGTCAAATGCCAACTTGCAATTCATAATATTTTTTCTTGTAATCGACAATATATCTTCTTCTTGTGTTGATTATCCCGAGGGCATATGATAGTATATTCTTGAATTTATCGCCAAAGATTTTGTGGAAGAAAGGAATTATAGCATGATAAAACTTGGAGTCAACAGTGTCCTGTTCAAAAGCTTCAGCTTTCGTGAAGCTGCCGAGGCCATCAAAACCTGCGGTTACGACGGGGTTGAAATTTCCGCTATTGAGGGCATGTGTGAACACCTGAACCTGAGTAAGTGGAAAACGCAAAAAACGGAACTTCTTTCAATTATTGAAGCTTACGATTTGGCCTTCCTTTCGTCGGAAGTCGCCTCGCGCGATCGCAACAGATTGCTGACAGCCTTTGAAGCATTTGCAGAGCTTGGCATCCCCGTGGCAAACATCGGGTCGGGCGGCAAGGCGGGCGATGAAGAAAGCTTTAAAGAAGCGATGGAAATCATTGCTGTGAGCGCTGCGGATGCGCTGAGCTTCGGCATGACGCTGTGCGTCAAAGCCCACGTGGGTGCCGCCGTTCATAATACCGAAACCACACTGCGCATGGTCGAAACCGTTAACTCAAAAGGGCTCGGGGTGGATATGGACCCCAGCCACATACACAGAGCAGGCGAAAACCCGGCAAAGGAACTGCCAAAGGTTATATCCGCAATGAAGCACATCCATATTCGCGACTGCAAGGGCGAAGGGCCAAGCCCCGGTGAACCGCTACTGCAAGCTTGCGGCAAGGGCGACATCGACTTGTTCGGCTATTTTCAAGCGATGATAGACGCAAAATATGACGGGCCTGTCAGCCTTGAAATCATTGGAACAGAACAAACGATGCCCCACGCCATTAACATTGCGGCAGAAAGTTACGGCTATATGAACGCAATCCTCAAGCAACTCGGCGCCAGATAAAAACAAATATATCGTTTTGAAAGGAGATTTACCATGCCCAAAAAACCCAATATCCTGCTGTTTGGCATTGACAGCCTACGTAGCGACCACATGAGCCTGTATGGTTATGACCGCCTGACTACACCGCATATCGACAAATACGTTCAGGAGGGCGGCATTTTTTTTGAGAATATGTTCAGCCCCTCCATACCCACCACCCCCGGCTATTCGTCCATGCTCACGGGCCTCGATTGTTTTGGAACGGACTGTGTTGCACTGCGCCACGAAGGCAGTCTGCTGGATTCCATTAAAACACTGCCGGAAATCCTTGGCGAAAACGGCTACACAACCACCTGCATCGGTTTTCAGGGGAACGCGGCATCACGCGGTTTTGAAAAATATATCAAATACGAAGACTGGGTGCCGGACAAGGCTGAAAACATGAATAACGCGGCCATCCCG
This sequence comes from uncultured Eubacteriales bacterium, assembly GCA_964568955.1. Taxonomy (GTDB): domain Bacteria; phylum Bacillota; class Clostridia; order Oscillospirales; family Acutalibacteraceae; genus UBA1447. Next base: position 53,781 of record CAZMSM010000004.1, on the reverse strand, counting down.
GAGCTTAAAAGGCTCACCGAGCAAGATAAGCCGTGGCTGCTTTTCATGCGACATATGGACCCTCATTCGCCATACTATACAAAAGGTCCTTTTGACCGCCTCTTTTATGCCGGCGATGAGTTCGACAAAAACAACGAATCCTTAAAGCCGGTTTACGAGTTTAGACCCTTTCGTGATTATTTCTTGACCTGGTTCCCGGAAGGCTGCACAGACATTGAATATATTGTCGCACAGTATGACAGCAGTATCGCTTACATGGACATGTGCATCAACCAAATTCTTGAAACGCTTCGCCTGACAGGTGCTGAGGAAGATACCATTGTTATTTTCACCTCCGATCACGGTGAAACGCTTGATGAACATGACTGTTATTTTGACCATCACTCCATTTATGACAATGTTTTGAACGTTCCTCTTGCTATTCGCTACAGCAAATTCCCCTATGTCGGCAGCGTTGCGGATATTTGCCAAGTAAAAGATTTAGTGCCGACGATGCTGTCACTTTGCGGCATTGACACAGGCATCCATTTTGATGGGCGTGACCTAACGAAAGCCGTAATCGGAGAAAACATGTCGCAAGAAAGCGAGTTTTATATTACGGAAGCCACTTGGATGCTCAAACACGGCTGGAGAACGCCGGAATGGAAGTTGATTGTCGCGCTTGAACCGGACTTTCACTTTAAACCCGCTGTTGAACTTTATAATTTAATTGATGACCCAAAAGAGAACAACAACTTAGCGCAAAAAGAGCCTGAAGTGGTCAAGTTTTTAACCGCACGCATGGAGGCACACATCAAAAAACGCGAAGCTGAAACAGGCAGAAAAAACCCGATGTTTACAAACCACAACTGGAGCGGTTTCGGGCGTACCTTTAAATCTTCGGAGGAAGCGTACAATTCACTGCATATCGGCGATCCGGAAGCGGCAAAAAAACTACAGGCCAAGCTTTCGGAAATGGGTATAAAAAAATAAATTTACGAAATCAGGGATAACAATGCAAAGAGTTTGTGTCATCGGCATGGGGCATATCGGCAACAACCATGCTACAGCCTATCAACAATGTGACCAAGCAGAGCTTGTCGGTGTTTGCGACATAAGGGAAGACCGTGCCAAAGCAGCGGGGGCAAAATACGGCGTGCCGTATTTCCTTGCCGCGAAGGACATGCTAGGGGCCCTTCAGCCGGACATCTGCAGTGTATCAACCGGCGGTTATGAATATTCAAGCGACCATTTTGAGCCGACGCTCGAAGCCTTTGAAGCAGGTTGCCACGTGCTTGGTGAAAAACCTATTTCCAACAGTTTAAAACAAGCAAGGCAGATGGTGGAAACTGCCCAAAGGCTCAACCGCTGCTACGGTATTGACTTGAACCACCGTTTTACACCCGCTGCCCGCCAAGCAAAAAAGTGGCAGGATGACGGCAGAATCGGCGAACTTCTTTTTTGCAACATGGCCTTGTGGATTGGTAAATATCAAAATGTTGACTCGCTTTATTATCATTTAAAGTGCTTAAATCCACACAGTGTGAATATTATGCAGTATTATTGCGGGCCCGTGAAGGAAGTAACCTGCTTTGCTTTAAAGGCAGGCGGCCGCGATGTTTACTCAACAGCCGGCATCAATATGCGTTTTGACTGCGGCGCGATAGGGCATTTAACAAGCTCCTACGACATCAAGCGCGGCCACCCCATGGAACGCTGTGAAGTAGCGGGTGTGGACGGTCGTTTTGTTTTTGAGGATATGTGGCGGGAAGCCACCTTGTACCCGGCAGATTCCTGGGTTAAGGAAGTATATACCAACCCGGTGTTTGGTGGTTTTGAGGGCTTTTATGATACCTTTAGGGACCGGATACACGCCTTTGTCAAACAAGTGGATGAAAACACCGCGCCGAAAGACATTGACGGCAGCGGTCTTGAAGGGTTGGAAGCGTCCCGCGTTATTCATGCCGCAATCCGTTCGATTGAAGAAAACGGTGCCGTCATAAACGTAAAATCCGTTACCGAATAACCATAAATTGACCTGTCAACTGAAAGGAATGATTCTATGTCAAATTCACCGCTAAAAGTCGCTGTTATCGGCATGGGAGGCATCGGCCATACCCATGCAAATTGCTATAAAGAGGATGCGCTGGCGGAGCTTGTCTGCGTGTGCGACCTCAACAAAGCCAAAGCCGACGAAGCGGCCGAAAAGTTTGGTGTCCCGGCATTCTATAGCCTAAAAGAGGCCCTTCACGCACACCCGGAGCTTGATATTATTGATGTAACCACAAGCGGGTTTGAGAATGGTTCCTGGCACTATGAGCCGGTTATGCAAGCGCTCGACGCCGGCAAGCACGTACTCACGGAAAAGCCCATTTCAAACAACATCTGCGAAGCACGCGAGATGGTGCGCGTCGCAGCGCAAAAAGAGTTGTACCTCGGCTGCAACCTCAACCACTTTTTCTCCGGCCCGGCGGATAAAGCAAGGGAACTGATAGCCGATGATAAAATTGGCGAACAGGTTTATGCCATGTCCAAAGTCGGTTTTAACGGTAGCGCTGTTAATCCTTCCACGATTGACAGGGATTCTCGCTGGCAAATGCCGTATTCCCATGCGAAAGCCTTCCTTACCCATCCGTTTTCCGTCATGCGCCATTTCGGCGGCAACGTGACGCACATTCAGGCGTTTATGGACAAACCCGGTGCACGCCGACAATCCTCGGACCTTATGCTCTCCATCCAAAGTATCCATATGCGTTTTGAAAACGGCTGCGTGGGCTACCTACTTTCCCAGCGTGGGGACGCGCACTTTGGTCTTGGTGGTTGGTGGAGCTATGAGCTTGCCGGCACGAAGGGCACCTTCTGCATCGAAAATTGTGTTGAAAAGCTTACCTACTGGGCCAAAGATAAAGAACCCGAAATCACGGATACGGGTGTGACCGACTTCGGTGCAACCTTCCCGATTAGAATCCATGCTTTCCTGGAAGATGTCACCAAGGGTGTGCCGAGAGAACATCTTCGCGCAAGCGGACGCGACGCTTTAGCCACCATGGAATACATATTCGCCGCGATTGACTCCTATGAATCCGGCGGGCAGATAGTGCGCCCGAATGCACTGCCACCGTATCACGGCGATATAAGCATTATTCACTAACGACACCCTTGCATTTTAGTCACGCAAAGCAAAGAACCGCAGCTACCGAGAACAACTCGGATGCTGCGGTTCTTATATCGATATTCTCCTGTAGCGAAGCTACATTCTCGCGCTCAAAACGCTCTTTTCATACTGCTCAACCGTGTTCAGCCAATCTTCCCGAGGGAGAACTTTATGCTCTTTGCAAAAGGCTGTCCAAACATCGGCAAATGGGTAGGCCTTCAGTTCCTCGCTCATGACCATTAAGCGGGTGAATCTACCCTCGTCCTGCAGTTTGCGGAGATTGTCATGTGGCATCAGCAGGGCGCACAACAAGGCTTTTTGCATGTTACGCACGCCCGTCACCCAAGCGGCAACCCTGTTGATGCTCGCATCAAAGAAGTCCAGACCGATAAGTACCCTGTCAAGCGCATTGCAGCGGACGATTTCTTTGGCAATTTCCCTGGTCTCGTCATCAAAAAGAACCACATGGTCGCTGTCCCAACGCACACCTCTTGTCACATGTAAAGCGACTTTGTCCGAAAACAGCAACATGGACGGTATTTTGTCGGAAACGACTTCGGTCGGGTGAAAATGACCGTTGTCCAGCAAACACAGGACATCATTTTTCGCCGCATAGTTCATATAAAACTCATGCGAACCCACGGTATATGATTCCACACCGATGCCGAACACCTTGGATTCAACCGTATCGAGCAAATAGCGTTTGTCTATTTTTTCCGCAAAGATTTTGTCCAGCGAATCCTTCAGGCGCGCACGCGGCCCAAAGCGGTCAGCCGGGACATCTTTGTAGCCGTCGGGTATCCATACGTTATTTATGCAAGTGATGCCGAGTTCTTTACCAAAGTACTCCCCTACTTTTCGCATTGCAATGCAGTGGTCAATCCAGAACTTGCGAATGCTCTCGTTCGGGTGCGACAAGGTAAGCCCGCTCGCCGCAAGCGGGTGTGAAAACAACGTGGGGTTGATATCAAGCCCCAGCCCACGCGTTTTGGCGTACTCCACCCACTTGGCAAAATGTTTGGGTTCAAGCTTATCGCGGCTCACCTGTTTGCCACTTGTAATGGCATACATGGCATGAAGGTTAATTTTGTGTTTGCCGGGTATCAAGGACAGCGCCAAATCGAGGTCTGCCATCAATTCCTCCGCATTTCTCGCTTTGCCGGGGTAGTTGCCTGTTGCGGCAATGCCGCCGGAAAGCGCACCGCTGTCTTCAAAGCCCCCCACATCGTCCCCCTGCCAGCAGTGGATGGAAATTTTGACATCGGACAGCGCCTTGATTGCTGCGTCCGTATCCACCCCCACTTGGGAATACATTTGTTTGGCAAATTCATATCTTTCGTTTTTCATCGTTTATTTCCTTTCTTTATATCGAGAGATTATATTGAGAGGTTTCTTTTGAACTCAACCTTGTATCGGTATCCGACTGCTATCTTCCAATCCACATATCTTCAAACTTTTGGCCCGCAATGCTTTCGCACAGCACCTTTTGTTCGTCGGTAAGCTCGGCAAATCCTTTTTCCTTTTTCTCCTGAATGGCTGCCTTGATCATTTCATGATCTTTCTTTGTCATGCTGTAATTAAAAACCGATATAGCACTGAGCACAATAAAAAAAATCGGCAAATAAATGTAGGTCAACCGCAAACCTTTAACGGCCCTTGGCGACTGTATAATGTCACCTTTGCCCGTTTGAAAGCCGAAAGCATCCAGCGTAAAACCTGTGATGGAACCCATCAGCCCACTCACAGTCTTTTTGATAAAAGAACTGAAAGTTGCGATAACACCTTCTCGCCTTCTGCCGGTTATCAGCTCGTCCACATCCGTCACATCCGGCTGTATATTGCTCGACACGAAACCGATGCCGGAGAAACCAAAGTTAAACAAGGCAACAGCCAAATACAAAAGAATTGCCGGTGAGGATGGTGTGATAAAGAGATTCAGCGCAATCCCCGTGATAACCACCGGCGTCAAAACCTTGCCGCAAAACTGCTTGCCAAACTTTTTAGTCATCCAGTAGTTTAACGGGAAGGCCGAGGCCTCCGCTATGCCCGCTATCGTCATAATAATATTATAACGGTTCCATTTTTTGGCCACATAACGGATAAAAAACTGGTTGGAATAATTATAAAATCCTCTGCACATCATAAAAAACACGCCGATGAAAAAGTAACGCCTGAAAGCCTTATTTCGAAACACCTGAATATACTCATTCAAAAAGCTTTTAATATCCAGGGGTTTGAGCACCATATCTTTTGAGCTAGGCTCGTGGGTGGAAAAAAACGTAAAAATAAGGGGCAAGGAGAAAAACAAACAGAGAATACCGCCCATGAGCATAAATTTCGGTTTGGCGGCAGGGGTAAGCGCGTCCATATTGACATAACCAAAAATCAAGGACGCCAGAATAAAGGAAGATGTCATTCCCACGGAGTTGATTAAATATTCCACCGATTTATACTGGGTGCGCAAAAAATATTGCGGCGCAAGTTCGGGCAGCATGGCTGTGTGGGGTACGGAAACGATGGTCGTTGCCGTACTGAACAGCATGTAGGCGACAACGTAATACGTCATCGTAACGCCATCCCGGCCAAGGCTCGACAGCCCGAAGGAGTTCCAAAGCATGAAATAGGACACAGCCACCGGTGCAATCCCCAGTAGAATATACAAGCGGTGGCGCCCAAAGCGTGAACGAGTGCGGTCGGTTATAAGCCCCATAGCGGGGTCTGTGATGGCATCCCATACAAGGCCGAAGAGAATAACCATACCCGCTTGCTTGGTATCAAGACCTTCCACTTCCGTTAAAAAGCTCATGAAATACAGCGATATAATGTGGCCGCCGCCGCCGAAAAGAATACTCGCTGAGTTGTAGCCGATCATGGGTACAATTGCCTCTTTAAAGCTGCCTTCAACGCCTATAGCCCGTTTGAGCCGTTCCCCCAATACTTTCGTCCTCCTGACAATTTTATGTTTTAAAGCTACGACGCTGTTCTTGGTGCCAAATTACCTTTGAAGGTAAGCGTTTCTTCAAAGGCCATTGGGTCTGTTGTTGTGTTGTAATAGATGGCATATTGTAAAACCCACGTTTGTGTTTTATCTCTATCGAAAAACTTCTCTTGCTTTTTATATAATGCATCTTTATTGCCTTCGTACTGCTCTTTTATGCCTTTGCGTGTAGAGCGGAGCAAACGGTTGCCGCTGAGGGCCGAAACCTTTATTTCGGACACAAGGTTAAATATCTTCCTCAGATAAGGGTAATCCCTGATGTTTAAATCACACTCTTCAATCGTCGCGTTTGAAACGAGAACCGAAACAGCAAAGCTCTCGATTTGCTCCTCATTGGTAAAGCTGATATTGAGCTGTGTGCCGGGTTCGTTTTTGATTATAATTTTCATAACATAAAAATATGCATCACTTTGCGCTGCTTGCGGCTCGTTGCCGGCAGAAGCTTCTGTAAGTTCATACTCAACCTTTGACTTATCCAAAATGGCGATGATATCATTTTTGTATGCTGCAAAGTTGGCTATCGAATCTGATTTAGCGACCTTCACCGTTTCAACAGGTTTGCCACAGCCACCGAAAGAAAGCAGCATGAACGCAAGGGCAATCACTAGGCACAATATTTTTTTCAGCATAAGGCACCATCCTTTTCGATTCTCGGCACACACCGCAATCATTACGTCGTAAGCGACGCAATAATGGCTGAATACAGTCCCACCGGGTCATTCAAGAAACCTTGTTTGATTATTTCAACTTGGGTTATATCCGCAACGTAAACAGTCAAACTCATCAACACGTCATCTTTGTCGGAAATCGTAAAAGTGACGTGATAGCCGTTTTCGAGCTTTTTGACTTCAATTTTGTTTTCACGCCGACGACGTGCTTTCATCTGCATTTTTACGGCTGCATTAATCGCTTTTTCCCTCACAGTTTTTGGCAAATCGCTTTCCAGTATCTTTGCCGCTTCGTGAACTGTTTCGGTCAAAAAGAGCATTTGCTGGTCCTCAACTTGTTCCGCTTGAACCGTACCGGCCAAAACAAGTTCATCTATCGTTTGATTGACTTCAAAATAATTGGCAAGCCCCTGCCCTTGCATGAGCTCGTTTATCTGCGTTTTCGAAAGCGGTTTTTCAAGGTTTTCCAACAGATAACAAATCAGCAGTTTAATATCCTGCCTGGAACGCAGCCCGCCGAACTCTACTCCGGCCGAAAACGCGTCGTAATCTGTCATTTTATTAGCCTCCGTTCGGATGAAACTTTGTGTTTGCGAGATGCAAGCTGCCCTTGTTCTTTTGTTGAGTGTTATGCGATATATTTTTTAAAAGGTTTCCCATAATCTCCCCTGTTGCGCATTTCGTCGCTGATAAAGTTTTCTTTACTCCAGCTCGCCCCCAAATGGTTTGCCCAGCCCTCGCAATAAAGCCAATAGTAGGAAACGTCATTGGTCTTGCGATATTTTATAAGCCTTTTGGACCCGCACCAAATAACGGACGGCAGTGCGATAACAAACGGCCATAGCGGGCCCAGGAAAAGGGATTGAATGGTGTGCCCGTACTCGTGTATTCTGGTATCGTGCAACCATTCTTTCTTTTTATCGGGGTTTATAAAAATAAAAATACCGATTGAGACACCGCCGAAATTATCTTTCGAGATATAGGTGATAAAGGCATTGTGAAAACGCTCGTGTTTGTATTTTCTTGACAAAATCAAATACGCGATGCCCCCCACCAGGTTTTGTGGCAGGGCCCATGTGAACTGAATTAGGTAGAAGAAGAATTTTTTCATTACAAAACACCTCGTCATGCTTTTCATCGCTTGTGTGTGACGGTGCCGCTAAGCTTTTTTAACGGCAATCGTCACCCTATCGTCGTCGACTTCGATTTCCTTGGCCATGTCCGCATCGATGTCTTCATTAAACAGTACCTTTGTTGCAAGCAGCTCGGCAGAAATGTGTTGACTGCTTTCCTTGAGCGCATTCATAATAAAGTCACTCGTACTGCTCAGGGCGACAAGGATTCTTTGCTCCACGCTGTAGCCCGCCTCTTTACGAAGCAGTTGGCACTGTCGGACAATATCCCTGACGGTGCCTTCACGCACAAGTTGCTCTGTGAGCACGGTGTCAAGCGCGACGGTCATTTCGCCGACACACTCTGCGCTGACAATCCCTGCCTTTGTGCGCGACTGCTTGACAAACAGCTCTGCGGCAAACTCTTCGTCCCAACCGTCCACGTGCACATGGCCATCTTTGTCAAGCTGTTCCACCATACTGCGCATTTGCTCCGGGCTCGCCTGCTCCAGGCTCTGCTTAAATTTGTTGATGTTTTGCTTGAGCACGGCCCCTGCGGCTTTAAAGTTTACCGCCAAGTATGCGTCTTGCAACATGTTAAAGTCGTCGATATATTCAATTTCTTTTATATTCAGTTCGTCCAAGATGTTTTGTTCGAAAACCTTGACCTTTTCCGCCGCCTCTGCGTTTGTGCAGATGTACATTTTGTTGAGCGGTTGGCGAACCTTGAGCTGCTGCTCATTGCGCAAACGCATGGCCGTGGTGATGGCGTCGCGCGCTATGCTTGTCTGCTCAATAATCCCGTCGTCTTCATAACCTTCAAGCGGTTTTGGCCAGTCACTCAGATGCACCGAAATCGGTGAGGACGCAAGAACCTTGCGCGTTAAGTCTTGCCAAATTTTCTCCGTCATAAAGGGGATAATGGGTGCCATTATTTTTATACAAGCGTCCAAGGCAAAATAGAGCACCCAATAAGCAACCTTTTTGTCCGCCGCGTCCTCTGTCTTCCAAAAACGACGGCGGTTTGTGCGGATATACCAGTTGGAGATATCATCCACAAACACTTCAAACTCTTTGATAAGCGAATAGGTTTTATAATCATCCATCACGGCCGTTGCTTTTGCGATAAAATCGTTTGTGCGGATAATCAGCCAGCGGTCGGTCGGGCTTAAAGCCTCTTTCGCGGGTGTAAACCCTTCCAACACCGGGTTATCAATGGACGCATAGGTGTCAAAAAAAGTGAATATGTTCCAGAAGGACAGCAGCTTGCGCCTGGCCTCATCGCCCAGAGCGAAGCCAAAACGAACATCGTTGGCAACCGGTGCACCGGCATACAGGTAACGGATGGAATCCGCGCCTATTCTTTGGGCCGCTTCATCAAATGGGATCATCAACCCTGTTTTGGAAAACTTGGAGCCGTCCTCCGAAACAACGGAATTGTAAGACAAAACCCGCTCGTAAGGGGCACAGTCCTCCAGCACCACGCTCATAAAGAGCATGGAGTAGAACCACAGGCGAACCTGCTCGCGCATTTCCGTCACCCATTCGGCAGGGAAGTTTTTGCGCCACTCCTCTTTATCATCAAAATAGCCAAAAGTGGAAAATGGGACAATACCCGCATCCAACCAGACATCACCAATTTCACTGATGCGGCTGACTTTTGCGCCGCACTTGGGGCAGTTTATCTTAATTTCATCTATCCATGGTCTGTGAAGCTCGGGCAGTTCGTCGACGCCTTCGCCACCAAGCTCTTTAAGTTCCGCTTTTGAGCCAACCACGGTGACCTCGCCGCATTCTTGACAGGGATAAAACGGCAACGGCATGCCATAGTAGCGTTTGCGTGAGATGTTCCAGTCACCCATGTTTTTGAGCCAGTCGTTCATACGCTTGCCGTTTGACTCCGGCTCCCACTTCACGCTGTCAGAGGCTCTGATTAAGCGGGGTTTGAGTTCTTCTGTAGCAATATACCAGGCAGGCACCAGACGGAAGATAACCTCTGTCTTACAACGCCAGCAAACGGGGTAGCTATGTTCATGGGGGGTGACCTTATACAGTTTGTCGGCCTTATCCAAATCGGCAAAAATATCTTCCGCGGCACTGTGGCTGTCCTTGCCGGTTAGGAATCCGAACCCTTCCAGAAAAATACCTGCATCGTCAACCGGCATCACCTGTGCAAGACCCAAACTTGAGCCGAGCTCAAAGTCTTCCACACCGCAGCCCGGTGCAATATGTACGATACCGACACCCTCCGTGGCATCTACATCTTCCCAAGGCACGATTACATGGTCAATACCCGCCTGTGCTACAAAGTCCGGAAAACAGGTTTCGAAATGCAGCCCTTCAAGTTCCGTGCCTTTGAAAATACGCACCACGTCCACTTTGTCGTCCCCAAGGTATTTTATAGCATTTTTAGCAAGTATTAATAAAGCGTCATCGCTTTTAACCTTCACTTCGACATAGTCAATTTCCGGGTTAACGGCGAGGGCGACATTGGCCGACAGCGTCCAAGGGGTTGTGGTCCATACAAGGATTTTACGTTGCGGCTCATCTGCTTTGCGTGGAAAGTCGACAATCGGTAATTTGAAATAAACGGCGTTATGGGTGAGCATTTTGTAGGAGCCCGTCATTTCGTGTTCTGACAGAGAAGTGCCGCAACGCGGGCACCAAGGCATCGGTTTGTATTCACTGCGCAACCAGCCGTTTTCGTTGCACTTTTTCAAGAAATGCCAAATGCCCTGAATATTTTGGTCGGTATTTGTATAATATGAATTGTCCCAGTCCATCCATTGGCCCAGGCGTTTGGATTGTTCCGTTATGATACCGGAAAACCGTTCGACTCTTTCAACACACTTTTTGGTAAACTTGCCCATCCCGTACTCTTCAATATCCCGCTTGCTTTCAAAACCGAGCTCTTTTTCCACCTCAACCTCAACCCAAAGACCTTGGGCATCAAAGCCGTTTTGCGCACGACAGTCAAAGCCTTGCATGGCTTTGTAACGGATAAAAATATCTTTTAAGCTCCTGCCCCAAGCATGATGAATACCCATGGGATTATTGGCGGTTATGGGTCCATCCAAAAAGCGAAACCGCGGCTTGTCCTTATTTTTAAGGCGCAGTTGCTCATAACATTTGTTCTTTTCCCAAAACTCCATAACTTTGAGTTCTGTTTGGATAAAAGCGTTCTTTTCGTTTTCGGCCATTGTGTTACCTCCGGTTTTTTTCATAACATAAACAATATATAACATTACAATTATACACATGTGCATTAATAATTCAAGGCATAAAGCCAATAAAAAAGCAGACCGAACACAGATTCCGCCTGCTTTTACGCATTCTCTTCAATTCCCGGTTTTACCCACAGGGTTTGGAAGGGTTTGTATATCACTTTGCCCGGCAGTGCACCTGAGGGCTTTTTTAAGTTTTTTACCGCGGTATAGTCCACCGGCACGAGCGTTGACTCCCTGGCCTTGCTGTGGTATGCCGCGATTCGTGCGGCTTGTTCGACAGTGGAGGGCGGGATCTCTTTATTTTCCGCAACTACAATCACGTGTGAGCCCGGGATTTTTTGTGCATGTAGCCACAGGTCATTTTTGTGGGCGGTTTTTAAAGAGAGGCGGTCGTTTTGGAGATTGTTACGCCCGGCAAGGATTTTAAAACCGTCGGATGACCTATATTCGAGGGGCGGTAGGGGTTTTTCCGCTTTCTGCCCCGGGCGTTTGCGATGCTTGATATAGCCGCCCTCAACAAGTTCAACACGAATTTCATCCAGTTCTGCTTGTGTGCTTGTTCTGAACAAGGTGTCTGCGACAGATTCAAGGTACTGCAGCTCCTGTTCGCCTTTATCAATCAGCTTTTTCAGCATTTGTTCGGCGGTTTTTGCCTTGCGGTAGGCTTTGTAATACTTTTGCGCATTGCCGGAAGGGGTTAGTGCAGGGTCAAGCGGGATTCTAAGCATCCTATTTTCGTCATAATAATTTTCGACATCGCAAAACACGGCACCTTTTTGCAGTTTGTATTGATTGGCATTGAGCAGTTCCGCTTGGATACGCAGCGTTTCCCGGTCTGCGCAAACCGTCAGCTCCTCGCTCTGCATACTGAGTTTGCGCGATGTTCTGGCAATGGCGTTGCCGATGACTTTATTCATATCCCCGGCGCGTTGGCGCATTCTGTCAATCCTGTCACGCTCGGCGTAAAATTCATCGAGCAGCTCCGATAGGCTTTCAAATTCATGCGCGGTGTACACCGTTCCATACTGGCTAATATCCATAAACGAAAAATCCATTGGCTTCGCTTCACTGTTTTTGAGCATAACGGCTTTAAAGGTGTTTGTTTCAAGCGAAGTTTTACACTCGTCCAGTTTTTGATAAAGCGACTTCATATTGCTTGGTGTAAAGTTTTTTAGCTTTACATCTTCTTCGCCAACAAGCATTGCCATTTCCCGGCATACAAGCGGTGAAAAGCCCTGTAATACACTCAGTAACGCATCCGAAAGTCGTTTTTCTTTTAACTCAAACAGGCTATCCATCAGGGTTTGCGGCGAATTCGCCAAAATGCTGAGTTTGCCCTGTGAAGGGGGAAGTGAATAGGTCATAGCCGGCAAGACTTGCCTGACTTCCGATTTTGTAAAGTTAATTCGCTTTACAGCATCAATGATGCTATTTTCTTCGTTTATCAATATAATGTTACTATGCTTTGCCATAATTTCCACACACAGGGTAAGTTTGGCTTCGTCCCCTATTTCGTTTGTGCAATCGAAATCTAAAAACAAAACTCTATCTAAATCCGCTTGCCTGACACAACGAAGCGTGCCCCCGGTCAAGTGTTTGCGCAAGAGCATACAGAACATCGGTGGCGTTTTGGGGTTGTCGGGTGCGAAATTTGTAAAATGCACGCGCGGGCTGTTTGCGGAGGCGGAAACAAGCAACTTGCTTGAACCCGTGCGCGAACGTAAAAGCAGCACCAGCTCGTCTTTGGATGGCTGGTGCACTTTTTCAACCCGACAGCCGACAGCTGACGCGATTTCGTTTTTTAAATAGTGTAAGAATAGTCCATCCAAGGGCATAGAATTACCTCAGCAAATCGGGTATATAGATGTCAATCGGAATATCCTGCTCCAATACCGATACTTGTATATCGGCAAAACGAGTTTTGATTCGGTCTGCCAAAACTTGAACGATAGGGTTTTCCGTTTCAAAATGCCCTGCCGCGATTACGGTGAGTCCATTGTCCACCGCTGTTAAAAAATGGTGGTAGGAAACTTCCCCGGTAATATAGGCATCTATACCGGCGTCAATAACTTCCTCAACAAGGCTGCCACCGCTACCGCCGCAAATAGCAACCGTTTCGATCTCTTTACCGCCGTCGCAATATTTTACATCCGTAAAAAGCTTTTGGCCGACATATTCCGCGAGTTCCTCCGCACTTTCTTGTTTAAGGAAGCCTACACGCAGGACTCCTGCGGGATATTCCGCGGTGGGGAAGGGTTCGACTTTCTCAATCTCAAGTAGTCCCGCCAGCACATCGTTAACACCGCCTGCGGCGCAGTCCAAGGAGGTATGGGCGCTGATGGCGGCAATGCCCGCAGCAGCCAGTTCAAAGGCCATGTCGCCCGCCGTAAAGCGCCTTGTTGCGTCAAACAGTACGGGGTGGTGGGTAATGATTAAATCAACACCCAAATGCCGCGCGGCAGCCAGTGTCTGCCGGGTAACATCCAGAACAAGGCCGACATGACGGATGTAGCGGTTAATATCCCCTACCAAAAAACCGCTGTTGTCAAAATCTGCTTGAGTCGAGAAGGGAGCGAAGGAGTCAATAAAATCATAAACCTCTTTAATCTTTACCATGCTAAACTTATCCTCCTATATTCATCAAATCTTCCCACAGAATCTATCGTCACAAATATGCTCACCATTTGGGGTATGCCTTGCCCTTGTAGCGCGACCGCTATACAGTGCTCTGCGCAATATCTTTAAGTATGGCCTGCAAATGCGCAACTTCTTGCGTTTTTACGCCGGCCGCCGTAAGCGCATTCATGCGTTTTGCCAGGTGTTTGTGGGTTTTTTCGATATACTTGTCTGCCGCGGCGTTGCCGGTTTTTAACAGCTCACCGATGTAGTAATAGGCAGGGTTAAAGTTTTGTAGCGGGGCCTCTTGAAAAGAAGCACACATTGCAATATAGACCCGACGCCCCTCAAAACATGCCTGTTCAAATAAAATCCTAAATCCATTTTTGCATAGGTATTCACGAACAACTTCCGCGTGGGACATGGGTTGAAGGAGTAGACGCTTTTCGCTGTTGCGCAACCAAGGGGTACGTGCGAGCAATTCTACAATCAGCATTCCACCCATCCCGGCGAGTATAATATCCTGCGCCTCGTGTGATTCGATACGGTCAAGGCCGTCGGAAAGCCGAACATCGATTTTATCCCTAAGCCCGGCAAGGGCAACACGCCTTGTTGCGTTTTCCAGTGGCCCTTGTTTTACATCCGCCGCAATCGCTGACGGGCATACCTGTTTTCTGAGCAAGTAAATCGGTATATAGGCGTGATCGGTACCGATGTCGGCAGGGACAAGGCCCGGGCGTACCATCTCTGCCACCATTTTAAGACGGGGGGAAAGCTTCATAAAAAGTCCCCTTTCTCTCGATACGCCAAAATTCAAAAAACACGAAAGCGGTTGATTGACCGCTTTTGCTTGAGCCATCTTATTTATTGGCAAGGAATGCATTAATGTCCTTCACAAACTCATCGACATCCACGCCGTGCACCATGCACGCTTGCTCAACACTTTCGCCCCGAGCGGATGGGCAACCCAAGCAGTGCATGCCCATTTCCAAAAAGAATTTAGAGGTTTCAATATCTGCGTCAAGAATTTCGCCTATAGTTGTTGTTTTTGTAATTTCCATCATGAGTTTTATCTCCTTTAAGCTGATTAATATCTTTCAAATTGTAGCATAAATGTTGAAAAATATCAAATTTGCTTTTATTTGAAAACATTTTTCGACTGCCCCTTGTCGCAAGCGGTCAAATTGTGCTATATTATAGGTCAATGAGCAGGTAGCATTGAGTCTGAACAGTGTTTTTATTGTTGCCTCAAAGAACAACATTTTTAAATTGCTTTGGGCGAAAGGATTTTATATATGTCTTACAGAAAACTAATCGACACTCATACGCACACCGACAATTCCGTCGACGGGCATCACTCCACCATGTTCCTTTGCGAACATGCCGAAGTTTTAGGGTTGCGGGCAATAACCTTTACCGACCACGTGGAAATCGACTATTACGAACGTGACAATTACGGCAGGGTGGCCAAGCAGTCTTATTTTGAAATTGCAAAGGCGCGTTCCGCTTTCCGCGGAAAACTGCTTGTGTGTACCGGCATTGAACTTGGCCAACCGACATATGACACGGCTACGGCCGATAAAGTCGTCGGTGCTCTGCCTTATGACCAAGTCATCGCTTCCATCCATAATTTGAGAGGGATGCCGGACTTTATGTTCCTGGACTACAACGTTTGTGATATCCATCAGGTCATGCTGGATTACTTTAAAGAGATGCAACTCATGGTTGACTGGGGTAATTTTGACACATTAGGGCATTTGACATACCCGCTGCGGTACATACAAGGGGACCTTGGTATCAAGGTTGATTTGTCACTGTATGCCGAGCAGATTGACGGCCTGCTACAAGGCTTGGTGGCAAAAGGAAAAGCGTTGGAAATCAACACATCCGGCTTGCGACAAAATCTCGGCAAAACGATGCCGGGCGAAGACGTTATATGTCGCTTCAAGGAACTCGGCGGGGAATACATCACGATAGGTTCCGACGCGCACTTTGCCAAGGATTTGGCGGCCGGCATCCCGGAAGGCATGGCCTTAGCCGAGCAATGTGGGTTTAAAGCCGTTACCCTCTTCCAAAAACGCGAACCCATACAGATACCGATTGAGTAAGCTTTCTCGTAGACTACTTTTGAAAAGGGGCTGTTAGAGATAAAAATACAAGTTGACGCCGCAGCAAAAATCAATCTTTTTCTTGATATTTTGGATAAGCTTGATAATGGTTACCACAGCCTTTTTACGATTATGCAGTCCGTCGGGCTTTATGATACCGTTACCCTCGAACCCAATACCGCCGGCAGAATCTTGCTCACTTGCACCGAAAGCACGTTGCCCACAGACGAGCGCAACATTGCGCACAAAGCGGCGAGCGCTTTTTTCGAAGCGGCGAAGATTGAAGACACAGGGGTTAGCATACACATTGAAAAACGCATCCCCTTGGCCGCAGGCTTAGCGGGTGGCAGTGCGGATGCAGCGGGCGTTATTGCAGGGTTGAACAAGCTTTTTGACTGCCCACTTAGCGAAGACCGATTATGCGTAATCGCCTTATCCATTGGTTCCGATGTGCCGTTTTGCTTGACGGGCGGCACTGTACTCGTGCAGGATACCGGCGGTGTGCTCTCCCGCCTGCCCGCCCTCCCCCCTTGCACAATCGTGCTTGTAAAGCCGCAAAGTAGCGTTTCAACCCTAGCGGCATACAAAGCCTACGATGAGCATGACAACATTCGCCACCTTAGCACTCACCGAATGTTATACGAAACCGTTCGGGGTAACCTCAAAGGCATTTGCACGTTGGCAGGCAACGTATTTGAGCAATGCATTGAGGTACCCGAGAGGGTCGAAATAAAAACAGTCATGCGAAAACACGGTGTACTTTGCAGCCAGATGAGTGGCAGCGGCCCGAGTGTTTTTGGGATTTTTGACCTGTCGGATAAGGCCCAAAAGTGCGCCGCCGAACTAAAAGAGTCTTTCAAGGATGTTTTTATTTGTGAACCGGTTTGCCAAGGTTTGATAATAGATGTGTAAAAAGATGAGTGAAAAACAAAAATAAACCTGTACAATTCCCCAAACTCAGCCTATAATGGGTTTGCACAACAATAAATTTAGTAGGGAGAAGTTTTTATGAAAAAGTTAACCGGTGCTTTAGCAGTATTTATGGTATGCGTCGTATTTGTAACGTCTTTTGCAGGTTGTATGGCAAACCCCGAAAAGCAAATTGTCGGCAAGTGGAAAGATTCGACAGGCATCGTCGGCTATGAGTTTTTCGAAAACGGCACGGTCGAGTTTAGCGTATTGGGTATCCCTGTAAGCGGCAGTTACACCATGGATAAAAAAGAAGAAACCATCACCCTGACCGGCACTGTTCTTGTCAAAAGCATTACCCAAACATACAAGTACCAAATTGAAGAAAGCAAACTGACCCTGACCGACATAAGCTCGGGCAACGTAGCAACCTATACCCGCACAGCCGCCCCCACTACGGCAAAATAGTCCGACAAAAAAACCGATCTTTAACGACCCCGGTAATCGTTTGATTTACCGGGGTCGTTTTGTTGCTGTTTGTGGGCGGTGGTGTTGCATTTTCGACAGACGCCCTGTATAATTTTTAACACAAGAGTCGATATATTGTTTAGGGTAATCTATCGTTCGGATGAGCGGTTTTTAGGAAAGGGGTATTTGATGAAGCAAACAACAGTTGAAATTTTGGAATACATCCACTCCCTGCGTGTGGTATCTTCGCATAATCATCATCTGTCGGATGAGTTATACCGTGGTTTGGATTTAAAAAGTATTTTGCAAAACTCCTATATAAACTGGGCTGCTAGCCCGCCGGACATAAACGACGCGGCGGCGGTTGACGAGTTCTTAAATCGTTGCCGCTGCAACAGCTTTGTTCGCTGGCTTTGCGAAGCGTTGGAGCAGCTTTACGGTATCCCTTTCACCGGGAAAACAGCCCTACAGCTTGACGAGGCTATTAAAAGCGCCTATTTAAAAAACGAAAACAAGCATCTTGATATCCTGCAAAAAGACTGTCGGTTCGATAAAATCATCAACGATCGCCAACCAAACCCCGGTTTTGACCTCGGGCACCCGGATTTATTTGCACCGTCTTTCCGTTGTGACTGCTTTTTTTCAGGCTACCTAAAGGACAAGCCCGAACCCAATGGGTTTTTGGCTTATTCACTTTTTGAGGAAAACACGGTAGATACCCTGCCGGACTACCTCCAACACATGCGCCTTGCCATACAAGCTAAAAAACAAAACGGCTGTGTGGCGCTAAAAGTTGCTATGGCTTATGAGCGTCCGCTCAATTTTGAAAACACTTCTATTGAAAAAGCGGCAAAGGCATTCAATAATAAGGATGCGACGACAAAAGAGATTATCGACTTTGGTGATGTCGTCATGTTACACCTTGCGCAAGCGGCGGCGGAATTTAACCTGCCCGTACAAATTCACACGGGCATGGGGCAATGCCGTGGAACAAACCCCATGCAACTGCAAACGTTAATTGAACAAAACCCGGGCACAACCTTCCACCTCTTACACGGTGGCTTCCCTTGGTTTGCGGACACATATGCTTTGCTCATGCAGTTTCGCAATGTTTATACGGACACCTGCTGGATCCCCTATCTTTCCACCACCGCGGCAAGGCAGTACATAATCGAAACGCTTGAGATAGCCGATGCCCATCGCATCACCTGGGGTGATGACGCATGGATGGCGGAGGACAGCTATGGTGCCTTACTGGCCATGGAACATGCGCTCTCAAACGCGCTTGCAAGGATGATAGACGACGGCGCTATTGATATGCAATATGCCCGGTATATTGCAAAGCGGGTGATGCAGGACAACGCCAAAGCGCTGTTCGGCATTTGACAAGCATGCAAAATGAGGAAAAATAAAGAATACAAAAACCTGCCTTAGCGCAATGCTCGGCAGGTTTTTTAAAAAATATCGGGCGGGTAAAACCCGCCCGATTGCTGTTATTGTTCTACCGAGTAGACGCTGACCTTTTTGCGGTCTTTGTCCTTACGCTCAAACTTTACTTTGCCGTCTACAAGGGCAAACAAGGTATCGTCAGAACCCTTGCCGACATTGTTGCCGGGGTGAAAGCCTGTGCCGCGTTGCCTGACAAGGACATTGCCGGCAAGCACGAACTGTCCGTCGGCTCTTTTAACGCCAAGTCGTTTGGACTCGGAGTCACGGCCGTTGCGGGTGGAACCCATTCCTTTTTTATGAGCAAAAAGCTGAATGTTAATTTTAAGCATTTTTGACGCCTCCGTAAATTACTTTAATGTTGTTTGGGTGGGCTTTTTCAAGCTCGTTCATGTGAAGTTCAAAGCCTTGTAAAATAACCTGTGCTTTGATTGCTTTGTCTTTTGTAAGCTTCAAGTGCATAGAAGCCATGTCAACTTTGGGCTGTGCCTTGATGCCGATAACCTCTGTTATGGTGTTGGCGACCAAGTAGGCTGCTGAAGAAACCGCCGCACAGACAATATCTTTACCCGCTGTTGCTGTACCTGCGTGACCACTGATGTCAAAGCCCCTGAGAACGCCTTCACTTGTGAATATGATTACCTTTACCATACGTTTTATGCGTTAATCGCAGTTATTTCAACCTTGGTGTAGGGTTGTCTATGGCCCATTTTGCGCTTTTGGTTTTTCTTTGACTTGTAGGTAAACACGGTGATTTTTTTCGCCTTGCCATTTTTGATTGCTTTGGCCAGAACGGTTGCTCCTTCGACATAAGGTGTGCCAACGGCCATTCCTTCGTCTTTGCCAACAGCGACAACCTTGTCAAAGGTTATTTCGTCGTCTTGCGTTACGTCAAGCTTTTCGATATAAAGGGAATCGCCCGCTTCTACCTTATATTGCTTGCCGCCGGTTTCGATAATTGCATACATGGGATTAAAAACCTACCTTTTTTAAAGACTCGCTATTGAGGGCGGAGCATATGCCCGCTTTTGGCACCTTTACAGATGCCGCCCGAAATATGCGGCGTTTGATATGTTACCATAGTTAGCAAGGATTGTCAAACAATTTTTATTGTGGCATTTGCTCGTCCGGTTCGACCGGCATGATGGCCGCGAGCACAATATAAGCTATAACGCCGGGAATCCCGGCCGAAAAAATCGTAACCAATGCATAGATTGCACGAACAAGTGTCGGGTCCATATTAAAAAAGTCTGCAATCCCTGCGCACACGCCTTCAAGCTTTTTGTCGCTACGGCTTTTGTATAATCTTTTTTTCATTTTTTATCTCCCCTTCATACTACTTTGTTGCATTTTGCATTTTTGCCGCTGTTATTGTATTTTGCAAGAGCATTGCTCTTGTCATGGGGCCCACGCCACCGGGTACCGGGGTTATCAAGCTCACTTTGGGTTCAACAGCGGCAAAATCCACATCACCGCAGAGTTTCCCGTTTTCATCCCTGTTCATACCCACATCGATAATAACTGCGCCTTGCTTTACCATATCTGCCTTGACAAATTTAGCGATGCCAACGGCGGCTATAAGTATATCTGCCTGGCGCGTTATGGCCGGCAGGTCAATGGTTTTTGAATGGCATATGGTAACGGTGGCGTTTTCTTTAAGCATCAGCAGTGCCATGGGTTTGCCAACAATGTTGCTGCGCCCAATGACAACACAGTGTTTGCCTGTTATTTCAACTTCTTCACAGTAGAGCATTTCCATTATCCCCGCAGGTGTACAGGGCAGGAGAAGGCAGTCGCCAAGCATTACATGGCCGACATTCACCGGGTGAAAGGCATCAACATCTTTTTCGGGCGCAATGGCATTGAGCACCGCCTTTTCGTCAAGGTGTTTTGGAATCGGCAGTTGACAAAGAATACCGTTGATGTCTTTGTTTTCGTTGAGCTGTATGATGAGTGCCATCAATTCAGCCTGCGTGGTATCCCCCGGCAAAGCGAACTCAAGGGAGGTTATGCCAACGCGCTCGCAGTCCTTCTTTTTATGGTTTACATAAACACGGGATGCCGGATCGTCACCCACGATAATCACCGCAAGCGCAACATCCTGCCCCTTTTGTTTGAGTGCTGCAACGTCATGCGAAACTCTGTCCAGTACGATGGATGCTATTTTTTTGCCGTCAATCAATTTGCTCATTTGCTGCCATCCTTTCCGAAAGCGACCCAAGCCCGAAACACTCACAAGCCGCTACAGAGAATAAAAACCGGGCACTTCCCTGTTTTTATTGGTCTTTTTGCCCCTCGTTTTCGGTTTGTACCGCAGCGTTCTCGTCGTCCGATTTCGCTGCTCCATCATCGGTTTGTATGGTTTTACTCATTCCGGGTGTTTCGTCAAGCATAACCGCCGTTTCGATAGCTTTGGATTTTTTATTCACTTTAACCTTTTCCTCCTCAATGGGGAAGAAGTCCACGCCTTCAATCGGCTTGGGATTTTTAATGTATTTACGCAATAACACAATAAGCAAAACACCACAAACCACAGCAAGCGTTATGGAACGCACTTGGTTGAGCGTTAGACCAATGCCTGCAAGCGGCGTTCCGTCCAGTCGGAAGCCTTCGATAACGGCTCTACCCGCGCCGTACCAGACACCGTAGCACAGCATAATTTGGCCGCTGAACTTGCGATATTTTTGGCAAATGATGTAGAGCACAGCAAAACCCAGTAAACACCAAAGGGATTCATAAAGAAAGGTTGGGTGCACATAGGCCTTTTCCGCAAATGTACCCGCTTGCACGGATATCCCTTTAGCGGCTAATTCCGCTTGATTATACTGAATAAAATCGGCCGTTTTTTGGCTCCACATGCCCCAAGGGAGGTTGGTATTGGTACCGAAAACCTCTTGGTTGGTAAAGTTGCCCCAGCGGCCGATACCCTGCCCGACCAGAAAGCTCATTGCCGACAAATCCAGCAAATTATAAAAATTGAGTTTTTCGATCTTGCAAACCAGATAGGCTGCTATAAGACCGCCGATAAGACCGCCGTATATGGCCAATCCGCCTTCCCAAATGCTGAAAATGCTGGAAAGATTGTCTTTATAGTAAGACCAGTTTGCAAGCACATAATAAAGTCTTGCGCCGATGATGCCGAGGATTGTGCCGTAAATCAGCACATCAATCATCTTGTCTAAACTCATTTTCCATTTATATGCGCCGCGCCCGCCTAAAAGAACAGCGAGCAAAAACCCAAAAGCAATGATAACACCATACCATTTAACAGCCAGTTCTAAACCAAAAAATGAAAAGTTCGCAAATTCGGACGAAACGTTGAAGCCTCTTTCCATAGCCTTGAAATATACGGTAGTCATTGTGTCACCCATAAAAAATCCTCCTGTTTTTATTTATTTGCTTGTTCGGCTATACCGGCAAAATAACGGAAAGTGCGGCGCCGGCTTCATCAAGAATCCCATTAAGCCTGTCATTAACCGTGTCAAGTGTTATAGCTTTACAGGCTTCCAGTTCATCAAACA
Organism: uncultured Eubacteriales bacterium; assembly: GCA_964568955.1. Lineage (GTDB taxonomy): Bacteria > Bacillota > Clostridia > Oscillospirales > Acutalibacteraceae > UBA1447. The sequence goes on along the minus strand of CAZMSM010000004.1, from coordinate 31,575 downwards.
GCCCGTTGCCTGTAAAAAATGTCGCCGCAAGCTCATTGGCAAGTCCATCGACGTCATTATACATCATAATCATTCGACCGTAAAGTTTTCTTCTTGTGCGCTCAAAGATTTTTTCGTCAACCTTTTCGGTTTTCAATCGACGGATTTCATTTTTGATTTCAGCCGCAACCGCTTCGGGGTTTTTGGTTTCCCCGCCAAAGATGGAACAGGCATAGCCAAACCCTTCAAAGTACTCAAAGGAAAAGCTTGTGTTGATAAGCTCTGCATCCAGCAGTTTTTTGTACAGCGGTGATGCTTTGCCCGCTATTATATCTAACAAAATCGCAGTGCTCAGGCGTTCTTGGGTGGTGCGCTCGGGTGTGTTGATAGCCTCTTTATACCCGAGCATAAACTGTGGCGCATTGACCGATAGTTTTTCTTCAATATAATTCGTCACCGGCTCGGGTGACTCCATTATAAACTCTCTTTTTGCCATCACACCATCCGCAGGTTTTAAAAGCCTGTCGGCCACTTCCAACACATCTTGCACGGTGGCGTTACCGGAAACGGCAAGCACCATATTGTTCAGGTTATAAAAGCTGTTGTAGCAATCGTACAGTGTTTTAGCGGTTATTTGAGCAATGGATTCCTCCGTACCCGCAATATCAATACGCACGGGGGATACCCGATAAAGGGTGCGCAACAAGTTAAATAAAACTTGCCATCCGGCTATATCCTTGTACATCTTAATTTCTTGCCCGATGATCCCCTGCTCTTTCTCCACCGTTTCTTGCGTAAAATACGGGTTTTGCACAAAGTCCAGCAAGATTTCGAGAGACTCTTTGAAATTTTCGGTGCACGAGAACAAGTAGCCTGTGCGGTCAAAGCTCGTATAGGCGTTTGCGCTAGCCCCGGTTTTGGCAAAACGCTCAAAAGCGGCAAGTTCTTCACTTTCAAACAGTTTGTGCTCCAAAAAATGGGCGGTGCCCTCGGGGATACTTGCGAAACTGCCATCTGCCATGGCTATAGCGGTGTCAATCGAGCCATATTTTGCGGCAAATACAGCGTAAGCGGAAGAATACCCAACCTTTGGCATCACCAAAATTGTAAGCCCCGAGGGGTGTATAATTTTATGATAGCTTTCATTTAAAGCGGTATTGCGAATTTCTTTAATCTTCATCCGTTTGCGCCTCCTCTGACCCCGACAGCATATAAATTGTGTCCAACGTCACACCGTTTGCGGCCGCTGTCACCTCATCCTTTGTCACTCCATTGATTAGCTCCGATTCCCGTTCGGGTGTTTTTAGCTCGGCTTCAAGAATTTGCGAAGCATACCAACCGATCAAATCCTCGGGTGAATCATCAATGCTACGCAAATGGTCGGCCATGGACATTTTAGACGCTTTGATGTCCTCTTCGTCAAAGTCACCGGCTTTAACCGCAGACAGCTGTTCCAAAATGGCATCGACAGCCGGCAAGGCTTGCTCACTTTCAATACCGCTCTGTACAAAAATCACGCCTTTTTGCCGTGTGAGTCGCGCAGAACAGTAATAGCATAAGCTCATTTTTTCCCGAACGTTGGCGAACAGTTTGGAATAGGTTCCCCCGCCGAAAATATCGGTCATAACCTTTACGGCAGAGGCATTGTCGGCGGCATTTCCCATCCCCGCCCTAAAGCCTAAGACCAGTTTCCCTTGCTTAACGGGCAGCTTTTCTTCAACCTTACGGGGTTCTTTTGCCGTTTGAACAAAAACGGTTTCAACCTTTACAGGGGTGCGTTCTACCGCAGCAAATTGCTTTTGCAAAGCGGCCTCAACACGTGCGGTCCCACCGCTGCCGGCCGTATCAATTTGAATGACGGCCGTCTTCAACATATTTTGCCAGGCTTTTAAAATTCTTTCACCGGTCAAGCTTTCTATCGCTTCACGGCTGCCGTATTTGCTCAGCCCGTATTGTTCACCTTCACACATAATTTCCACACAGCGGCGCAAAGCAAACACTCTTTTGTCATTTAGTTCACTTTCCATTCTTTCAATAAGCAGGCGTTTTTCTCTTTGCACTGCCTGTTCACGAAAACAGCCGTTTTCATCTAAATCCGGGTCAAAAATCAAATCCAGCAACAACTCTGCGCAGCTTTGAGAGATGCTTTCCCCTTTGAGAGAAAAACGGTCATCGATAGCCGTTAACTCAACAGACAAAATATGTGCCTCACCAATCTTTGAAACACCCGCCGAAAGCGAGGCACCGTAAAGGTCGGCCAGCGCACCGTTCAGAAAAGAAAAATCGGGGTATTTGCGGCAGGAGCGATAAAGAATATAGGGTAAAACTGCGTTTGCGGCTATATCGCCCGCCAAAGGCAAGGCCATGGTAAAGGAAATGCACCCGGTCTTGAATCGATCGGTCTGCGTCGCGCAAAGGCGGACACCCGGAGCGATGGTACGAACAGTTGGTTTGGTTGCCATAGTTGCCTCCTCATCAGTGGATTTTTATATATCTTTGCGTGTTAAATCGGCGTATGTCTCCCGCTCTATAACGACTCTTGCCTCGCCGTCTTTTACCATCACAACAGGGGGGCGGCAGATACGGTTATAATTAGAAGCCATGGAGTAATTATATGCACCCGTGGCAAGTACTGCGAGCATATCGCCCGGCTCCACTTTTTGCACGGATGTCCACTCCTGAATCAAGTCGCCGCTTTCGCAGTATTTACCTGCAATGGTCGCCGTGCATTCCCTGGGCTCATTCGCTTTGTTGGCGCATACGACCTCATACTGTGACTGGTAGAGAATATAACGAGGATTGTCCCCCATTCCGCCATCAACGGAAATATAGGTGCGAACATCGGGTATTTTTTTGACAGCGCCAACGGTGTACAGCGTAAGGCCTGCCGCACCGATGATGGACCTACCGGGTTCGATAACGATCGTTGGCATTTCAAGCCCCAACTCAGCCGAGTACTCCTTAACAACAACCGCGACTTTCTTCATATAGTCGCTGAAGGGGCGGGGACGGTCTGTTTGCAGATATTTAATGCCAAAACCGCCGCCGAGGTTTAATATGTCAAGTGTAAGCCCCAAGTCATTTTTGATCTGCGCCATAAAGTCAAGCATCACCCTTGCGGCAAGCTCAAAGGGGTCAATATCAAAAATTTGAGACCCGATGTGGCAATGAATGCCGACAAGCCTAACATGCTCCATTTCAAGCGACTTTTTTACCGCCGCCATGGCTTCGCCGGTTTCCAGCGCAAAGCCGAATTTGGAATCGATTTGCCCTGTCTTGACAAAACTATGCGTATGAGCGTCAATACCCGGTTTGATGCGGAACAAGATTTCAACCGTTTTGCCGGCTTCGCCGGCTATTTTCTCCAACATCTCAAGCTCAAAGATATTATCTACGACAATTTTCCCGACATTGTTCTCAACCGCTTGTTGGAGTTCCCCCGCCGTTTTGTTGTTGCCGTGAAAATATATTTTTTCCGCAGGAAAGTTGACGGAAAGTGCAGTAAAAAGTTCACCGCCCGAAACGACATCAAGCCCCATGCCCTCTTGCATGCAGATGCGGCACATCTCTTTACAGCAAAACGCCTTACTCGCATACAGCACCATGCCCTTGCCTGCGTAATTATCCTCAATAGATTGGACGAATTCGCGACAGTTGCGACGGATTTCCATCTCGTCATAAACATAGACCGGCGTACCGAAGCGCCCGGCCAGTTCGACGGTATCGCAACCGCCTATCGTCAAATGCCCTTTTTCGTTCACCTGAATACAATCCGATACATACATAATTATCTGCACTCCTGTTCATATGATACCAGCGTGTCGCTGATTATTTGTTGTATTTCCTCAACCCCTTCCCCCGTTTTGGAGGAGAAGGGTATTCTTTTGTTGGTGGGGAATTCCGAAAGTTCCTCTTCAAGCTCTTGCATTCGCTTCAAGCGCTGTGTTTTATTGAGTTTGTCACATTTAGTCATGGCTATTATAAAATGATAGCCGCTGTCTTTGAGGAAGTTTAGCATGACATAATCATCTACAGACGGCTTATGACGCATATCAACCAACTGGACAACAAGGCATATATCCCTTGACGATTTAAAGTACGCTTCCATCAAACCGGCCCAGCGTGTTTTTTCGGACTGCGAAACCTTGGCGTAACCGTAGCCGGGCAAATCTACAAGACGAAAACCTGTGCCTTTGAAAAAGTTTACAGTTATGGTTTTACCGGGCATGGAACTTGTCCTTGCAAGGCTTTTGCGGTTGAGAAGTTTATTCAGCAAGGATGACTTGCCGACATTGGAACGCCCGGCAAAGGCAATTTCCGGCTCAGCGGATAGCGGCAGTTGCGCCGGGGTGCCAAAAGAAGTTTCGAATTCAACGTTGTTAAAATGCATAAATGGTTCCTTTCTTGAGCGCCTGTGAAAAGCGGCGGCGAAGTGTGACCGGGCCACAACAGATATTGAAAAAGCTTCGCCCTTCGTTTACTGAGGGATAATCCCACACGAAATCGGTCTGCTGTCGGCAACGGGTATAGCCGTTTCTTCCCGATCAACGGTGTTAATGCCACATACAAGAGCGTGCTCAAAGACCTCGTCAATGTTGCTCACCGCAACAAATTCCACACAGTCCTTAACCGCTTGCTCCACCTCACGCAGGTCAGGCAGGTTTTCTTGGGGGATGAGGACTTTTTTAATCCCCGCCCTGTAGGCGGCCATCGACTTTTCTTTAAGCCCACCAATTGGGAGAATGCGCCCCCGAAGCGTTATTTCGCCGGTCATGGCAACATCGCCGCAGGCAGGGATACCTGTGAGTGCGGAAATCAGAGCCGTAGCTATTGTAACGCCTGCCGACGGACCATCCTTTGGCACAGCGCCTTCGGGCACGTGTATATGAATATCTTTTTCTTTATAAAAGTTTTTGTCCACGCGTAGTCTTTGGGCTCTGGCTCTGATATAGCTCAGTGCCGCCTTGGCGGACTCTTTCATTACTTCACCGAGCGAACCGGTCAGTTCCAGTTTGCCCGTTCCGTCGAGCACAGCTACTTCGATTTGAAGCATTTCGCCCCCGACAGATGTCCATGCAAGGCCATTTACCAACCCCGGTTCATTCATGACCTCCGGCTTTTCATTTTTAAATCTTCTTGCGCCAAGCAGCTCATCCAAATCGGCTGCTTTGAAGGTGACTTTTTTTTCACCGCCGGCTACCCTGACCGCCGCTTTGCGGAAAATTGCGGCGATTTTTTGTTCCAGCTTGCGCACGCCCGCTTCCTTGGTATAACCGTCAATTAAAAGGTGCAAGGCATCATCCGCTATCCGAAAGGTGTTGCCGGAAAGGCCATGGCGTTTTGCCTGTTTGGGAACAAGATGTTTTTTGGCAATATTGAATTTTTCCTCATGGGTGTAACTGCCGAGCTCAATAATCTCCATCCTATCAAGCAGAGGCGTGGGTATTGTATCCTGCATATTGGCGGTTGTGATAAACAGCACGCGGCTTAAATCAAAGGGCAGTTCAATATAGTGGTCACGGAAGGAATTGTTTTGCTCCGGGTCCAGCACCTCCAACAATGCGGAGGACGGGTCACCGTTATAGCTCTTGCTGAGTTTATCCACTTCGTCGAGCAAGATAAGCGGATTACTCGTGCCGGCTTGCTGCATGGCATTGATAATGCGCCCGGGCATGGAGCCGATATATGTTCTGCGGTGGCCTCTAATCTCCGCCTCGTCGTGAACGCCACCTAGGGAAATACGGAAATATTTACGCCCCATTGCGCGGGCAACAGAACGTGCAACGGAGGTTTTGCCCACGCCCGGTGGCCCCACCAAACAAATGATTTGCCCTTTTATATCCGGCGAAAGCTTGCGCACGGCAAGCATTTCTATAATTCTGTCTTTCACCTTTTCAAGCCCGTAATGGTCACGGTCCAACACCTTGCGAGCACTCGTTAAATCCAGCTTGTCCTTGGTCAGTTTGTTCCAAGGCAAGGAAAGGCAGGTTTCAAGGTAGTTGCGTATCACACCGGATTCCGGCGATTGCGGGGATATTCGTTCCAGACGGTCACATTCACGCAACAGCTTTGCACTCGACGCTTCATCAAGCCCGATTTTCCCAATCTGTTCGCGGTAATTGAGCGAATCACTTTCCGTTGAACCGCCTTCATTAAGCTCCCCCGAGATTATTTTGAGCTGCTCGCGCAGGTAATATTCCCGCTGATTTTGGTCAATTTGTTCTTGCACATGGGCGTGGATATCATCTTCAATCTTCAACAACTTGCTTTCCCGCTCCAACAGCACACAAAGCATTTCCAGCCTTTTGATGGGGTTACGGCTGTCTAAAATCGTCTGCTTGTCGGAATAATCCAGCACTATGTTGCCGGCTATAAAGTCGGCCAGCTCACCCGGTCTTTTTTCCGAGATAACCGCTAAAACCAAATCCGGCGGCAGTTGCGGTGCGGCAGCGGCGTAGTCGTTAAAAATATCTTTGGCGTGGCGCACAAGGGCTTGCGCATATTCCGAGTCGACTGTCTTTACGCTCGTGTCCGTCCAGCGTTTGACATTGCCGCGCAGGTAGGGTTTCATCTCCATATCGCCAACAATTCTCGCTCTGTAAACCCCTTCTACCGCTACGCGTACATTGTCGCTGCCCTGCAGCTTTAGCACCTGCTTGACTTTGGCGACAACGCCGATTTTATACAACCCCTTCATACCCGGGTCATCATCCATAACATCCCGTTGCGTTATCAAGAACACTTCCTGATTGCCTGCCATGGCTGCCTTCAGCGCCGCCACGGATTTCTTCCGCCCGACATCAAAGTGCAGGCGCATATCCGGGAATATGACCAAACCCCGCAAGGCCACAATAGGCATCGAAAGGGCGTTTGTTTCAATTTTATTCATACAATCATCTCCATCGAGAATAAATTTTAGACTATATTCTCGTAGTTTAATAGTATACATTAACCGCTTGAAATCGTCAACCTTTGCAAAGCGATGTTTGCGTTTTTAACGGCATATAAATTTCAAAAAATCATAGTGTTTGACACGGTATAACCGATATGTTACTATGAAAATCACAACAGTTATGAGCAAACGAATCTACCACCATACTGCACGCATTGAATGTAAAAGTAAAGGCGGGTTGATGATGAACAATAAGCAACCAAGCACAAACAGCACCCTTCAAGAAACCGTTCCCCCGGTCGTCAAAAAAGAGGAATTTCCGCTTTGGCGCATTATTCTTTGGTCCCTTGGCGGGGTGGGTAGCACCATCATCGGCAGCCTTACAAGCCTGATGACCTACTTTTATGTGCCGCCGGAAACCAGTCAGGCCGCTTTCCCGCAATATCTGAGCAACAAAACAATCCTGGGGTTTACCCTGGTGGGGCTAATAGGTTACCTCGGCGGTCTTGCTGCCGTTGCCTACAACCCCTTTGTGTCCTCCCGAAGCGACCGTTCCAAGTCACGCATCGGGCGGCGAAAAATTTTTATGCTGGTATCCTTTTTGCCCATTTCGATCCTGTCCTACTTTATGTTCGCTCCACCGATTGACCATGTAAGTAGCGTCAATGCCGTTTGGCTGTTTGCTGTGATTATACTGCTTAACATTTTCAGGGCCACCTACGGTGTATCCGGTGCCCTTGTTCCCGAGTTCGGGTCCACCAACAAAATCATCATGCGTTTTAGCACCTTCAGTGCCATCGGCTGGGTATTGGGTTATATTATCGGTTCGCAACTCGTCTTTATGATTAAGGACGCCTTGGTATCAACCGGACTCAGTCCCGTGCAGGCCTTCCGATTGACGGTTGGCGGGTTGATCTTCATTTCAACGATTTTTCTCATGCTGCAAATTCTGGTGGTCGACGAAAAACGTTACGGAACAGGCAAATCATCAACCATCCCACTTTGTCCGGCACTCAAAATGACCTTTCAAAACCGCACCTTTGTGTTGTACACCCTTACCAATCAAGTTTATTACTGGGGCGATGGTTTTTTCCAAATCGGTCTGCTGTATTTTGTCACCATCATTTTTGGGCTCAACGAGAAAATGCTCTTCCCTTTCGGCGCGGCTCTGCTCGGAATAGCCTTTGTTATTTACCCCCTTGTGCCCGCTGTCGCCAAGCGTACGGGCAACAAGATGCTTTACGAAATCTCACTTGGAATCATGTTTGTCATCATGATGATGTTTGCCTGGGCGGATAAAATCCCCCTTTCCCCACAAATCCTCCCATGGATATTGGTGGCCATCATCGCCATACCGAGTGCCATAACCGGCATCATCCCCGGTGCCATCACCAACGAAATCATCCGAGAGGATTGCCTGCGCTCCGGCATTGCGAAAGAAGCGTCCTTCAATGCCGCGTCAGGGCTCATTACAGCTATCCCCGGCGGCTTTGTGGGGCTCATCATGCCCTCGTTGCTGTTGCTGGGCAAAAGCGCCCAAAACCCCCTCGGTGTGCGTACCGTAGCCATGGTCAGCGCCGGTTGCATGCTCGTCGCCTTCATTATGCTGAAGCTTTTTTATAACGAGAAAAAATTGAAGGCTTCGCTGAAAGAGCATGGGTATGAGTAAGGTTTTAAAAATAGTTTTACGAGGTAAGATAAAATGAATTTAAATTTTGATACTTCTCTTACTAAAGGATACAAAAGCTCTTCTCAATCCAGCAGGAGATTGACAGAAGGATGGATGTCAAAAAACATGTATTGTCCACGATGTGGATATATAAGAATCAAAGAGTTTGAAAACAATCGACCAGTAGCAGATTTTTATTGTGAGGAATGTAAGAACGAATTTGAATTAAAAAGCAAATCAAGCGTATTGGGCAAAAAGGTAATAGATGGTGCTTATGATGCTATGATAAAATGAATCACTAGCAATACAAATCCAGATTTTTTCTTTTTGGGATATAATCCAACTATGAATGTGGTTACAGATTTAATCGTAGTTCCAAAATTCTTCTTTGTGCCGGGTATCATTGAAAAGAGAAACCCTCTAGCATCAACTGCACGACGAGCCGGCTGGATTGGATGCAACATAGTGATATCCACTATACCTGAACAAGGAAGAATTGAGATTATCAAAAAAGGGATAGAAATATCTCAAAAAAAGGTAATTGAGAAACTAAATTTATCAACACGCTTTGAAACAAAAAATATCGACACCAGAGGGTGGCTTCTTGACGTTCTCAATTGTGTTAACTCAATAAAGTCTGAAACATTCGATTTACAGGATATCTATTCTTTCGTTACAACCCTTTCTAAAAAGCATCCGAACAACAATAATGTTGAAGCGAAGATAAGGCAGCAGCTCCAACTATTACGAGATAAAAGTGTAATTCAATTCCTCGGTAACGGAAAATATAGAAAGGTATGAAGATATGAAAAAATATGTTTTTTACACTTATGAGGGGTATACCATAGCGCCAAATAACAGCCCCTTAGAGAGTATGCAAATTCTGGGTTTTGAAGAAGCTACTACACATGAGGAAGCGTTAAATATTTTATTGGAAAACAATCCATGGATTGTTGAAAATGGATTTGATATAAATGAAGTCTTATACCTCGATATATTATGTCCAGAATTGGAACTTTCGATAAACAATTCATAGAATCATTATTTCACAAAAAAATATATTGGAACGCCCTCGCTTACTTTCATAAGCGAGGGCGTCGTTGTTTAGCTGCCTTATACTGCGTTGTTTTTCGACTTCGGCTTGACTATGGATGTGGTTTGGCCGATTTTCTTTTGCTTTTTGTTTGGGTTGCGTTCAATCAGCGGCGGCGCACCTTCGTTAACACACTGCGCGGTTATTGCCACCCTTTCAATAAGCGGGTCGGAGGGTATGTCGTACATGATAGGCATAAGCACCTTTTCCATGACAGAACGCAGTCCCCTGGCACCGGTCTCTTTTTCCAGCGTCTTTTGAGCAACCGCTTCGAGCGCGCCTTTTTCAAACTCCAGCTCCACATCGTCCATACTGAATAAAAGTTGGTACTGCTTGAGAATAGCGTTCTTAGGCTCGGAAAGGATGCGCACAAGGGATTCCACATCCAGCTCCTGTAAGGCGGTTATAACGGGCAGCCTACCGACGAGTTCGGGAATCAAGCCGAATTTCACCAAGTCTTGGTGAATAACATCACCGAGTAAGTTTGCCTTTTCGATCTCCTTCTTGCTCCGAACATCGGCACCGAAGCCGAGTGCGGAACCACCGGTGCGTTTTTCAACCACTTTTTCGATACCATTGAAAGCACCGCCGCAGATAAAGAGAATGTTTGTGGTGTCAATTTGAATAAAGTCTTGCTGCGGATGTTTGCGCCCGCCTTGAGGGGGTACGTTGGAAACAGTACCCTCCAAAATTTTAAGCAGGGCTTGTTGAACGCCTTCACCGCTGACATCTCTTGTAATCGAAGGGTTCTCTGACTTGCGGGCTATCTTGTCAATTTCGTCTACATAGATGATTCCGCGCTCGGCTCTTTCGATGTCATAATCCGCTGCTTGAATGATGCGCAAGAGTATGTTTTCGACATCCTCGCCCACATAGCCCGCTTCCGTAAGGGTCGTGGCATCGGCTACGGCGAAAGGCACGTCTAAAATCTTCGCTAGGGTTTGCGCAAGCATGGTTTTGCCGACACCCGTGGGACCCAAAAGCAAAATGTTGCTTTTTTGGATCTCAACATCGGACGACTTGCCCATGTAAATACGCTTGTAGTGATTGTATACCGCAACGCTCAGTGACATTTTCGCATCTTCTTGCCCGATAACATATTCGTCAAGCTGTGCTTTTAATTCCTGCGGTTTGGGCAGTTCTTTTTCCGAGTTTTCACCGATGACCGCTTTACGACTTTGCGGCTTGTCTTCCTCGATGATGGCCTGGCATAATTCCACACATTCATTGCAAATGTAAACCCCTTGGCCTGCAATGAGCTTGTCTACTTGTTCCTGCCTTTTGTGGCAAAAGGAGCAAACAACTTGTTTCTCCCGCCTATCGTCATCTTTTGCCATTCAGTTTCACCTTATCTTTTTGTAAGAATTTTGTCGACTACACCGTAATCCAAAGCTTGCTCGGCGGACATAAAGAAGTCACGCTCGGTATCTTTTTCAATTGTCTCAATCGGCTTGCCGGTGTTTTTGGCAAGAATTCTGTTGAGCTTCTCTCTCGTTTTGAGGATATGGTCGGCGGCAATTTTAATTTCGGTCGCCTGACCTTGTGCGCCGCCCAAGGGTTGATGAATCAATATTTCACTGTTTGCAAGTGCGAAACGTTTGCCCGGTTCGCCGGAAGAAAGCAAGAATGCCCCCATTGACGCGGCCATACCCATGCAAATAGTTGAAACATCGCTCTTAATGTATTGCATCGTGTCATAAATCGCCATACCCGCGGTAACGGAGCCGCCCGGGCTGTTGATGTACAGGCTGATGTCCTTTTCGGGGTCCTGCCCCTCAAGGAAAAGAAGCTGTGCCACAACAAGGCTTGCGGTTACATCGTTCACTTCGTCGGAAAGCATGATAATTCTGTCATTTAACAAACGGGAAAAAATGTCGTAGGAACGCTCACCTCTGTTTGTTTGTTCAATTACCATTGGAACTAAAGCCATACTAAAACCTCCTGACTTAATAATAGTCGTTATATTGAATCGTGGTTATTCGGACTTTTCTTTTTTCTCTTTTGTCTCTTTTGTATCTGTTTTTTTCTTTGCAGCGGGTTTCTTCTTTGCGGCGGGCTTTTTCGCGGCTGTTTTCTTCTCGCTCTTTTTCGCGTCGTCTGCAGTTTCGCCCGCGGGTTCTTCATCCATCACAAAAGGTGCAACAACAACTGCGTTTGCGATAACAAACTGGACAGCTTTTTCACTGATTATATCTTCCCGTAATGTATCCTCAGGGATCATGGGTTTAATTTTATCGACTTCAATGCTGTACATCTCGGCAAGCTTTTGATACTCTCGCTCAAAATCTTCTTCGGAGGCTGTAAGCCCTTCAAGCTCACCGATTTTGCCCAGAGCCAGTCTAAGGGTCACTTGTTTTCTCGCGTCCTCCAGCATTTGCGCGTCAAAGGTTTCTCTGTCAGAACCGACATACATCAGGTAGGTGTCTAAATCTGCGCCTTGCTGGCTTAGACGGCGGCTGAAGTTTTCGGTGTTTTCTTTTGCTTTTTTGGTAATCATGACCTCGGGAATATCCGCCATGGCGTGGTCGGTCAAGGCTGTGAGGATTTGCTCTTCAAAAGCGCTTTCTGCCGCTGTGGTCTTTTGCTTGCGGATATCTTCTTCAATGCCTTTTCTCATTTCCTCTGCTGTGTCATATTCACCGATGTCCTTAGCAAAGTCATCGTCGACCTCGGGCAGTTCCTTCACCTTAATTTCATGCAGCTTGACTTTAAAAACAGCTGCCTTGCCGGCAAGCTCCGGCGCGTATTCCTCCGGAAAAGTAACGTTAACGTCAAACTCTTCATTTATTGCATGGCCGATAATCTGCTCTTCAAACCCCGGAATGAAACTGCCGGAACCGAGTGTGAGATTATGGTTTTCACCCTTACCGCCTTCAAAAGCAAGGCCGTCCACAAAACCCTCAAAGTCAATAACAGTCATGTCACCATCTTGCGCGGGCCTGTCCTCGACAACGATTGTTCTTGAATTGCGGTCCCTGAGCTTGTCAATTTCCGCCTCTACCTCGTCTTGGCTGACTTCGACCTCACCCTTTTCGCCTTGCAACCCTTTGTAGATAAGCAGTTGAATGTCGGGTTTTACCGTAACTTTTACTGTGAACAAAACGCCTTCGTCACCGATTTCTTTTATATCGAAGTCATAAGGGTTGTCGACAGCATCGATATTGCCTGCCTCGTACGCCTGCTCTATCAACTCCGGAAAAAGCATTTCGATGGCGTCATCGTAAAAAACGTCTTTGCCATAGGTTTTTTCAATCAAGCTCAAAGGCGCCTTGCCTTTGCGGAAACCCGGCACGTTGATGCTGTTCTTTTTTTGGTTGAAAACTTTTTGATTGGCTTCCCTAAACTTGGTGCCTTCGATTTCGATTTCAAGCTCGTACACGTTTGATTCGATTTTGTTAGCTGATTTTAAACTCATTAGCAAATTCCTCCTAAATAGCGCCCTTGCAAAACAGGCGATTAACCTCAATATTATAACAGATATTCGACTGAATATCTACTATTTTCAATAATCTTAAATGTTTGTTCATATTTTACATGTTACCGGTATTTTTCGATAAGCTTTGGACAAAAATCCAAAAAGTCCGCTGAAATAAGACTGAATCGGGTCCCTCTGTAGTCAAAATCACGGAAGTTTTTCATGCCCTGTGCATGTAGGTGCCCAAAAAAACAGCGCTTGATGTTTTCTTCGGCAAGGATGTCGATAAATTCCTCACAAGCACCTTCCGCCGTAACCGGGGGGTAGTGCAAAAACGCAACCGGCTCTCCACCGATTTTTTTTGCAGCATCCACGGACATTTTGAGCCTACCCGCTTCGCGTAGCAACACCTTTTTGTCCTTTTTGTCCTCGTCGCCCTCGCCCTCCTGCGGCCAGCCTCTTGTTCCGCAGACCGTTACGGGGCCGGCGGAAAAGGCGTTGTTATGCAGTATCTCTACCGTGTCAAACGAATGGCTTGCTAAAAAGTCGTCCATTTTTTTCTTGCTTGTCCACCAATAATCATGGTTGCCTTTTATGATGATTTTCTTCCCGGGTAATTGATGCAAAAAACGAAAATCCGACTCGGCTTCGGGCAAGGTCATCGCCCAAGAAATGTCGCCGGCAATAACGACGGTGTCTTTTTCGCCAACCACGGCGCGCCAGTTTTTTTCAAGCCGCTTTTCAAAGCCGGCCCAACCGGGGAATATTTCCATCGGTTTGTCCACACCGAAAGATAAGTGTGTATCCGCAATGGCAAAAAGTGACATAGGTGCCCCCTTCCTTAACAAGATTTTCGCTTCGTTTTTTAGACATTTTTGGTTGAAGTACAGATTCGGGATTAAAGTTTAAGCATATCGAGTACGGACTGCGCCATGCCTTCTTTTGTGCACACGTCATTAAAGCGCACCGGTTTTTCTTTTAAGCCGGTCAGTTGCTGCGGGCAAGCTGTTCCGGTGAGCACTGCGAGCTCGTCGAGCATGGCAAACTCATCCCCCTGTGCCGCGGCATCGGTTTGTAGGGCAGCAAGCACACTTGCGCTGAATTTGAAGGGCGAAGCGGTTGACGCGATGACGGCCGGCGTCGTGTCGCCGGTTGCCGCGCGGTAGCTTTCATAAACATGGACGGCCACAGCGGTATGTGTATCGCACAGGTAGCCCCTGTCTTTAAATGTTGCGGCGATGGTGGCCTTGGTTTGTGCATCGTCACAATAGCCCGCTGCAAAAGTTGATTTTATTTTTGCCAGTATGTCCCTACTGACATCATACACACCGGTTTTGGCAAGTTGTTCCATTAAGCTATTGGTATAAGCTTCATCTTTGTCGCTGAGTAAATATAGCAAACGTTCCAGATTGCTGGAGATAAGAATATCCATAGACGGTGAAGCCGTTGCGTGAAATACGCGCAAACGATTATACTTGCCCGTTTCAAAAAACTCCGTTAACACATTGTTGGCATTGGATGCGCAGATAAGCTTATGAACCGGCAAGCCCATTTCCATCGCGTAATACGCGGCAAGGATATTGCCAAAATTACCGGTGGGTACAACGATATTAATTTTATCCCCCAAGCTAATGGACCCTTTTGCGGCAAGCTCGCAATAAGCCGATATATAATAGACAATCTGCGGTACCAGTCTGCCCCAGTTGATAGAGTTTGCGGAAGAAAACATCAAGTTATGCTCTTCGAGTTTTACGGCCATGGTTTTATTTGCAAAAATTGCTTTTACGCCGTTTTGGGCATCGTCAAAATTACCCTCAATTGCACACACGCCCACATTGCCGCCCTCCTGCGTTGTCATTTGCAGTTTTTGCACAGGGCTGACACCATCACTGGGGTAGAAAACCAAAATTTTCGTGCCGGGCACATCCTTAAAGCCTTCCAGCGCCGCTTTGCCCGTATCGCCGGAGGTTGCAACCAGGATAACAATTTCCTTCCCCGGTGCGGCTTTTTTTGCAGATGTAGTCAGCAGCTGCGGTAAAAGCTGAAGTGCCATATCCTTGAACGCGCAAGTCGGCCCCTTCCAAAGTTCCAAAATTTCAACATCTTTGTAGAGCTCAACAAGTGGGGCAATTTTTTCGTCACTGAATTTTCCGCCGGAATACGCACCGTTTACACAGTCATCAATTTCCTGCGCGGTAAAATCCGTCAGGTAAAGCGAAAGAATGAACTTTGCTCTTTCAACATAATCAACATCGGAAAGTCGACTTATATCATTAAGAGAAATCCGCGGAATATGCTCGGGCACAAAAAGACCGCCTTCGGCCGAAATGCCCGCCGTAATGGCTTGTGATGCCGTCACATGTACACTACTGTCCCTGGTGCTGGTGTAAAACATATTGTTCGCTCCTTTTAATATAGCCTGTCGTTTTAGTCTGTAAAGCTTATATACTTTACGCCTATTTTTCTTGTTTTTTAGATCGTGCTATCAAATGCATTTTTGATATGATTGATTTTGTCGAGCGTGTTATTATTACCGAGATACACTTCTATCACATCAAAACGAGGCTGTAAGTCATAGTGATGGTTTTGCAAAAAGGAAGCTGCAACACCGCAAATTTTTCTTTGTTTTTGATAGGTGACGGATTCCGCAGGGGTGGCTATAGAGTTTGCGCCCCTTGACTTAACCTCGACAAAAAAGATATATTCTTTGTCTGTCGCTATAATATCCACTTCCCCATAACGGTTGCTGACATTGGCCGCTATGATTTGGCAGCCGGCATCACGCAAGTAACGCGCTGCATAGGTTTCGCCCCAGGCTCCGGACAGATTCTTCGGCATTATAAAAATCCTTTCGGTTGATAGGTTGCCACTTATTTTGCCCTGTCAAGGTTTTTTAAAAAGGTTTGCCTGTGCACGGGCGAAGGGCCGTACAGTGCGAGCATTTGATAATGAACTTTTGTGCCGTAGCCCTTGTGTGCGGCAAAGCGATATTCCGGGTATTGTTCGTCGACTTCCAGCATCAGGCGGTCCCTGCTGACTTTAGCCAAAACAGATGCCGCGGCGATGGAGGCACTCACAGCGTCCCCCCGGATAATCGTGCGCGCCGGTAGCAAGAGCGGCGGCATTTGGTTGCCGTCAATGAGCGCTATAGCCGGTTGGATAGCAAGCCCTTCGACCGCCCGCCGCATGGCAAGGAATGTTGCTTGTAAGACATTGATTGCGTCTATCTCGGCCGGTGTCGCCCAGGCAACACTGTAGGCCAAGGCCTTTTTTGTTATAACATCAAAAAGAGCATTCCGTTTTTTTTCGGAAAGCTTTTTAGAATCGTTAATCCCTTCAATTTCGCACTCCTTGGGTAATATCACAGCGGCGGCGCAAACCGGGCCCGCAAGCGGTCCCCTGCCTGCTTCATCTATACCGCAGACTGTCGTAAAGCCTTGTGCAAAAGCTCTATTTTCATGTTGATGCCAATCCATCGTGTTATTTCACCTGCTCCAAGGATATTCTGCCAAGCTTGCCGCCCCTGTATTCGTCCAAAAGCATGACGGCCGCTCTTTCGGTGTCCGCCACTCCGCCGCCAAGGAGCATCCCACGCTTGATGGCAACCATTTCCAACAGTTCATGATTGGGCATAGCCTCTATATCCGCTAACCCGTAACGCTCGCACAGCCTTTGGGTATAGAAGACTTTCAGTAGGCCCAACAGGCGCTGGGCAATCGCTTCAATGTCCATAATTTCATCTTTGACCGACCCGGTAAAGGCCAGCTTATCGCCAACCTTTGGGTCTTCAAATTTGGGCCACAAGACGCCGGGGGTATCCAACAACTGAACACCGCTGCCGATGTCAAACCACTGGTTTTTGCGGGTCACGCCCGGTTTGTCGGCTACCTTGGCTTTATTTTTGCCGGCTAAACGGTTGATAAAGGAGGATTTGCCGGTGTTGGGTATACCGACCACCATCACCCTTATCGCGCGCCCCGGCATGCCTTTTTCAATATTAGCGGCAATTCTATCCTTCAAAACCTCACAGACCAAGGGGCGAAATTGGTTGAGGCCTCTGCCCGAACGGCAGTCCACCGCCAAGGCACTGAACCCTTGTTCTTCAAAGTGCTTCATCCAGTCGCGCGTAGCGTTTTGATCGGCTAAATCACATTTATTCAACAAGATTATTCTCGGCTTTTGGCCGATTAGCTTTGCAATTTCCGGGTTCCGACTGCTTTCGGGTATTCTTGCGTCAAGTATCTCGGCAACGGCATCGACAAGTGAAAGGCTCTCTTTCATTAGCCTGCGCGTTTTGGCCATGTGGCCGGGGAACCATTGCACATTTTGCTTTGGATAATCACTCATCTTATTACTCCCGTTTAGCAGGGGCAACCCGCTAGCGTATCCACCAGTTGCCCTTTGGGTAAATGCGACCAAGAACTTTGCCCAGTATATAATCTTCATCAACAAACCCAATTTGGCTCGAACGGCTGTCCGTCGAGTGATTGCGGTTGTCGCCCATAACAAAAACACTGCCCGCCGGTACCGTCACCGGAAAATCGATATCAAACTTGTCCGTTGTGCTGCCCTTGACATAGAACTCTCTGAGTAATTTGCCGTCCACATACACAATCCCCTTTAGAAAGTCAATGTTGACCTCCTGCCCGGGCATCGCGATAATCCGCTTAACGATGGGTTCGTGAAAGGCGTTGGGCTGTGTGATGATGATAATGTCGCCCGGCTGAGGTTCCTTGACAAAAGCCGAGACCACCAGTTTATCGCCATCGTACAAGGTCGACATCATGGACGGCCCCACCACACCGGCGATTCTGAAAAAGAAGGTAAAAACCACCATAATGATAATGACAGCTGTATAAATAATCGAGATGCTATCATAAACAAGTTGGACAAACTTGCTTTTTATACGTGATAAAAACATAGCGCTCACTTCAATTCTAAAGATTTGTTCGGTTTTAAGCTAAACAGTATAGTCCGGTGATAGGTTTGCAATTTTAAAACTGCCGAAAGGGAAAATTCGAAACCGCGTTTTCCCGAGTATATATCTTTTGTCAATGACACCCACACCGGAGGCTCTGCTGTCTTTTGAGTTGTTGCGGTTGTCCCCCATGACGAAAACAAACCCTTCGGGTATAAGCAAGGGGAACTTTACATCAAAACTCCGACCCGTAGGCTGTGCAATATAGGGCTCGTCAATCGTTTCGCCGTTTATTTTGACCTCGTGCGTGACGAAGTCAATGTCAATCGTTTCCCCGCCTACAGCTATTATACGCTTTATGAGGGGCTCATGTATATCATTTGGTTGCGTTACAACAACAATATCACCCCTGCGGGGCTCAAAATTGATACCGGAGATGGCAAGCCAATCCCCGTCGTGCAAAGTCGGCACCATGGAACTGCCATCAACACCAACCGCCCTGAATAGGAAAGTGAACAAAATAAATATAATGATGATTGCGCCCATAACCGAGTCTACCCACTCATAAAAGAACTTCCAATACTTTGAAGGGGGTTGGGCTGTCGGAAGCGTTGAAAACTCAATCCAATATTCATTGATTTTTCGCACTTTTCGCCTTCTTCTTCTTTATGACCACGCACTTTCAAATGCTCAAAAGGGCAGACTGAGAGTCTGCCCTTTGAGGTGTTCATAAAAACTTTGTTGCAAAAGCGATCATCTGAGCTTTTGCTTTACCCTGGCAGACTTGCCTACACGGTCACGCAGATAGTAAAGTTTCGCTCTGCGAACCTTACCGATCCTGACGTTTTCGACCATGGCAACGTTGGGGGAATGAATCGGGAAGACTCTTTCCACGCCGACGCCGTAAGATACACGACGTACAGTAAAGGTTTCGGAAACGCCGCTGTTGTTGCGGGCAATAATGGTGCCCTCAAAAATCTGGATTCTTTCCCGCTCGCCTTCACGGATTTTGACATGCACCCGAACGGTGTTGCCGACCCTGATTTGTGGGGGATCCGCTTTGATTTGGTCCTGTGCGATTAGTTTTAGTGCGTCCATAAATTGTTCCTCCGATTTCAGATGTTCGTAATGTATACACAAAAGAGGAACATCAGCTTTAATGTTATTACATTAAACCCCATTGCCACAGCCATTGCCACGGCAAGGAAACAAATGCTTGGACATAGTATCACAAATACTTTGATGTTTCAAGTATTTTTTTAAAATAAATGTCTTTTAGGTCTAAACTTACTTAAAAACCTCGAAATCGGCTTTCAGTAGCCTTTTCCTCATGATTTTTACCACGACAGTGTTTAAGTCGGTTTCCTTTAAAAGGGTATCAATCAGCAGGTTTGGGTTCAAATTCGCATTGTTGCCGGCAGCCAGTGCCGTGTTGATGACAACTCGGTTTTGAACGCATTCGGCGGTGAAGTTTGAAATCAGGTCTTTCAATGCCACCTCTTTTGTCACCTTATAGCGTCCTTGTTTACCGATTTTTTCCGCCTTCAAGGTGCCTTCCGACACGAGAGCCTTTGCTTTGTCGCAAAAATCGTTTGCTTCTTGTGCCGTAGCGAACTCAATATCTATCCCATATTCCGCATAGCGAATGGTTTTTGCATCGTCAACGGCATCGGTTACTGCGGTGATGTTAATGCCCGCCGGCATGACACCGGCAAGGCTGTCCTTTATGGCTTTATGTGTCAAATCCCCTGTTATACGCATATCCATCGGCTCGCCTTCGCTTTCAATCCCCAACGAAAGGGGCAAAGCAAAAGTGATGTAGGGGTGGGGGTTAAACCCTTCCGTATACCAAACCGGCAAGCGGGCTCTGCTGAGCGCACGCAACATACAGCGGTTTATGTCCAGATGCGAAGTGTATTTGGCACTGCCTGTTTTTGTAAACCAAACTCTAACCGAGCGCATGGCAAGCACCTCCGTTCAAGCTGTTGACCCCACAAGCGGAGCAGTTTTCGCGGCAGTTGGGTGTGGTGGCACCCTCGTGCGCTTTTTTGTTTTCGTTAATCAAAAAAGTCTTGCTGACACCATAATCCATATGATCCCAGGGAAGAACTTCGTCAAATTCTCTTTTGCGGTTGGCATAAAATGCGGGTTCGATGCCGCACTCTTCAAAGGCTTCTGCCCACAAGTCTATGCGGATTTGGTCATCCCATCCGTCAAAACGGCAGCCTTTTCGCCAAGCAAGTTCAATAACCGCGGCAAGCCGCCTGTCCCCCCTTGCAAAAACGCCTTCCAAAAAGCTTGTTTGCGCCTTGTGGCGGCTGACATTGATTTTACGGCTTTTAATGGTATCCCTTAAATAATGTTGTTTTTGTTCAATGAGCTCAACGGTATCCTGTGCTTCCCACTGGAAAGGGGTAAAAGGCTTTGGCACAAAGCTCGCGATACTCACCGCCACGGCAACGCTTTTGCCTTTTGGCTTTTCGGGGTTGTTGTAATACGCATCAACCACCTTTTGGGCCAAGTCTGCTATGCCATCAATATCTTCAAAAGTTTCTGTCGGTAAACCAATCATAAAATAGAGTTTAACCGCCATCCAGCCGCCTTCAAAAGCTTGGCGCACAGTGCTCATCACTTCTTGCTCGGTAACATTTTTATTGATAACATCCCGCAGGCGCTGGGTGCCCGCCTCCGGCGCGAAAGTCAACCCGCTGCGGCGCACCTTGGTAAGCTGCTCCATGAGTTCCTCCGAAAAATTATCAACCCGAAGGGAAGGCAAGGCAATGTTCACCTTGTCGTCCACCGTCCAATCGAGCAGGCGGGGTAAAAGTTCGCCGATACCGGTGTAGTCGCTTGTACTCAGTGAGCAAAGCGAAACCTCGTCATACCCGGTGCTTTCGCACAAGGCTTGACATTGGGCATTGACGGTGGCAGGTGATTTTTCCCGAATGGGACGGTATAAAAAGCCCGCTTGGCAAAAGCGGCAACCGCGTATGCAGCCCCTGAATATTTCCACCGTTACGCGGTCGTGCACGACCTCCAAAAACGGTACAACAAAGCTGTCCGGTGCGAACATGCTGTCTAAGTCTGAAACCAGCCTTTTTTTAACTTTGGCGGGCGCATTTTGCAAAGGGCTTACCGCGGCCACCGTATGGTCTTCGTTATAACGCACATCATAAAGCGAGGGCACATAAACGCCTTGTATTTGTGAAGCGGCAAGCAAAAACTCGGCTTTTGATGAACCTTTTTGCTTGTGGTCTTTCAACAGGTCAATGATGTCGTTGCTTACTTCCTCCCCCTCGCCGGGCAGTAGAATATCGAAAAAATCCGCTATCGGCTCACTGTTGCAAACGCAAGGGCCACCGCCAATAACAATCGGTGTCAAGTCGCTCCGTTGGTCCGCCCTTACGGGCAAACCGGCTAAATCGAGCATATTCAGCACATTGGTATAGCTCAACTCATATTGAAGCGTAAAGCCGAGCAAGTCAAAGTCAGCAATGGCATCGCCGCTTTCGAGTGCATACAGGGGAATCTTCTCCTGCCTCATCTTTTCTTCCATATCTACCCACGGGGCGAATACGCGCTCACACCAAGTGTCTCTCCTAGCGTTAGCGAGTGAGTAGAGAATCTTCATCCCGAGGTGGGACATGCCGATTTCGTAGGTATCCGGAAAGCAAAAAGCATAACGGATAGCGACATCATCTTTGTTTTTAATAACACTGTTGAGTTCCCCACCGGTATACCGTCCCGGTTTTTGCACCGACAGCAAAATCTTTTCAAGTCGTTTTGAAAGCATAAGTTACTCCATTTTTCTGTTTTGTTTTTCTTGCTATGATTGTACTCTATCCCACGGTAAGTATCAAGAAAAAGCGAAGCCTGCCAAAAAGACTTTTGACAGGCTAACGCATTTAGTTTTTGAATACGACCTGTTTTACAGGTTGTCGATCCCCGCCGCCTTGCGCAAATCTTCTACCCTATCCGTCTTTTCCCAGGTAAGGTCAATATCTGTTCTGCCCACATGACCCAAAGCCGCCAATTGGCGATAAATGGGACGGCGCAGGTCGAGTGTTTCAATAATCGCGGCAGGGCGAAGGTCAAAGAGCTCCGAAATGATGCAGCTCAGGGTGTCATCCGAAATAACGCCGGTGCCAAAAGTTTCCACCATGACGGACACGGGGCAGGCCACGCCGATTGCATAAGCCAGTTCTACTTCACACTTTTTAGCAAGCCCTGCAGCAACAACGTTCTTTGCGATATACCTTGCCGCATACGCTGCCGAGCGGTCAACCTTGGTCGGGTCTTTGCCGGAGAAAGCGCCGCCGCCGTGCCTGGAATACCCGCCGTAGGTATCAACAATTATTTTGCGCCCTGTCAATCCACTGTCGCCCTGAGGGCCACCCGTGACAAAACGCCCCGTCGGGTTAACATAAATAATGGTTTTATCATCCATCATCTCCGCCGGAACGATGGGGTTGATAACATGTTCAATAATATCTCTGCGGATAACGTCCATCTCGACATCGGCGCTGTGCTGGGAGGAAATAACAATTGCGTCAATCCGCACGGGTTTGTCGTTTTCATCATACTCAACCGTGACCTGTGTTTTGCCGTCTGCCCTGAGATAGTCAAGCGTACTATTCTTGCGCATGACTGTCATGCGGCGCGCCAGTTGATGTGCGAGTGATATCGGCAGGGGCATCAGCTCCGGCGTTTCGTCGCAGGCAAAACCAAACATCATACCCTGGTCCCCGGCGCCACACTTGTCCACACCCAAGGCGATGTCGGACGATTGCTCATCAACAGCGGTAAGGATTGCGCAGGTGTTGCCGTCAAAGCCTTTTTCCGCGCTGTCATAACCGATTTCACATATCACTTCGCGTACAAGCTTTGGGATATCCACATAGCAATCTGTCGAAATTTCGCCCATGACGAATACCATGCCCGTGGTGCAAGTGCACTCGCAGGCGACTCTGCCCATTTTGTCCTGCGCCATAATAGCATCGAGGACCGCATCGGAAATTTGATCGCAAATTTTATCCGGATGCCCTTCTGTTACAGATTCGGACGTAAATAGATGTCTGGCCATAATCTTCTCCTTTTTCTGATAAAAAATAACGCTCGCAGGGTTAACCGCGGGCGTTTTGAACACCTTATCTTTCGGTTATTACCGCAGGATTTGGCACCTTGTAAAGTTGTGAAGCTTTACAGGTTGCCGGGCTTCTTCGGGCCTGTACCCTCAGCCACTCTTAATAAGGAAATATTAAATTTGTATATTTATCTTACCGCTTTTCGTATTGGTTGTCAAGGTCAAATTCAAATGTTAAACTTTTGTTCATTTTTTAACTTACAACTTTGCGGCTGCAGCAAATCGAGTCTATTCAATATTTCTTTCAGCGGAAAAAACAAAACCCCCGTAATGGTTGAATTTAAAACGGATTTAATGAGATTAAACGGAATGATTGCCGGCAAAAGCATATCCTTAACCGCTTGGAACGGAACACCTAAAAAACGCACGGTAAAAAAGAGATTAAGCGGCACCATCAGCGCTGTCATGGCAAGCGCACCGAGCACTAAGCCAAGTATCAGCGACCAGACCGTCTTCCATTTATGGTAAATAAGCCCCGAAACGACCACAAGGGCACCGGACGCGCAAAAATGCATCACAATGCCTACCCAGCCGCTACTTGCACTGATTGTAACGCCCTGCAGAACACTCACCAATAAGAGTATAAGTAACCCCGAACCCGGCCCAAAAAGCATTGTGCCGATAAGCACCGGAATATCCGCAATGTCATACTGAAGAAAGGGTGCCGCCGGAACGATTGAAAGCAAGGGAACCACATACAAGGACACAATAGAGATAGCAACGAGCATGGCCATTTGCGCCATTTTCACAACATTGTACTTAACTTTCTTTTCCATAATATTTCCTTCCAAAACCAAAAAATAACGCCCCGCGAAAAAAATCACAGGGCGGCATACGCTTTTATATGCGCTACTCTCTCATCCGGACTATACCGTCGGCTCCGGAATTACACCGGATCAGCCTTGTTAAGGCTCGCGGGCTTTTGTTACGAGGGCTTTCGCCCCACTGTAACACCGCCGGTGGGGAATTGAACCCCGCCCCGAGTTGCTGAATTAAATATAGACACTCCGTGATGAAAAGTCAAGCTTTATCGGGAAATTTCATTGTTTTATTTTCACTTGTATGGTATCATATTTTTTGATAACAAGACAAATACCAAGAGCGTTTGAGAGGAATTTTCGAAAGATTTTTTTCAAATCAGGAAAGGAACCAACTTATCATGAATCTAACCCCCATCAATAAAGCCGGAGGCGTTGAAGGCTTTTGCCTTATTAAAGCGCTTGATAAAAAAGTAACCGCAAAAGGTCTGCCATATCTTGATTTAACCTTGACGGACGCACACGGCGAGATGCCCGCGAAGTTCTGGGATTATAAGGAAGATGTACATGCAAAGTTTTCTGCCGGCCAACTGATTCGAGTCAGGGGAACACTTAACGAGTTTAACGGTGTCGAACAGTTGCGTGTTGAAAGAATTCGCCCCGTTGTTGAGTCGGACGAAGTCAACATCAACGACTTTGTTCCCGGTGCGGAATACAGCGGCGAAGCGATGCTGGCCGAAATACGTGCGGTTGTCAACCGCTTCAAAGACGAGCATCTAAAAGACCTTGTTCTGGCTATGTTGGACGAATACAGCGATAAACTGTTATATTGGCCCGCAGCCTTTAAACTGCACCATGCCATGAGGGGCGGCCTTTTATACCATACACTTTCCATCCTACGCTTGGCACAGGGGCTATGCAAACTTTACCCCTTTGTTGACCCGGATTTGCTGTTTGCCGGTATTGTTTTACACGACATTGCCAAGACAGAAGAATTCGAAGTGTCGGACACGGGGATCGTCTCCGGCTACACGACCGACGGCAACTTAGTAGGTCACCTGGTACGCGGTGCGATGGCCGTTGAGCGCATCGGAAGCAAACTCGGCACCCCAAAAGAGCTCTTGATGCTGTTGGAACATATGATTATATCGCACCACGGCGAACCCGAATTCGGGGCGGCTATGCGCCCTATGTTCTTGGAAGCGGAAATATTGGCCCAGCTTGATATGCTTGATGCGAGGATTTATGCCATTGCGCAGGCTGTGGACGGCATTGACGCCGGTGAATTCACCATGCGCCAGTGGGCGTTAGACAACAGAAAACTTTATAACCACGCAAGAGGCGTATCTTCCGAACCGAAGGCTAATTTGATGGACGAAAAAGAATAAATAAATAAAACAAATAAATTTACAGGGAGGAAGCACCATGCGTAATCACGAAGTTACAGCCGTACAGCCTTTGCTTAACAAGGATGGTAGCCTTCGCGAACCGGGTTGGTCGAGGAGCCCCGTTCAGATTTATGACCGCAAAGCCATTAAGGCACCCAAATTTCAAATCAAGGAATGGGATTACTACGCCGTGCTCTCCGACGAGTTTGGCATCGCCCTGACCGTTTCCGACGTCGGGTATTTTGGTTTGCAGTCCGTAACCCTGCTTGATTTTAAAACGCCAAAGGAAACAACAAACACCATTATAAACGCCCTGCCACTGGGTAAATTACGCATGCCCGCATCTTCCGGGGGCAACGTATCCTACCACGACAAAAAGCTTGATATGGATTTTATCGTCTCCCCCGGCAACCGGGATCTCAAATGCGAGTTCAGGGATTTTTCCGACGGCAAAACGCTTACTTGTGACATCAATTTAAAACAGCCGCCCATGGACAGCATGGTCATCGCCACCCCATGGTCGGAAAAAAAGAATGCCTTTTACTACAATCAAAAAATCAACTGCATGCGGGCAAGCGGCAAGGTAAGCTTTGACGGCAAGGACTATGTCTTTAACCCGGAAACCGACTTTGGCACCCTGGACTGGGGGCGCGGCGTTTGGACTTACGAAAACACCTGGTACTGGGGCTCCGGCAACGGCATTGTCGAAGGCAAGCCTTTCGGCTTTAACATCGGTTACGGCTTTGGCAATACAGCAGCCGCGAGTGAAAACGTTTTATTTTATGACGGCGTTGCCCACAAACTCGACGATGTCACCTTTAATATCCCAAAAGACAGCTATATAAAACCTTGGACATTTACCTCAAGTGACGGGCGTTTTGAAACCATGTTTGAACCCATCATCGACCGCGCGGCCAAAATGTCGTATGTCGTTATTTCGACAGACCAACATCAAGTTTTCGGTAAAATGACCGGCAAGGTTACGCTGGACGACGGCAAGGTACTCGAGCTAAAAGATTTGCTGTGCTTTGCCGAGGACGTTCACAATAAATATTAATGAAAGTAAGGCGTGGGCTTGCTCTCGCCGATGTGAGATACATAGGAGTGAACATGGACTGGACCGAAATCATCATCACCGTCGACGCCGCACAACTAGATGCCGCGGGTGATATTGCCCACATGACCGTGCCGTACGGCATTTATATTGAAGATTATCGAACGTTGGAGGTGGAAACCAACGAAATAGCCCACGTCGATTTAATTGACGAAACGCTATTAAACAAAGACCGTTCAAAAGGCCTTATTCATGTTTACATATCGCCGGAGGAAACCCCGGCGCAGGCGGTAGCCTTCCTAACACAACGGTATACGGCAGAAAACATTGCACACAAAATCGAAACAAAACCGTGTAAAAACGAGGACTGGGAAAACAACTGGAAGGCGTTTTTTAAGCCGATGCCAATAGGTAAGCGCCTGCTCATACGCCCCGTATGGGAGGATGTCGTCGACGCAAACGGTCGAATTATTTTTAACATTGAGCCCGGTCTTGCCTTTGGCAACGGTGGGCACGAAAGCACACGCTTGTGCCTGGAAGCGATGGAACCCCACGTAAAAAAAGACAGCACGGTGCTGGACATCGGCTGCGGTAGCGGCATTTTATCTGTCGCGGCGCTTCTATTGGGAGCCAAAAACGCAATTGGCGTAGATATTGACAAGTTAGCCGTTAAAACAGCAAGGGAAAATGGCAGATTGAACGGCTTTGAAGAACCGCAATACACCGTATTGAACGGCAATTTGGCCGACAAGGTAGATGGGCAATATGATATAGTCGTCGCCAATATCGTGGCGGATATCATTATCTCGTTCTGCGCCGATGTGGCAAAATTTTTGAAACCGGGCGGTGTGTTCATCACCTCCGGCATCATCGATTTGCGGGAAAAGGACGTGCTTGACGCATTTAACAAATATGGCTTTGACGTGGTTAAAAGGCACGAAGACGGCGGCTGGGTATGCTTTGAAACAAAGGTCTTCGTGTAGGGACGCCCTATATGGCGTCCGAAACGGCAAATCTGAAACCGATAAAATATTGATTGGGGTCATTTTATGAAAAAGATTTTCAGCGTTTTCATCGCCATTGTTCTTGCGCTCTTGTCCCTTGTACCGGCTTTCGCCGTTGAATTGAACGACAATGGGCAAGCACCCTTTGTGTTGGTGAGCGGCATGGGCTACAAACCGCTTGTAATGAATGCCGGCACGGACACGCAACAATCCGTTTGGCCCCCGGAAATTATCGTGGGAGATTTGCTCCCACCAATAGCCAAAGGCTTGTTTTCTGCCGCGACGGGCGGCGGCTGGCTCGGTTTCGGCAACAATCTTCTCCCTGCGACCTATGACATACTCAAATACGCCGCGTGTGACAACAACGGCGATTCTGTATATAACGTTACAACGGCCACATACCCGCAGTCCCTCGCACATTACCCCGACCTTGCTTCGGCGCAATCTTCCGAAGGTGGTTTGCTCCATTCCGCTTGTGACAAAATCGGCGCGGATATGACCTATTATTTCAACTATGACTGGCGGTTGAGCCCGATGGTAAACGCAGCCTACCTTGACGCTTTTATAGAAAACGTCAAGCTTGAAAAGGGATGCGAAAAGGTCGACCTTGCGGTGTTAAGTATGGGTGGTATTGTCACGTTGACTTATTTTCAAATGTTTGGTACCTCATCCGTTAAAAGCTGCATGTTGCTTTGCTCCACCTATTCCGGCGTACAGCTCGCAAGTGATGCAATGTCGCTGCGGCTTGGGATTGACAAGGACGACCTGCTGAATTACCTGCCCCAGAACAGTGGCACTACGCAAACAAAGGCTGTCATGAAGGTGCTGTTCCTGCTGGCCGATATCACCGGAATTGGGGATGTCATCGTTGGTTTTGCCAATGCCGGGCTTGCCGCCCTACTGGACGATTTTAACAAAATCATCATACAGAAAATCTTTTTGACGATGCCCGGTTTGTGGGCTGTTGTCAGGGCGGAGGATTACGAGGCAGCAAAAACCAATTTGCTCGACCCGCAAAAGCAGACCGGCCTCATTGAAAGAATAGACTATGTGCAATACAATGTGCATCAAAAATGCAAAGAGATCATCCAAAACGCCATGGCAGACGGTGTCCGAGTTACCTTTGTCGCCAACTACAATCTTGCCCCCGCGCCCGTTTATGCTTCGTCAAGCTTCCACAGCGACACGCTCATTGAAACTGCCCGCGCGAGTGGCGGCGCTTATTGCGCTCCTCTGGGCACTACACTGCCGGCGGGGTATATGCAGCAAAACGCCTGCTCGGGGCATAACCATATTTCACCCGATAATATCATCGATGCTTCAACCGCAGATTTCCCCGATCAGGTCTGGTTTGTTAAAAATGTGCGGCATGTACGGTGCCTGTATGGCTCGGATTATAATGAGTTCCTGTTGTGGCTTATCTATCAGCCAACGCAAGCAACCGTGTTTTCAAGCCCGGATTACCCGCAGTTTTTGGGTAGCGATGACGACGGCATGACACTTTACCATATCGAAACTGTTGAAAAAGCGAACGCTTTGTTTGATTACCTATTGAGCTTATTAAAGAGGATATCGGCAGTCAAGCTGCCGTTATTTAAAACATTATAATAGAGTGAGGTTTTTGAGATGAAAAGAATTTTCAGTGTTTTCCTGTCAGTCATCTTGGCTTTCCTTGTTGTTGTGCCGGCTTTTGCGGTTCAAGACTGCAATTGCGGGCACACACCGCTTGTGGTCGTCGGCGGCATGAACGGCTTCCCGATGATAAGGGACGAAGGCACACCGGACGAGCTGTCGGCTTGGCCACCGGTAATCGATTTTGGGGAGCTTGCGGTTGAGGCTGTTCTGGGCTTGACGGCCTCGGCACTTTCACGCGATTGGAACAAACTGGGTGACAGGCTCGTACCTTTAGCCAATAAAATACTTGAACCGTCCGCCTGCGATGCCGACGGTAATTCAAAATACGTTTTAACGACGACAACTTTCCCGCTTTCCATGGCCCACTACCCCGATTATATAAACAGCCGGGGGAAAAACGTTATCGGTTTGCTTCGCTCTGCTTGCGACAAACTCGGCGCGGACCATGTTTACTATTTTAATTATGACTGGCGCTTAGACCCCATAGAGCATGCGAAAGAACTCAACGCCATGATACAAAGGGCAAAGGCACAAACAGGCCACAGCAAGGTTGACCTAACAGCTTGCAGTCTTGGTGGTGCCTTGACACTCGCGTATTTTGCTCAGTTCGGCTATGATGATATTGACAGTTGTCTTTTCCTTTCCTCCGTTTTTTCAGGTTCACTCGCGGCGAGTGAAATCATGACGGGTAAAATCAGTATTGATAAGACCGCTTTAAAGCATTACCTACGACTTAATGTAAATGACGAAACCTACCACCTGGACTATGCTCTGGATGCGGTTGTTGAGGTGCTTGACCAAACCGGTTCACTTGAAACGATCGTTAATTTTCTCAACGGAATGCTTGAAGCTTTGAAAGACAGGGTTTTGGAAGAAGTTGTGGTTGACACCTTGGGCACCATGCCCGGCATGTGGGCGCTTGTGCGTGAAGGCGCTTATGAACAGGCAAAGAGCGCCCTGCTTGACACCACAAAACACGCCACCTTGATTGCAAGAATTGACGACTTTCATTACAACGTGCGGCAAAAACGCCAAGAGATTGTTGAAGATGCCATGCGCAACGGTGTGAAAGTATTCTTTACTTCCCACTATGAGGACGCCTTGATTCCTGCTTTCCCATCCGCCATCAAGCAAGGCGACGGCCTGATTGAAACCGTCTGTACCAGTGCAGGCGCAACCGTAGCCTTACTCGGCGAAACACTACCGGAGGGGTATATTCAAGCGAATGAGTGCTGCGGCAAAAACCACCTCTCCCTCGACCGTGTTATTGATGCTTCCACCTGTATGTACCCGGAACAGGTTTGGTTTTTCCGAGGGGTAGCGCACATCGGCACGCTGTACAACTCCGAATATAACGACTTTATCTTTTGGCTGTTGGAACAAGAAGAACAGCCCACCGTTTGGACAGACGCAGCTCACCCACAGTTCATGGCCGCCGGGGACGCCGGCATGACGCTCCACCCGACAACCGCCGCAGACGGTAGCAAAAAAACTGTCGCCGATTACGTGGCTGCCGTTTTCGATTTGATTGCACTAATGAAAATACCGGTTTAATTTTGAGCCGATTAAAGGATGATTACTTATGTATTGCAGAAACTGTGGGGCTGTGTTACAGCCGGGAAATACTATCTGTACAGCGTGCGGAGTGCCGGCAGGCCTCGGCAATAATTCCTGCCCAAACTGCGCTGCCCCAACCGATAAAAACGCTGTCATGTGCGTGCGGTGCGGCGTGTTCTTTGCTCCGCCACAAAAATTTGGACCACAGGGCACACAACAGCGCTCAAAACTCGTAGCGGCCTTGCTTGCGTTCTTCCTTGGCACGTTAGGCATTCACAACTTTTATTTGGGCTATACAAACAGAGCGGTCACACAGTTGCTGCTCACCTTGCTTGCCTCCGCTGTCACCTGCGGTTTAAGTGCCATTGCTGTGCAAGTTTGGGCTATTGTAGAAGGGGTACAGCTACTCACCGGGACCATCAACACAGATGGAAACGGTTACCCGCTCAAGCAAGATATTTAAGCGGATGAAGAAATCTTTCAAACATAGTGTTTTTTTTATTATTCTGTTACACGCGGGGATAGCGGCCTTTGCTTGGTTTTACATGGCAACCCTCGGCTGCCCCTTAAAACATTTTTTGGGCATCTCTTGCCCGAGCTGTGGCATGGCACGCGCGCACATGGCAATACTACACGGTGATATTCACAGGGCCTTCGCCACACATCCCTTGTTTTGGCTGGCAATACCGCTGATATTTTTGATTTTGCACAGCGAAGTTTTCAACTTTCATATCAGCAAAAAGACGCTAACCGTTATCGGCACAACCGCAATCATTCTGTTGCTTGTCGTTTACCTGTTGCGTGTTTTTGTTTTTCATGACCCCGTTGTACAGCCGGATTATGAACATTCGATTCTTTACCGGTTCTTTGAATTTGTCAAATCAAAGTAATATTGAACCGAGATTTCATCGTTTTTTTATTTTACATTGACACCCATAATTTGACATGCTAATATAACTTGGGTTTATGTTTAAATGTTTTTACGACCCAACATTGTGCGTAATATCTTCAAGAATTAATCGAGTAGAAGGCTACCCATTAATTGAGTAGCCGTCCTCTCACACCACCGT